>CAJUHM010000009.1 GCA_910586475.1 uncultured Muribaculaceae bacterium | reverse complement strand
ACTATTTATATTGGTAAACTGCCGTTAAGTTTATTTAAGATGCGTCTGCCGTGGTATGGACTTGTCCCGGCAGATGTTGACAAAGTTCTTGCAGACCAGAACATAGAATCGCCGACAGGTACACTTGGAGCCGAATCGGCAACCACATTTCAATATGTGCTAAAGTACAGAGGACTATATGAGAATGTTGAAGATTATGAAAATCTGGTTGTCAGGGCGTTATCCGACGGCAGCGTGCTTCGGCTCAAGGATGTGGCGGAGGTTGAACTCGGAGCTGTCAATTATGCTATGCTGAGTCAGACAAGCGGACATCCGGGTGCTAATGCCATGATTGCGCAGACCGCCGGATCCAATGCCAATGAGGTCATTAAAGAAATAGATAGGACTCTCGAGGAGATTCGATCCACTTTGCCTCCCGGCATGGTGCTGACCGATATTTCGAGTACAAAGGACTTCCTTGACGCATCGATCTACAAGGTCATCGAGACTTTGATAATAGCCCTTATCCTCGTGGTGTTGGTTGTTTATCTGTTTCTTCATGATTTCATAGCCACTTTGATTCCGGTGTTGTCCATAGTAGTGTCTCTGACAGGAACTTTTGCGTTTATCTATGTGGTCGGTTTCACACTTAATATGCTTACTCTTTTTGCGATAGTCCTTGTTATCGGCACGGTTGTCGATGATTCGGTTGTGGTCGTTGAGGCTGTCCAGGCAAAATTTGACGAAGGAGAAGATGATCCATATCGTGCTACTGTATCTGCAATGGGAGGCCTCTCTGCCGCGCTTATAACAACAACGGTGGTGTTTATGGCCGTATTCATACCGGTTTGCTTCATGGGTGGCACATCCGGTACGTTCTATAAGCAGTTTGGATTGACTATGGCGGTTGCGGTCGGTATATCACTCATAAATGCCATGACATTATGTCCGGCGTTAAGTGCACTGCTGATGCGCCGGAAGATAATCAATGGTGCAAAATCAACATTTATCGAGCGTTTTCATTACGCATTTGACAAGTCTCTCAACACTACCATCGGGCAGTATCGCATAGGAGTGGTTTTCCTTTTCAGAAACAGATGGATCGTACTTGTCCTGTTCTTGCTCTCGGTTGGAGGTTTATGGTGGCTGATGTCAACGACTAAAACGGGCCTCGTCCCTCAGGAGGATATGGGGACAATCAGCCTGAATGTCCAGGTTGCACCCGGCTCAAGTCTGGCAGAAAATGATGCGATAATGACTCAGGTTGAAGATGCGATAAAGGAGATTCCTGAAATAAGCATTTATTCGAAAGTGTCGGGGAAAAATGCCCGGCACGATCAGTCATCGTCGGCCGGTTCGTTTAATATCCGCCTAAAAGACTGGAGTCTGAGAAAAGAAAAGGATCAGGATATAAATGCGGTGATTAAAGAGATATACAAGCGTACATCCACAATCTCGTCGGCGCAGATCAGAGCGTCACAAATGCCGATGATTTTCGGGTATGGGACGGGCAGCGGATTTGAATTGTATGTTCAGGACCGAAAAGGAGCTACAACTCAAGAATTGCTTGATGTCACTAACGCATTCATTGATTCATTGAATTCACGTCCGGAAATATCAAGAGCCTACACAACCTTCGACACCAGGTATCCCCAGTATATGGTAGAGGTTGATGCTGTAAAATGTCTGCAGCATAACATATCGCCATCTGACGTTCTTTCAACATTGTCAGGGTATATAGGCGGTAGCTACTCATCAAATCTCAATAGGTTTACCAAATTGTATCGTGTTATGGTGCAGGCATCCCCTGATGACCGCCTCGATACCGAAGCCCTGAAACGGATATTCGTAAGGACATCGGCCGGAGACATGGCTCCTATTGACAAATTCATTACACTGACGAGGGTATATGGGTCGGAAAGTCTTTCACGTTTTAATCTGTTTCCGTCAATATCGGTTTATGGAGAGCAAAGCGAAGGATATAGTTCAGGAGAAGCTATCGCCGCAATCAAAGATGTTGCCGCTAAATACCTGCCATCCGGTTTTGGCTACGAATTTGGAGGAATGTCGCGCGAGGAATCATCTTCCGGAAATACTACAGTGTTGGCTTTTTGTATATGCCTTGCGTTTATATATCTGATATTATGCGCGCTATATGAAAGTCTTACGATTCCATTCGCCGTCATAGCCGCTGTGCCTTTTGGACTTGCGGGAAGTTTCCTTTTCGCCCGATGGTGGGGTTTGGAGAATAATATCTATATGCAGATCGGACTGATAATGCTAATCGGTCTTTTGGCTAAGACAGCAATACTTCTGACCGAATATGCCACGGCTCGTCGTAAAGAGGGGCTGGGCCTTGTCGCGGCGGCAATATCGGCTGCAAAAGCACGTTTCAGACCTATAATAATGACTTCTGCAACGATGGTATTCGGTATGCTTCCACTGATGTTTGCTTCGGGAGTCGGTGCAAACGGAAACATTTCAGTTGGTGTCGGTACGGTTGGAGGTCTTCTCTTCGGAACTCTTGCACTTCTGTTTATAGTGCCTGTGTTATTTGTCATGTTTCAATATCTACATGAGAAGCTGATACCGAAACACAAGAAAAGAGTATTGAAATAATCAATTATCATGATTTGTGATTGGTGGATTCGGTGATACTCGTTCGTTTGCCAGTGGAATGATGTAATTAGCCATTTTATCGGAATGTGTCGCCTGTGTAAATTGCAGAAAAGCAGCTCATTACGGAGGAATACTCACATTTAGGTATTTTTCAGATGTGGTAATGTGCCGAACTTTGCAAAAAATTTAAGTAACAAAACAAGTAAAGTATGGCATCGCCCAAGGAATATATATTAACGGTTCTTTCAATCTGTCTGCTGTCATTTAATCTGTCTGCAAAGGATGTGTCCGGTATGATCTCCGGAAAGGTACTTTCATCTGATGGAGAACCGATAGATTATGCGACTGTATATCTGAAGGGGACCTCCTTTTCCGGGACCACTAATGACAAAGGTTTATATCACATCAATGCTCCAGCCGGTAACTACACTATAGTGTTTTCGTCGGTCGGTTTTGAAAAATTGGAGCTTAATGCAACAATAAAGACAAAAGACCGAACGAAACTCAATGTCAAATTGAAGCCGGCCGCTCAGTTGGCAGAGGTCATAGTAGTAGGCAATACGCTGAGCAAGGTAAGAAATTCGGCTTTTAATGCAACGGCGGTAGATACCAAGGAGCTGGTGAACACGACCAAAACACTTAGCGAGGCACTTTCCAAAGCTCCAGGCATGAAAATAAGGGAAAGCGGAGGAGTCGGGTCGGATATGGCTGTGACGATGGATGGTTTCAGCGGCAAGCATGTAAAAGTTTTTATCGATGGTGTACCACAGGAGGGGGTCGGCAGCTCATTTGGAATAAATAACATTCCTGTTAACTTCGCAGAACGTATAGAGGTGTATCGTGGGGTGGTTCCTGTTGGATTCGGCTCGGATGCGATCGGAGGGGTCATCAATATTGTCACACCCAAACGTCAGCGCCGATGGTTTCTCGATGCCTCTTATTCATACGGCTCATTCAACACCCACAAAACATACGTCAATTTCGGGCAGACCCTGAGCAACGGAATAAAATATGAAATCAACGCATTTCAAAATTATTCCGATAATAATTATTGGGTTGACGCACCGGTCGAGGATTTTGCAACAGGAGGGATTAACAAGAATAAGCTTGAACATGTACGTCGTTTCAATGACACATACCATAACGAAGCGATAGTTGCCAGAATTGGATTTGTAAACAAGCCGTGGGCAGACCGACTTATGGCAGGATTTACATATTCGCACATGTATAAGGAAATGCAGACCGGTGTACGGCAAGAAATTGTGTATGGTCAAAAACATCGTCATGGTCATTCTCTTATCGGTTCGCTGGAATATGGCAAGCGTAATCTGTTGACTCGCGGACTTGATGTGGCACTTAACGCCAACTATAACCGAAATGTCACTTTAAATGTGGATACGGCATCGGTTAAATACAACTGGCGCGGCGAAACGGACAGGCTTAATTCTCCGGGAGAACAGTCTTATCAGAACTCGCGGGCTAACAACAATAACTGGTCGGCGACATTCACCACCAATTATCGTCTTGGCGAAAATCATCTCTTCACTGTCAACGATGTCTTTAATACATTCAACAGGTCGAACGACAATCTGCTATCGTCGGTTGTTAGCACTGATGAAATAGGTAAGATTACGAGCAAAAATATCGTTGGGCTGTCGTATCGCTATACGCCAAATACCAGGTTTAATATTTCCGCATTTGGCAAGCAATATCACCAATACGTATCCGGACCGGCCGCGACAACTTCCGCACAGGATACATATGTGAAAAGCTCCCGTTCGGTCGATGCATTCGGTTATGGTGCCGCCGGCACATGGTTTATGCCTCTCGGATTTCAGATGAAGGCATCATACGAGAAAGCATACCGTCTGCCGACTATTGAAGAAATGTTTGGCGACGAAGACCTTGAAGTCGGCGATATGTCGCTGAAACCTGAATCCAGTCATAATGTCAACTTGAACCTCAGTTATAACGCAACGTTTGGCAGCAACATCATTTATGTGGAAGCGGGATTTATTTACCGCGACACAAGAGATTACATACAGCGCAATATTTTGGCCTTGAGCGGTGGAAAGTCTGCCGCGACCTATGTCAATTACGGCAAGGTGGATACAAAAGGCTTTAGCGTCTCAGCCCGTTATAATTTCTCAAAGTGGCTGAGCCTTGGCGGAAATTTCACTCAGATGAATGTCCGCGACAATATGAAAACCGCAATGGGAAGCACGGTAGCGAATGTGGCCTATCGAGAGCGGATGCCCAATCAGCCCTACATGTTCGCTGATTCCGACATCAATTTCTACTGGCATGGCCTGGGAGGGAAACGTAATGTCCTCACTGTGACTTACGACAACCAGTACACCCACAAATTCTGTTATTACGCTTCCAATATAGGATCAAACAACAACGACTACATGGTGCCTGATCAATTCTCGCATAATCTCACAATATCCTATGGCATAAATAACGGCAGATACAATCTGTCATTCGAATGCCGGAATTTCACCAATGAAAGGCTTTACGACAATTTCAGTCTTCAGAAAGCCGGACGAGCATTTTATGGTAAGATAAGAATCTATTTTGGTAACTGATAAACAAATAATAGCAATGAAGAAAACAAGTTTTTTTAGCGTATTGACTGCGCTCGCAGTGCCGATGGCACTGACATCTTGCTCGGACACAGACGAGCCAAATACTGGAGGCGACTATGTCGGCAATGGGAAATATGTATTCGCCGCAACTGTTCAGGGTTCAAACGCGACCTCATATGTGTTACTGACAGGGGAGTCGCTCGACGAGGGCACTCTGTCTCCGGTGAACAATGGATTGCTCAACGACGGAGCGACACAGTGGGTATTCCACAAGAACTATCTCTATGCTCTTACCTACAATCAGGGCAACGCCGGAACTACCCGCAGCTATATCCTCGATGCAGGCGGAGAAATAAAGGCGCGGGGCACAGAATACCGTATCAGCCGGTTTTCATCATACGGTGCATACGACAACGACATTCTGACAATGGCGACAGGAGAGTCTGCCGATGTGGTTGATGGAAACGGGTATCATGCCAAGATGCTCAACGTGACCTATCTTGATGTCGTGAACGAGACATCCTCTACCAATCATGCAACGGCCGAACACCCATATCTGATGGAGAATTTCCTCGGGAACGGCGAGTATGTGACTCTCGCCGGTGCGGAGCAAAGCGGCTCACGCCTTTATTGCGGTGCGATCCCGATGGGTCTTAGCCAGTATGGTGCAGCCTACGACAACGGCAAGTGGATCCGTAAAGGATTTGAGCATCTGGTGCATGCCGAAGCCGGTGGGTCAGGATCCGGCTCGTATAAAGCCGGTGAACTCGTCGGCACACAGTATCCTGACGAGTGCTGGGTGGCAATTTACGACAATGATGACTTTCTGCACCCCACGCTTGTAAAAACCGACCGCATCAGCTCTCCGGCAGGTCGCTTCAGGTCGCAGTATTATCAGACTATCTGGGCAGCGGAAAATGGAGATATTTACGTGTTCTCTCCTTCATATTCCAAAACCATGACCGACCCTCTTCAGAGAACAAAACACAATGCCGGAGTATGCCGCATACCGGCTGGCAGCAAACAGTTCGATGACTATTACTGCGATATCGAATCACAGGCCGACGGCAAATCGTTCATGCGCTGCTGGCCTGCAGGAGGCAACTATTTTCTCATGGTCATGTATGACCGACCCTTTTCACAGAGCGGTTTTGCCGGAACAGACCTTGCAATCTTTGACGCGACTTCAAAAAAGCTGACCTACGTCAGCGGACTGCCTTCAAACATCACATCGTTGGGTAAGACTGTATTCACTCAGAACGGAAACGTATATATTCCGGTAAATGTGGAAAACGGTTATCCCACGATATATAGAATAAACCCCGCCACAGCCCAGGCAAGCAAGGGTGTTGTTGTTGAGGGCGCTTCTGATATAACCGCTATCGGATTTCTGGAAACCTCAAAATAACGGGTCATGAATCTATTTCGCAAAATCCATCTATGGCTTTCCGTTCCGTTCGGAATAATAATCACTCTGGTGTGTTTCTCGGGGGCGATGCTTATTTTCGAGCCGGAAATAACCCGTAGCGTTAAAAGCGATGTTTACTATGTAATCTCATCCGAAGGTGAACCGCTCCCTTTGGGAGAGCTTATGGAAACGGTTAAAGCCACACTGCCGGATTCTGTCTCAATCACTGGGGTAACGGTGTACGCCGACAGGGACCGTACTTATCAGGTAAATCTTTCCAAGCCTCGGAGAGCCTCTCTGTTCATTGATCAGTATTCCGGTCAGATTACAGGTAAATATGAGCGCATAGGTTTCTTCTCGACGATGTTCAAGCTCCATCGTTGGCTTCTTGACAGCGCAAATCCGCACAGTGATGGCGTAAAGGTCGGGAAACTCCTTGTCGGTATATCTACGCTAATATTCGTGATTGCTCTGGTAACAGGAGTTATTATATGGTGGCCCCGCGCACATAAGAATTTCCGGCGCAGTATGTCTGTTTCTTTCAAGGACGGTTGGCGTGGTCTCTGGAAAAGTCTACATGTTGCAGGAGGCATGTATGCACTCGTATTCGTGCTTGCAATGTCTTTGACCGGACTTACATGGTCATTCAACTGGTATCGTACTGCGTTTTATGCAGTGTGCGGCGTTGATCATACACCACGAAATTTCGGAGCTTCAACAAATGAAAAATCTGTGGAAAGCGGTCGCGGCAATGGCGGTCGCGATAGTGAAGGTCGCGGCGATCACAGAGGCGGACGCCGTGGAGAACATGGCGAGGGCCGAGGCGAAGGTCGCCGCCATCATTCCGAGTTTGGGCGTTGGCAACAGGTTTATGACAAGTTGAAATCCCAAAACCCCGATGCACCTCAGATTACTGTAGGGCCAGAAACCGCATCTGTCACATTAGGCGTTACTGGCAACGGGCGTGCATCAGACAAGTATGAGTTCAATCGCAGATCCGGCGAGGTAAATCCTGTCTCAAAATATGCCGACTCTGTTCCGGCAGACAAACTTCGCGGCTGGATATATGCAGTACACACCGGGAGTTGGGGTGGAATGCTGACAAGAATTCTGTGGCTGTTGGGCGCACTACTTGGAGCATCTCTTCCGCTGACTGGCTACTATATCTGGATAAAACATCTTCGCCATCCGAAGAAAAACGCAAAGATTGATAAAAACTGATTAACTTTGCATCCTGAGAAAGCCACCGGATTTTAACAATCGAGTAATAAGAGCTTGTTGATTCTTTCAACAGGCTTTTATTTTTTAAGAGGTTGTTTGAACAACAAATGCGAAACAGCCTTTTCAACCTCTGAATGTGACTTGTGAAGAATGTGTAATGTTAAAATAGGATTCCTGACGCTGCATGGCTGGATTCTTGTTATCAAACAATTTCTAAACAGAATAGCATAATGAAACAACAATTTAGTAAGAAGTATCTTGTTTATCTTTATCTCCTGCTGGGTGCATTGGCGGCATTTCCGCCGCTTGTTACAGATATGTATCTTCCGGCATTGCCGGTAATGACAGATGAATTTCAGACGACCGCGTCGGCCGTTCAGATGAGTCTGGCAGCGTGTATATTAGGGTTGGCTGTCGGACAGCTTATCTTTGGACCGCTAAGTGATAAGTGGGGAAGGAAACCGCTTCTTAAAAGCGCTCTTGTCTTATTCATAATTGCCACAGCGGCAAGTGTCTTCTCCCCGACTATAGAAGTATTGAATGTCTGTCGTTTTTTTCAAGGGCTGGGTGGAGCCGGAGGTGTTGTGCTGTCGCGTTCCGTTGCAACCGACTGTTACAGTGGTCGCGAGTTGGCAAAATCATTGGCGATTATTGGAGCAATCAATGGTATTGCACCGGTGATTGCGCCTGTTATTGGCGGATTGTTTTCTGAGACAATCGGTTGGAAGGGCATCTTTTGTGTTCTTCTTGCAATAGGAGTACTCCTATATGTCGTTTCGATACCTTTCCGCGAATCGCATACATCTGAAAAATATTATGCAGGCAGTCTGACAAGTCTTTTTATGCAGGCGGGGATACTGTTTAAGAACTCGGCCTATGTGCGCTATGTGTTGATTTTCGGTATGGCAAATGCAGTCCTGTTCGGTTACATATCTTCTGCATCGTTCATTCTCCAAAACGATTTCGGACTGTCGGAACTAATGTTTGGAATATTGTTTGGAATCAACTCTATGGGAATAGGCAGTGGCTCGATACTATCGCTTAAACTCAAGCAGATCACAAATGCCACATATATCGGATGTGCCGGTATGTTTGGCTGCTCAATGCTGCAATTATGCAACTATAATCTTGGATTCGGCTTCTGGGGGTATGAGATACTCGTATTTGTCATGCTGTTTTCCGTAGGGATGGTGTTCACATCTTCGACAACGCTTGCAATGACCGAGGGGAAGTCTAAAATCGGTTGGGCATCGGCAATTGTTGGAGCCGCAGGGTTTTTATTCGGCGGCATTGTAACTCCATTGGTCGGACTGGGAACCATACAGATTTCAACATATATGGTAATGACAGTATGCTCGTTCATCGCCATCCTACTGATAAGAAGCATAATTCATGAATGCTCCGACTGAAGTCTGCCTGCTCGTGTCGCGCTTAGGATACCGGCTAAAAGCGATGTTCCTAAAGCTGCATATAGACATGTACTCACTGACGTGTTCTGAGGTAAGATTGCAAAAATCAATGTTACCGCAGTAGCTCCGAGAGTTTGTCCTACCAGACGAGCCGCGCTCTGCATCCCTCCAGCTCCTCCGGTACGTTGGACCGGAGTGGCTATTACCATGATAATATTGTTTGGTGTCTGAAACATACCGAAACCGACTCCGCATAACGACATTCTCCACGCAATATCGAATCCAGTCACTCCGACCGCAGGAAGGCAAAGCAGGAGTATTATTCCTATAGCATACACGCCCATGCCCATAGCCGCAGTAATACCTGGATTGTGCTTTTCGACAAATCTTGCCGCGATAGGCGACACAATCATTGTGGCAAGTGGCCAGGGGGTCATTAACAAGCCAGTAGAGATTTCGCTGAATCCCATAATGTTGAAAAACAGAAAAGGGAGCGAAATCATTGCGAGGTTCTGGGCAATGAACGAGCATACGGAAGTGGCTATACTCTGGGAATAGAGTTTTATTCTGAATAAATCGACCGGGAGCATGGGGGGCTTCTTGTTTAATTGGCGTCGTACATAGAATATTCCGACTGTAAGGCCCACACTCAGAATAATTGAGTTGACTACTAAATCGCCTTTTCGTGCAAAGCTCCCCAATGCGTAGAAGATTAAGCCGAAAACGATAGTGTTTTCTATTCCGCTTATCCAATCAAATTTGGGTTTGTTTGTTTTCACCGGGTTTTGAGGCAGCAGTTTCTTTCCGATAAAGAATGCTACTATTCCGAAGGGTACATTTATAAGAAACAGCCAATGCCATGAAGCCACAGAAAGAATACATCCGGCAATAGTGGGTCCTGCAGCGGTGGCAATGGCAATAACCATCGCATTAAGCGCAAGACCTCTTCCAAGAATGTGGCGTGGATAAATGAGACGTGTAAGAGCAATGTTGACACTCATTACACAAGCGGCTCCGAAGCCCTGCAGCGTCCGTGATAAAAGAATGATAGTAAAACTATCGGATGCAGCACATAGGGCGGAGGCAATGGTAAATACGACGACGCCGATAAGGAAGTTACGCCTGTAGCTAAATAGATCGCCAACAGAAGAAAGAGGTAACAACAGCATGGTTATCGTAAGCTGATAGATCGTGATAATCCATACAGCATTCGAGTCCGACACTCTGAATTTTTCAGCCATGACAGGCAATGCAACGTTCACCAACGTAACATCAAGCACAGTCATCACCAATACCAAGAGTATGGCGATGACTGCGATATATTTATTCAGTGACAGTTTTGTATCCATCATTTCTTTGTTATGCTGTCAATCCATCCGAAAAGATCGTCAAGATTGTAATCTCCACTATGAGGTCTGTTCCAAGGCAGGAAGAAATTGACATCAAATCCTGAATTTTTCAGTCTGGTGGCAAGATTTATTGGCACAAGGAATGATGTGTCTCTGTCTTTTGCTCCATGACGGATAAACCAATGTGGAGCAACTGAAGTAGCATTTTCTGAAATGAAATTCATCGGATTCATTATGAAGATGCGGTTCATCAGATCTTTCCCAAGTGTCGCACGGTTGTCATGAAGTCGGTGACGCAGACTGAATTCGGTGAAATTTGAAGGTGTGCCTTCGGCATTTCCGAATACTTTGTTTTCGGGGGTCGGAATGTCGATCAGCACTCCATATTGGTCAAATGCGGGAGGAGTCTTAAGAGGTGTCACACTTGCCACGTAGCTCAAATATTTGTCAAGGTCAATATCTGTGACATAGTCAGTTTTATTGTTGAACGCCGGGCGCATTCCTGCCGGTCCGAATGAGGGGGCTCCTCTGCCGTCGCCGTTTCCATCTCTTGCCGGAAAGCCTCCGAAATCCGGTTTTTCGGCAAATCTTATGATCCCGATTGTATCCGGGATCTCACATCCCTCTTCAAGAGCCTTGTGGGCCGACGCAATGAGAAATGTTTTAAGATATTCCTTATAATTATCTGATGTGATAAGATTATCTGACTCATCCGTGAGTTTGAGTGAATTGATGTATGCAGGACACTCTGCAGCCAATTCATTTGAAATTATTATTTGTTCTGCATCGAGATGTCTGACACCGTTGTTGGTACAGCCGTATAGCCATTCATATTCCATATCCGCATGGTTGAGGTCGGTTATAGGGCAGTAGCATACCGACGCGAATACCTTGTCAGAGGTCGGAGCAGCGCCCATTTTACTCAGATACTCGTCAAATTCAGGGCGGTCACCTGTCGTACCCACCAATGCCGACATTGCTCCTCCAGCACTTGTGCCGTCAATGATGATACGTTCGGCCGTGCCAGGAATCAATGCATCGTTGTATCGAAGATAACGGATTGCGGCTTTGATGTCGAGTAGCCCATTCGGGGCTGTGCCGGTATAAATGGTCTTTCCGTTGCGGGATACTGTAGAATTCGCACCTCTGGAGCCGGGAATACAGACCACATATCCATCTTTCAACGCTCTGCCGGTTGCATCAGATGCGGACGGGGATTTTGCCGTGGTTGCCATATAGCCCCCTATATAGGTGCGGAGAAATATGGGAGTCGAGTCTCCTCTGTTGAGAGTTTCCGGCACATAGATGTTGAGAGTCTGATACGTTGAATTTTCAATGTTGGCAACATAAAAGATATTTTCGTAGGCGGTGTATGCTACATTCTCTCTTGAAGGCATTGTCAGGACAACCTGCTTCGAGACAGCCGGGGCAAAGAGTAGTTTGTCGCAGTCGTTTGCCTGTAGTGGCATGGCACATCCAACAATGAGGGCAGAAAGGATAGTGGGGAAGAAAAATTTATTAATAGACATATCTCAATGTATATATATACGTGACACTTAAAAACAGGTCGGTTTTTATGTATAAACAAAGGGAGAACTATTTGTTGTTTCTCCCTTTGTATAAACAATCATATTACCTTAAAAACTTTATTTGCTCTGTTTGAAAAGCCATTCTCTCACCGGAGTAAGACGATACGCGTAATCAAATGAATACATGTGTTCACTGCCTCTGCCGTCGGCAGGCAGAACTGATTTTGAAGTGAAATTGATTATCGTAATCGGCGCACCTTTGGCAAGTACAGCAGTTGCAAGCGCATCTTGTTCAGCCTGGGGCAGTTTAGCGCTGAAATCAGTATATTCATATTTTATGCCGGCATTATCAGCTGCTTTTTCAAGTGCGTCGAAAGTTCCGGCTTTACCGGCTGTAATGAATACGAATTTATGCTTTACGAGTTCGGGGAATGTTGCACTGTCCCAATGGCAATCCACGAAAATCGAGGCTGCAAACAAGTCAGTATAGGCAGAATTATAGTACATTGAAATCATGCCGCCCATAGACTGGCCAGTGGTATAGAGTCTGTTCGCATCAACCTGATGTCCTTTAGCGATTTCCCGTACGAGTCGCGCCACCATGTCAACTTCATCAGTATGCTCGTAAGCGTCATTAACCGCGACACCGGAATATTGCGGGACAAGCACGTAACATGGATGTTCAGCCTGCCACTGGTCGGTAGCCCACACCAATGCCCCGTACCCTTGTGTCAGCGGACGGGTCGCATCCGCGCCGGGCGTACTTGCGTCTGCCATGAACAGAACAAGCGGATAAGACTTTCCATCTTCAAGTGTTTTGGGGGAGTACAGATTATACTTCATTGATTTCCCAGTCTCGGGATCGGTATATTCCAATTGCTTAAAGTCCGGCAATTCATTCTTTATCATTGATTGCAATGTGGCGTCGCCACTCTTATCAATAACCGGACCTCCACCAGGAGTGCCTAATTGAGGCCCTCCGGGACGCCCTTTGTCACGCTTCTTGCTTGAATCCACGCCCATAGTTTTCCTGGATGATTGCTTATCGTATCTCTGGGCACAGCCAGTCATCGGAATACTTAAAGAGAAAAGGCATAAACCAACGGTAATGCCACTTAGTAAATTTTTGATTCTCATTTTAGCTTTCACTTATCAGTTACTATAGATAAGACGTCCTGGGAAGCAAAAGTTTAGTCCTATTGGCAAACGGTGCCTGTTTGATGGTCAACGATAGATAGAGCAAAATGATTATACGTGATTTATGGCGTATGACATTTTTTTTCGCCCTATAAAGTTTTAGATCCTGTTCCCGAATATTTTTTTTCGAAAATGTCAAAATGCTCCTCGCCCCACTGGAGCATCTGGTCGATTATTGGCAACAGGGATTTGCCAAGCTCCGTGATCCGGTATTCAGACCGGGGAGGGAGTTCCGGATAAATGGTCTTGGCGACCAGACCATCTTCGACCATTTCCTTGAGCTGGATGTCAAGCACGCGGGGTGCTGCCTCAGGCAGGCATTTGTGGATGCCGCTCGGGCGCATGGGATTTCCGGAACGCAGCTCGTCGAGAATACACGATTTCCATTTCGATTCGATGAGGCTCATTGTCAATCTCAGCGGGCAGTTGAGGTCAACGGGTATTTTCTTTTCGTATGCCATGTGTCATATTGGTTATGTTTATGTTGCAAAGTTAGTGAATGTTGCTGTAAATCAGGATACCGAAAAATTATTCGGTATATGAAAAATTTTTCGGTACTTGTTTCGGTGGTGCAGCAATAGTAATTTTGCCGTAAGAAATTCAAATCAATAAACTTTCAACATGAGAGACAATATCAAAGAATATGAGGCTGTGGCCAAGGCTGCCGAGAAATTCGTGCGCAGTGTTGCCGAAGGTGACAGCAGGTATGCAAAGAGCCTTTTTACTGACGATGCTGTTTTGTTCGGCATTCTTGACGGTGTGTTGGAGCATGGCTCGATCGAACAGTTTTACCAAAATGTTGACACTGTCGGTGCCGGGGGAAATTTCAAAGCCCGAATCGATGTGCTTGCGGTCGAGGAGACCGTTGCTGTGGTCCGTGTGCTTGAAGAGGGGTGGGGCGGAAGAATAGATTTCACCGATTTCCTCCTGCTTCTTAAGATTGGCGGAGAGTGGAAATGTGTAGCCAAAGCTTATAACCAGAATTCAGATACGATTCAGAAGTAAAAGTCTCTGGCATAACGGCGAGTCCACGTGCAGGCGGACTGCCCGGACTGCACTCTGAGATGTTGACGAAACGCTCCAAAGACACGGAATGGGGTTCTGTGTCTTTGGAGGTCTGGTGGGGCTGAGGGTTATCAGGCTTCGGTCGGCCTCATTTCGGGGACTTTCAGGGGGCACCCTTTGACGCAGTTGCCACATTTGATGCAGTCGGGGTGGAGAAATCCGTCTTTACTGTTTCTGCTTTCATAGGGCTTGAGCTGCATGGGACACACGGCGGAGCATAGCTTGCATTTTGTGGTGCATTTTTCACCGACGGTTATGCGTCGGTAGCCGGCGGGCAGACTGCCGCTTCGGGGACTGACCCATGACGACAGAGTCCCCATAGGGCAGAATGAGCACCATGTGCGCGGGGCGTAGAAGAACGAGAGGGTCACGCCTACGATCGTTGTGATCAGGATGATTGTCCAGAACACCTTTCCCATCTGGTTCCAGTCGCCCCATGCGTGATACATCTGGATGCCGAACATGGTGAAGATGAACAGTACCATGAAAGTGCGGAATCCGGTTGTCCGCAGAAATGCCGGGATTTTTCTGTTAGGGGAGTATTTTGCCAGTATCCGGTCGTAGAAGCTTCCGCGCGGACAGGCGTTGCCGCACCACCACCGCCCCTTTCTGACGGCAAACGCTACGGGTGCGATCATGCAGATCAGGGCGATAAATCCGATTGCGGGATAGAAGTAGCCTATGATGAGGTAGGCGAGCAGCAGCCAGTACAATGGGAATCCTTTCCGGGGGATTGAACGAAAAAACTGTTTTTTTGCCATAGAGATAATCAATTCGTCGGTTTTTGGTTTTCGGGAGCAAAGTTATTCAATTGCGGCTGTCCGGGCAAACCATAAAATCGATGCAGCGATCTGTTTTGTCAATCACAGTGTTATCGGATATTTTTCGAGCCGCCGGTTCAACATGGCGGGCGGTATGATTGTCCTGATGGCGCCGGCAAGAATGTTCAGGAGCCGTTCGCGAACGAAGTTTCGATGGACAACAAAGGCTATTTCGCGGGAGGGTTCCGGATCGGTCAGGTTCCTGAGGTTGGCTTGCTGGCTTTTCTGCAGCAGGGGGATGTGGAGCTCCGGAATTATTGCATAGCCACCGTTTTCATCAACGATCTTTATGAGGGTTTCGACGCTTCCGGCTTCATAGACGGCCTGCCGGTCTGTTCTGTGGGTGCAGAATGGGAATACCTTGCGGTCGGGGCAATAACCTTCGCGGAGCACCCATGCGGTTTCGACAGGAAGCCGGCCGACGGACAGACTGTCTGAGCCGTGGAGGGGTTCGTCGGGAGAGACGTAGGCCAGAAGCCTTTCGCGGTAGAGGGGTATTTCGAGCAGATCGGAGTTGTTTACGGGTGTGGCGAGCAGTGCGACGTCGATTTCTCCGCGTTCGAGTTGCCGCACGATGGCCGATACGCGTGTTTCTTCGATGTGCAGCCGGATGTCCGGGTGGTTTTCCGAGATGTAGCGGAATAGTTTCGGCAGGATGTAGGGTGCGACTGTCGATGTGATGCCGAGCGATATTTTTCCGACGGATTCTCCTTTTCGTGTGGCGACGAGTTCTCTGACCTGTGCTGCGCTGAACAGGACTGTTTTTGCCCGGCCGATTATTTCTTCTCCTATTGCTGTCGGTTTTACGGGATGGTGGTTGCGGTCGAATATGGTTATGTCGAGTTCGGATTCAAGTTTCTGAATGAGCGACGACAGGGTCGACTGTGAGACTCCGCACGATTCGGCGGCTTTTGCGAAATGGCGGTAGCGGTCGACTGCCACGATGTATTCAATCTGCTGTAGTGTCATAGTGGGAATGGCTGTGTTCTGTTTTTTAGATGCAAATATAGATAAAATCTATTTTGTAGGATAGGGATGTTGTGTTATCTTTGCCGAAAAATAGCAAGAATATGATACAAGTAGATCGAAATTTATGTCCTCACAATCATGTATGTCCGTTGATAAAAGTGTGTCCCGTCGGGGCTATTTCGCAGAATGCGGATGGTTTTCCTGTCGTCGACCATAGTCTTTGCATAGAATGTGGGAAGTGTGTGAGAAACTGTCCGATGAAGGCAATGCGTCAGACTGAGAAGAGATGATGTTCAGCCGTTTCAGGGGGTGGCTGACGCAGTTGTCGTTTCGTACGGGGCTGGTTGTTGCGGTTCTGTGTGCAGTCTGCTATGTCGTTTCGTTTGCTCAGGTTCTTTTGCCGATTTCTGCGGCTGCGAAGAGTGTGTTGTGGGTTGTGTTTTTCGGGGCGGCCAAAACGTTTCAGTATGGAGCGCTGATAATTCTTGGTTCGGCAGGCATTGCGCGTGTGAAGGCTATGTTCCGGCGTTCAAAATGATTTCGTTGCCGTCTGCTGTCTGATCTTTTGCAGCTGATCCAGACTTTAGAGGACGGCAGGGGGGATGATGCGGATCGGGGTATAAAGAAAGAAGCTGCGTCAAAGTAATTGACACAGCTTCTCTGCGTTGGATCTGTAGCGAATCCGGGACTCGAACCCGGGTCTCCACCGTGAGAGGGTGGCGTGCTAGGCCTCTACACTAAATCGCCTTTTTTCAATTCTGCTGAATTGATGTTGCAAAATTAAGGCGATTTTTTTTATTGGCCAAATTATTTCGCGATTTTTTTTAATTTCATTCTGAAAACTTGGTCAACCGGGCGATGGCGCGTGAAGCGTGAATCGTGAATCGGCTTGGTGTTATCCGGCGGTCGGTCCTTCGAGTGTTATGCGTCCGAAGAATTCGGGGCGGTGGAAGTCTGGCTCGGGTGTTGAAATCGGAGACCAGCTGAGGAAGTGGGGCGCGTCAGTCAGGTCGGCGCATTTGTAGAAGTTGCCGGTCATTTCGATGGGTGATCCGTCGAATCTGAGGTTCATCAACTCAAGCGGGATGGCAACGAGAAGATTCCACGAGAAGAGCCCTTCGAGTTCCTGGAAGGGGCGTGTCCCGCAAGAGGGGAAGCGTTTGATTGAGTCGAGCTGGGCGTCGGTCAGCTGTCGGCCGGAATGTCTGTCCTGACGGCAGGCGGCGTGGGCTGTCCCGATGCAGTTGAATTCGAAGTTATAGTATGGGAGGTTGCCGTCGGGGCATACGAAGAATTCGACGCATGAGTCCTGATGGACAGATGAGTTGTTTTCGAAGTTTACGGCGCGCAGATAGTTGCATCTGACAAAGAAGTCGATGTAAATGAAGTTGCCGGAATGGGCTACGGCGATAGTAGTGAGAGGGCGGTAGGGGAACTGCTCTTTCCAGTTGAGGCAGTCGATTGTCCGTCTCGCGCCGGCTTCTTCCAGACGGCTGATTATTTCATCTTTTGAAAGGTTGTCGAGTTCGGGGATGAACGGGACAGAGAGTGAGGGCCTGTTGTCTGACATGGGGAGATTGATATGAGTAGGTTAGGGTACGAGATTCTGGATTGCGTGGACTGTTCCGAAGAGAGCCATTCCGATGAGCACTCCAGCGATGGCACGATTGAGCACCCATAGTGTCCGCATGTTGAAACGTCCGCGTACTTTGTCGACAAAATATGTTATCAGGAACCACCAGGTCAAAGCTCCGGCAATTATTGCGAGATAGCCGGCGATGTAGTGGTAGTAGACATAGTTCGAGTCCATGAAGTTGAACCTGGCGAAGAGTCCGATAATGAAGAACAGAATCAGAGGGTTGGAGAAGGTGAACAGGAATCCGGTCGCGAAGTCGCGCCAATAGTTTGTCGGAGTTTCTGCCGGTCTCGGAATAGTTTGCGTCGGGTTGTTGCGGAAGAGGTATATTCCGTAGATTATCAGCACTAAGGATCCGACAATCTGCAGGATCGCTTTGTTTGATTCGATGAAGTCTGTCACGAGAGACAGGCCGAGGCCGGAAAGAAGACAATATAGCAGGTCGGAGAGTGCAGCGCCGACGCCTGTGTAGAGGGCGGCTGTTCGCCCTTTGCTGAGTGTACGCTGAATGACCAGCATTCCTATGGGTCCCATAGGCGCGCTGATGAAGACTCCGATAATGAATCCGGAGAAAATTATGTAGGCCAAATGCTCCAACATTTCACAAAGTTACAAAATGCATCTGATGTCAACAAAAGAATGGTTATATAAATTACGGTCAGGTCTTGCGGTTTAACGGAATGAATGATGCTCTTTTCTTGCGGCGTCGAGTCGCAAAAGAATGAACAGCAGGATTGTAAAACTCCATAGCGACGAGCCTCCGTAGCTGAAGAACGGGAGTGGAATTCCGATTACGGGACATAGTCCGATTACCATTCCGGTGTTGATGGCGAGATGGAAGATGAGGTAGGAGGCGACGCAGTAGCCGTAGACGCGGCCGAAGGCGGTCGGCTGTCGTTCGGCGAGGTGCATGATTCGCAGGATCAGTATCAGGAAGAGAAACAGGACGGCGCTCGCGCCGACGAAGCCTTGTTCTTCGCCGATTGTGCAGTAGATGAAATCGGTGTGCTGTTCCGGGACATATTTGAGCTTGGTCTGTGTCCCGTTGAGAAAACCTTTTCCGAAGACACCACCGGAGCCGATGGCAATTTTCGACTGGTTGACGTTGTAGCCGGCGGCGAGTGGGTCGTCGGAGATTCCGAGTGCGACGTTGATTCGCTGTCGCTGATGGGGCTTGAGGATGCTGTTGAATGCGTAGTTGACCGAGAATAGGAAGATGATCGAGACGACGCAGGCTATTATGGTTGCGAGGAGGCGTGGGTTGCGCAGCCTCAGGAAGTGGAGGGCCATGTAAAGGCATGCGATAAGGATGACTGTGAGGAAGTAGACCATTCCGGGCACTTCAATGCCGCACAGGGAGAGAAGTCCGACGAGCAGCCCTGTGCCGGCGAACCATCCAAGGAGATTGCGCGCGACTTCGATGGCGCGGCAATATATTGCGACGATCGCGACCATCAGTGCCATGATTAGCATGAATACAATGGCTTCTCCGAGCGGAATCCCGAGGAGTAGGGTCTCGGTGTATTTGACGGCTACGACGAAAAATGTCACGGCACTGAGGGCGGCGAGCAGGATCATGCCGCTCATGCCCTCGCGGTAGAGAACGAAAAACAGTGCGAGGTAGGAGAGTGCGGATCCGGTTTCGTTCTGGGCGATGATCAGAAGGATCGGGACGAAGATGATTGCGAGTGCGAGTCCGAAGTTTTTCGGAGATGCGTTGAGCTTGAAGTTGTAGGAGTTGAAGAGCTTCGCAAGGGCGAGTGCGGTGGCGAATTTTCCGAATTCAGCGGGCTGGAAGCGCAGTGGTCCGATGACAAGCCATGAGTGGGACCCTTTGATGTCCGGCGCCACAAAAATAGTGACGAGCATGACAAAGATTATGGCAAGGTAGATCGGGATGGCATATGTTTCGAAAACGTGGGAGTCGAACAGGAGGATGACGACGCTCAAAGCAATGGAAAAAATGATCCATCGGATCTGTTTTCCTGAGAATTCGTCGGGATCAAGCAGGCTTGCGTTGTCGAAGTCGTAGCTTGCCGCATAGATGCTGAAGACTCCTGCGATGACCAGCAGGACGTAGAGCGCTATGGTGAACCAGTCGACCTGGCTGAAAACCGACAGATTATTTTCTCTTTGACGCATTGGTTTGTATGGTAGATGTATGCAACATTCGTTCTTCAATATATTTTCTCGATTCAGAGATTTCGCCCTTGAGGTATTTCTCAATCACGAGACTTCCGATCGGGACTCCGAAGGTGGCTCCGAATCCGGCGTTTTCGACGTAGACGCAGACGGCGATTTTCGGATCGTGGTAGGGGGCAAAGCCCATGAAGACGGAGTGGTCGCGGCCGTGGGGGTTCTGGGCGGTTCCCGTTTTTCCGCAGACTTCGATGTCGGGCAGGTTGGCCAGTTTACATGTTCCTCCGGTGACCGCCATTCTCATTCCTTCGGCAACGGATTCGAAGTGGGCGCGGTTGATGTTGGGTGTGCGCTTGTCGACATACTGCCGGGCGAGTACGGTGTCTTCGATTTCCTTGACTACGTGGGGAGTCACGAACCAACCGCGATTGGCTATAGTGGCGCCGAGGTTGCAGATCTGGAGTGGTGTGGCCATGATTTCGCCCTGTCCGATCGAGACGGAGATGATCGAGTTGGCCGACCATTTGTCTTCGCCGTAGATTTTGTCATAGAATTTTGCGTTGGGAAGGAAGCCGCGGCTCTCGCCGGGAATGTCGATTCCGAGTTTGTAGCCGTAGCCGAGTTCGACAAGGTGGGTCTTCCAGACTTCGAAGGCTTTGGCGGTGGATCCGTACTGGCGCTTGCGTTCAAGCATTGCTTTAAGACCCCAGCAGAAATAGGCATTGCAAGAGGTCTGTAGGGCTGGCTTGAGCGCGATCGGTGATGCGTGTCCGTGGCAGCCTACGCGCAGACCTGAATTGACATAGCCCCTGCTGCACGGGAATACTGTGCCGAGGGTTATTATCCCTTCCTGGAGCAGTATGAGCCCTTGTCCGGGTTTGAATGTCGATCCGGGGGGATAGGCTCCTTGGATCGAGCGGTCGAGGAGCGGTTTGTGGGGGTTGTCGCGCAGGGCTTTGTAGTTTTTGCCGCGGTCGCGACCGACGAGCATGGCCGGATCGTAGGTCGGGCTTGTCACGAGCGCAAGGACTTCGCCGGTTGCCGGTTCGATCGCCACGACAGCGCCGATTTTTCCGGTCATGAGGCGTTCGGCATATTCCTGTAGCTCAATGTCGATTCCGAGTTTGAGATTTCGTCCGGAGATGGCTTTTTTGTCGTGTGCGCCGTCATCGTAGTGGCCATGGATCTGTCCGAGAGCGTCGCGGATGAGTATTTCTTCGCCTTTGACGCCACGGAGGAAGTTTTCATAGCTTTTTTCGACGCCGAGGTCGCCGGTGTAGTCACCGCGGCGGTAATAGGGGTCGCGCTTTATATCTTCCGGCGAGACTTCGCGGATGTTTCCGAGAATGTTTGCCCCGCAGTGGTAGTTGTATTCGCGGAGAATACGTTTCTGGATGTAGAATCCGGGGAAACGGTACATTTTTTCCTGCATTCGACCGTAGTCGGCTGCGTCGAGGTGGGTTATCAGGGTCTGCGGGGAGTAGGATGAGTAGCCGGGGTTCTTGCTTTTGTCTTTCATCTCGGCAAAGCGGTCGATCAGCTGGTCGCGCGTGATTCCGAGCGTGTTGCAGAAGTCGATGGTGTCGAAGGGCTGTATGTCGCGGGGAATGACCATAATGTCGTAGGCAGGGCGGTTGTAGACCACGACGTTGCCGTTGCGGTCGTAGATCACGCCTCGCGAAGGATAGATTGATTTCCGGAGAAATGCATTTGAGTCGGCGTCGTCCTTGTAGCGGTTGTCGAGAACCTGAAGGTCGAAGAGTCGAAGCAGATAGATGACAACTATAATGGCAATGAAGCCGCCGATTACGTATTTTCTTTTTTCAAGATTATAGTCTTTTCTCATGTCTGGGGAGAGTTAGGCTGTCAATGCCGATCAGAAGCGCTGTCGTCAGAATTGTGCTGGTCAGGATGCATTCGACCAGATGCCAGATTCTGAAAAACGAAAGATCCTCGAGAAGAAATACGATTATGCAGAAGATTGCCGTGATGCTCAGGGTGTATTTGAAGTAGGTCAGCATTCCGAGGGAGTGGATGCTCGGAAACGGGTCGGTCAGTTCATCTTCGCGCGGGAAATAGAGGTGGAGGATCGGGCGTCGCAGAGCGGCGATCGATAGACATCCGATTGTATTGATTCCGCCGGTGTCTGAGAAGACATCGACAGTCAGTCCGATCGTAAAGGCTATGGTGAAGAGCCATTCTTTTGACATGGTGAGCGGAAGGCGGAGTATAATATAGATAAATGCAAAGGGCACGGCCATCCCGAAAAGGCAGATCCGGTTGAGCACAACAACCTGCACGAGAAGAAGCACAAGCGAGATGGCAAGCATTTGAAGTGAGGACTTTGTCATGGGCTGTATTGTCAGCTGTTATAGGTTTGTGTCGGGATTCTCCGTTTTGCTGCTTTCGTTTTCAAGAGCCTTCAGTTCGTCAGCCATGTTGTCGACGATGACGCGAACGGTCGAAAGTTTGGAAAAATCCGTGAATAGCTTCACGCGAAGTGTAAGGTAGTTGTCGTCGTGGTCCTTCATTTCGCCGACGACGACTCCAACGGGGATTCCTTCGGGGAAGCTTGTTGAATAGCCTGAGGTTATGATTGTGTCGCCTTTGGCATAGGTTGCGTGCCGCGGGATCTCTTCAATGATGGCTTCGGTATAGTCCGAGTGTTTCCAGACGAGAGATCCGACGCTGTTGGTCTTTTTGATTTTGCAGGAGACACGGAAGTTGTCATTGAGCAGCGATATGATTCTTGCGGAGTGAGGTCCGACGACGTTGATTTTGCCGACAATCCCGTTCTGGTCCACAACGCCCATGTCCGGCCGGATTCCGTCGAGCGAACCTTTTTGGATTGTTATGTAGTTGCGGGGGCGGTGGACGCTGTTGTTGATGACGTGGGCAAGGACAAAGTCGTAGCGCTGCAGGACTGAATCGACCGGATGGCTGATTGCATATTCCATGTCGCGGAAGTCGACAAGCTGCTGTTTCAGCGACAGCACTTCAAGCTCGAGGTCGCGGTTTCGTCGCTGAAGGTCTTCGTTGATGTTACGCAGGTTGAAATAGGAAGTGACTCCGTTTGCCGCATTGTAGACCTGTGTGCTAAAAGAGTTGGCGGAGGTCAGATAGATCGACTGTTGATAGGGGTTGCTGTTGAAAAGCAATACGCAACCTATGATGGTATAAGCCGCGAAAAGAATCCACGGTCGGGCCTTAAGTAAGAAATATAGCAGCGTGTTCACGTTCTCTAATTGAGATCTCTTGAGGGTTAAGGACGGCAAGTGCAGGAAACGACAGACGGCCGGAGACCGGCCGGGGATGTCGGGGAATGAGTATCTGCCGGTTTGTCGTTCCGCTGGCCTTATGGGCTGACGGAATGACTAAGGACGGATCTGGCGGAATGGCTGCCGGACGAGCCCGACAGGGGATGGTAGGCTGAATCGATCGGTTGGATTCGGGTTGCAGTCTTTTGCGTCTCAGAGAATGTCTGGTTTAACTCTTATTTGTTGATCCGTGTTAAACCCAAACATTCTCTTAAGATAATTCCGTATCCGTTGCGATACGGAACAAGCCTTTCTTCGGATTGCGTCACTCTGTCAGTGGGCGCGTGAGGAAGAATATCAGCGGATGAGGAATGAGAATTTGTCGATGTTCTTCAGCGCGACACCAGTTCCTTTCGCAACAGCGAGCAGCGGATCTTCGGCAACGTGGAACTGAATTCCGATTTTGTCGGTCAAGCGTTTGTCAAGACCACGGAGCAATGCGCCTCCACCTGCGAGATAGATGCCGTTTTTGACGATGTCGGCATAGAGTTCGGGCGGCGTCATTTCCAGCGCTCCGAGTACGGCTGTCTCGATCTTTGAGATCGTGCGTTCGATACAGTGGGAGATTTCCTGATATGACACGGGGACTTCCATCGGAAGAGCTGTCATCACGTTCGGACCATGTACGATGTAGTCCTGCGGCGGGTTGTCGAGTTCGGTCAGAGCTGAGCCGACGTTCATTTTGATCAGCTCGGCGGTTCGCTCGCCGACGCGGACGTTGTGGACGCGGCGCATGTGTTCCTGGATGTCGTCGGTCAGGTTGTCGCCGGCGATCTGGATGCTCTTGTTGGAGACGATGCCTCCGAGCGAGATGACGGCTATTTCGGTTGTGCCGCCGCCTATGTCGACGATCATGTTTCCTTCCGGAGCGAGGACGTCGATTCCGATTCCGAGAGCTGCTGCCATGGGCTCGTAGAGCATGTAGACGTCACGGCCACCGGCGTGTTCCGACGAGTCGCGTACGGCGCGGATCTCGACTTCTGTAGATCCGGACGGGATTCCGACAACCATTCTCATTGAGGGGCTGAACCAGCGGCTCTTTGAGCTTGCTTTTCCGACGAGTCCGCGGATCATCATTTCGGCTGCGTTGAAGTCTGCGATCACACCCTGGCGGAGCGGGCGTATGGTGCGAATATTGTCGTTTTCCTTACCCATCATCGGCTGTGCGTCCTTGCCGACGGCAATAGGCTTGCCGGTGCGGACATCGATGGCCACGATCGAGGGTTCGTCGATGACAATCTTGTCGTTGTGGATTATAATCGTATTGGCCGTTCCAAGGTCAATAGCAATTTCTTTGTTGAATGAAAAAAGTCCCATAATTGTTATTGGTGGATGAAATAGGGAGGAGAGAATGCAGAGGGGAAATTTAGTGTTTGAAGTGACGGATTCCGGTTGTCACCATTGCGATGCCGTTGGCGTTGCAATAGTCGATTGTTTCCTGGTCACGGATTGATCCGCCGGGCTGGATGACAGATGTGATTCCTGCTTTGTGGGCGATCTCAACGCAGTCGGCGAAGGGGAAGAATGCGTCGGAAGCCATTACTGCGCCATTGAGGTCGAAACCGAACGACTGAGCTTTGGCAATTGCCTGCTTGAGGGCGTCGACTCTTGAAGTCTGTCCGACTCCGGAGGCGAGAAGCATGTTGTTTTTAGCGAGAACGATGGCGTTGCTTTTGCTGTTTTTGACAACTTTGTTGGCAAAGAGGAGGTCGGCGATCTGAGCTTCGTCCGGTTTCACTTCGGTGACGGGGGTCAGATCGGCGGGAGTCTCGATTTTGAGGTCGCGTTCCTGCAGTAGCGCACCGTTGAGGATGCTGCGGAACTGGTATTTCGTCGAGAGTTTTTCGTTCTGGCGGAGGATGATTCGGTTTTTCTTCTGTGCAAGTATTGCGAATGCCTCTTCTGTGTAGGAGGGGGCGATGATTACTTCGAGGAAGATCTTGTTGATCTGTTCGGCGGTCGCTGCGTCGATTTCACGGTTGGCCACGAGCACTCCTCCGAAGGCAGAAACGGGGTCGCCGGCGAGGGCGTCGGTCCATGCTTCGAGCATGGTCGGGCGCGTTGCGATGCCGCAGGCGTTGTTGTGTTTGAGGATTCCGAATGTCGGTTCTTCAAATTCTGAGATCAGGCTGACGGCAGCGTCGATGTCGAGGAGGTTGTTGTAGGAGATTTCTTTGCCGTGGAGCTGCGAGAACATCCGGGAGAAATCGCCGAAGAAAGATCCTTTCTGATGGGGATTCTCTCCGTAGCGGAGGTGCATTTTGTTGTCGTAGGCTTCGCGCATGGCTGTCGGAGCTTCGGCGTCGAGCGAGTCGAAATAGTTGAAGATCGTGGTGTCGTAGCCGGATGAAACCTTGAATGCTTCCTTGGCGAAGAACTGGCGTTCGGCGAGGTCCGAGACAGCGCCGTTGCGGCTGATGAGTTCTGCAAGAGGTGCATATTGGGCTTTAGAGGCAACGATGATGACGTCGCGGTAGTTTTTCGCGCCGGCACGGATGAGCGAGATGCCGCCTATGTCGATTTTTTCAATGATGTCGTCGTGGGCTGCGCCTGAAGCGACGGTTGCCTCAAACGGATATAAATCAACGATAACTAAGTCGATTTCGGGAATCTCATACTGTTTGATCTGATCGCGGTCACCTTCATTTTCGCGACGGTTGAGAATTCCGCCGAACACTTTCGGATGAAGAGTTTTGACGCGTCCGCCAAGGATTGAGGGATATGATGTCAGGTCTTCAACTGCTTCACAGGGAAAGCCGAGGCTTTCGATGAAGGACTTGGTTCCACCGGTTGAAAGAAATTTGACTTCCTGAGCATGAAGCATGTTCAGAATGTTGTCAAGACCGTCTTTGTGAAACACCGAGATCAGCGCCGTTTTGATTACTCTTTTGTCAGACATTAGTTTTGATTTATGATAGGATTATTGGTTTTTAATTATTAGAGTGCAAAATTACACAATTTCACGCAATATCCCTAACGATGTTATTTAAACTTTTCGGCAAATTAACATCTTTATTATTTTTTGCTACGGGTGGGGTTTTCATATGAGTGGCACACGGAGTTGAACATTGGAGGGCGGTGTCTCGTTTTATAGATGAAACGAAGTCTGTCTTATAAAAAAAATTACAATGATTATATAATTATGAAAACTATCGGAATTTTCTACGGATCTACTACCGGCACTACCGAAGAGGTTGCCGGCAGAATTGCAGAGGCCCTCGGAGCGGGCAGCGAGAATGTGTTTGATGTTTCGCAGGCTGAGCCCTCGAAAGTGGGCGACTACGATGTGTTGCTTTTCGGCTCAAGCACCTGGGGCGATGGCGAACTCCAGGATGATATGCATGATTTTCTTGACGGAGTGGCCGCTCTTGATCTTAAGGGGAAGAGGGCGGCAGTGTTTGGCTGTGGCGATGAAACAATGTCGGATACGTTTTGCAATGCTGTCGGTCTGATGTATGGAGTGCTCA
Organism: uncultured Muribaculaceae bacterium; assembly: GCA_910586475.1. Classification (GTDB taxonomy): domain Bacteria; phylum Bacteroidota; class Bacteroidia; order Bacteroidales; family Muribaculaceae; genus Paramuribaculum. Next base: position 26,845 of record CAJUHM010000009.1, on the reverse strand, counting down.
AGAAAGCTGGTGCGGAGATGATCGGGGCATTTAATGCGGACGGTTATGATTTTTCGCATTCAGACTCTGAGGTCGACGGTCGGATTGTCGGTCTTGTAATAGACAATGTCAATCATGAAGATCTGACTTCGGGAAAGATTTCGGAGTGGACAGATGAAATTCGCCGTCAGATCGCCGATTGAATTTTTGATGTGAGTGAAATAATGGCGGCATGTCGAATGTTATACTTTCGACATGCCGCTTGTTTGTGGATTTCTGGCGGCGACCAGGGAGGACTCGATTGGGCTGGAAATGAGGTCGCTATGGCGAGATTGACGGTGAGTGTTGAATTTTCTGCTAATTTTTGTTTGATTTTTTTGGCAAAAAGTTTGTGGGAATAAAAGAAAAGTTATAACTTTGCACCGCAAAACAGAAAAAACAATGGCGGGATAGCTCAGTTGGTTAGAGCGTCGGATTCATAACCCGGAGGTCCCGAGTTCAATTCTCGGTCCCGCTACAAAGCGTAATCCTAAGGATTACGCTTTTTTTTATGACGGGAATGCACCTGCGGAGGAGCCGACCAGCTGCCAATCGCGGACCAGCGGATTCGGGCGGCTGCAAAAGTCGTTTGAAATTACGTAATAAACCCCTCGGAGGTGTCCGAAGGGCGTATGAGTCAGGGATTCTTCGCCAAGCGAAGCGACAAGCCGATGAGAAGCCCTGCGGTCGGGACTTTAGGTTAGATTGACGAAAGTGCGGCGGAGTTGGCGCTACTCTATGAGCAATTACGATTTCTTTTTGGAAAATTTACCAATCCATGCAGCCAATATAGGCCCAAATATGGATGTCACAGCAATTGCAAAACCTATTATAACGTATTCTTGCCAACCATTAGTAAACCAGTTTCGGTCCAATATAAGGTTTAGCAGATAGCAAATATAAGCGGAGAACGCCCATACAATAAAAAAAGCTGACAAAAAGGGGATGCTCTTTTTCATAACAAGTGGTCGGTCTTTGGTAGAATCTTTCAGGAGCAAAGTTACCGAAATATAACATGCCACACAAGGGCCCCGACTGTTAACTGCTCGGAGATACTGTCAAGGAGAACGGGGTCTAATAAAAAAGTGGTGACCTCGGCCGGAAGTCCGGTGGGTCACCACAGATTGTGAAGAGGTGATCGTTGTTAACTGTTTTTCTGTTTTTCTTTGCGTTCACCCAACTCGGCCATCGCAACCTGATAGTTGTTAATCACGGCTCCGGTTACTAAGTTCAGCAGCAGGAATACAGCAATGCAGAACCAGGAGACAAAATAGCAGGTGATGACAGTCGGGTGCACATGGATCACTCCCAGATCGGAAGCGGTGATCAGATTGTATCTGAGATCAGTCCAGTCTTCGCCGGTCAGTGCCCGGAAAAGGGTGAATATGCCTTCACTGATGCTGCCGAATGGGTCGGGAGAGTTAGCGGGAGCCGGGGGTGCGATGGTCTGCAGGACCTCAATTTTATCGCCTGTGACAGGCAGGCGGAACAGTGTGACTCCTGCAACGGCATATAGATAAGCGAAAATCAGGAAGAGCAGGCAGTTGTAGCCCATCGACTTGATGCTTTTTGCAAGCACTGTGACGATCAGTTTGATTTCGGTGCTTGCGCGCAAGAGTCGCAGGATTCGGAATGTCCGCAGGATTCGTATCATAGTAATTGCCGATGCGTTTGTCGCAATCGACGGTGGAATCCATCCGATAATGACGAGGGAGAGGTCGAAAAGGTTCCATCCGTCCTTGAAGAAGTCTTTAAGTGTGTCGGCGGCAATGAAGCGAACCGCTATCTCAAAGGTGAAAATCCACAGGATCAGATGCTGTATCGTGTCGATGGTTGCATTGTGTACCGATGTCTGGACACCGATCAGTATTGAGTTCAGAATGATTATTACGGTGATGGCTATGTCAAATATTTTTGACCGGCAGATTTGTGATGATAGTTTTTTCAGACTAAACTTCTCCATGATAATATTGATAATGATAGAGGATGAATGCAAGAATGTGTGGGGGACGTTTCTTGACGTCAGGATGTAAGCGCAGGTGGAGGCATCCCGATGTGGTTTCGCGATGTTGTGGTTCGCCCTGCCTGCGATCACATTACAAATTTAGAGGTTTTTTGTGAGATGAAAAATCAAAGCTTCCGATTTTTTTATCTGTCGTTCGGAATGTCGCCGGGGGGGAACTGACAGGCGGCGGGAATATATAAAAAAAGGAGGAATCCGTGAGTGGAATCCTCGAAAGGTATGCTAAAACAATTTTATGAATAATAAGGGGAGAGAGAAGAATGAGCTGAATTTCTGAATGTGTACTGACAGCATTTTTTACTCAGATTCCTGAGCCTTCAGGATTTCTACTGCCATGTCGTAGATTGTAGTGTCGTCAAGAACTACGATGCCGCCATCGGGGCCCGGTTCGATGTGGACACCTACATTTTTTCCGAATTCATAGTTGCTGCCACCAAAGTAATTTCGTACGGTCTGGACCGTTATGTTGAGTTTATCGGCAATCTGGTGAGTTGCGCCATCGGGCAAACTGTCTTTAATACGACGAAGCTCGTTGAAAGAGATTGTTTTAGCCATAATATAAGTATTTAAGAAGTTAACAATATACTCAAAGAGTACTGGTTTCGGTTATAAAAATAGGGTGAAATTCTGATTTGACAAAATTTTCAGTGCTTTTTTTTGTAAAAATCTCAATTTTTCATCTGGGCTATCAGGTGATGAGATTCGGTTATATGATTTCTACATCAGCGCTGTTGATCCAGGCGCGATGATCGTTGTCGAAGGCAACATCATACCATACGGTTCTGACTGAGTCTGTCGGCGAGGAGATTGAGTCGATTATTGTCAGCCGGGCGCCTTCATGGAGGAGCATTGCTTCTTCGTTTCGGTTCTGCGGAGCGCGTGGAGATGTGCTCAGGATCGTCGATTTTGATTTGACGACGGCAATGTTCCGTGCTTCCATCATTGATCGCGCATTGAAGGCAAAAACAAGAGCGACGAGAAAGAGCAGGGCAGTGCAGCCACCTCCGAAAAATCCGGTTTTTTTGAGTTTGATTCCGGTCCCGAAGAGATATAGGGCAGCTGCGCAGACCGTCAGAGCGAAAAGTGCGAGCGAGAGCCATGCCCAGGAGTTAGCGGAAAAGAGTCGGGTTATGTTTTCGAACGACTGCGACAGGAATGATCCCGACGGCCCTTTGCGGTCGATCAGGCGTGAGTTGACAAACGAGAGGTTGGCGCGGATGTCGCTGTTTGAGGGATCGAGACGAAGCGCACGCTCGTAAGCAACGATCGCAGAGGCCATCTGTCCGAGGCGATAGTGGCTGTTGCCGAGGTTGAAGTAGAGCGGTGCCGAGGAGCCTTCGGTTTCGATTACTTTCTGATAGAGAGCGGCAGCGGTGTCGAATTCTCCGGCGTTATAGGCTGAGTCGGCTTTTTCAGCTTGCGATTGTCCGAAGGAGGAAATGGCTGTAAAAAGGAAAATAAGAGTAATTACGGCGCTTCTTCTGAATGAAATTAACTGATCCATAAGCTATTTATTTTCTTCTTTTTATTGTTTCGAGTCTGTTGATTGTTTCCGAAGCTTCGTCGTAGATTTTTTTAAGTTCGGAGTTGGATGAGGCGGGGGCGTAGCGGGCCATCTCACACTGGTCGAGAATCGAGATGACTGTGGCGCACAGTTGTTCGTCGGCTCCATATGCTGTGAGCTCGGCTGAGATGTTCTCGCGTGAGAGTTGAGAGAGGGGAATGCCGAGTTTGTCGCTCAGGTAGCCCCATGTTGCTTTCAGCAGTTCTTCGTAGAACCGGTCGCTGTTGTCGGACTGCATGAAGGTTTCAGCGGTTTTGAGTCGCTGACGGGCAACTTTGTTTGCTTTGGCGAGTTTCATTCCGCGCACGTCGGCCGCGCGGGCGAGGTTGCGACCGTAGATGCGCGCGGCTGCGAACAGAGCTCCGATCAGAATAAGATAGATCAGCCAGTACCACCATTGTGTTATGATTGTAGTATGGGTCTGTGAGGGCGATTTGCCCCCGGTCATGATGTGGAGGATGTCTTTGTTTTTGACTTCGACGTCCTGTTTGTCGACTGTTTCGGTGCCCTGACTGACAGCAATCGGATAGGAGGGAGTTGTCAGGGTGACATAATCGTTTTTCGAAGGGTCAAAGTAGACGAATTTGTCGGAGCCGATTGTGAATTTGCCGACCGACTGGGGGACGAATGTGTATTCGGTTGTCATTGTGCCGGTCACATTGTTGCCGATGACTTGGGTGTCGTAGTCTGTCTTTGGGTCATAGAGCTCGAACTCCGAGGGGAAATCGATGACTGGTTCTTTGACGTATTTGATGTTGCCGGTTCCGGTGATGGTGTAGATCAGTGTGGCTGGTTCGTTGGTGCGGAATGTGTTTCCGACCAGACGCGATGATATGTCGAATTTGCCGACAGCTCCGGTGAATCCTTCCGGTTTCGGGGTGGGAAGCGGCTTGATGTCGATCGAGGCGGTGTTGGATGTGACCTGAATTTTTTTCTCGCGTGGGGTGGAGAGGCTCAGGAATCCAAGGTTTGTGTTGCTGTATTGGATGACATTCAAGTCGTAGTTGCCTGAGTTGATTGTCAGTTTGCCTGATTTCTGCGGGTAGATGATGCACTTTTTCAGGAGTGCAACGAGGTAGCGCTGACCGTTGTAGGTTTCTTCCTGGTTGAGCGAGCTCTGGAAGTTTACTTCTTCGATGAGGAAACCGTCGAAACTCGGCTGTTTTGTCGGGAAAAACTGGGAAATGCCGAATTTGGTGTAGAGCTTGATCGTACATTCGATAGCTTCCTGTTCGTAGGCTGTCGGTTTAGAGAGGATTATACGGACAAATACGTCGTTGGAGGAAACGGCGCGGTCGGCCGACTGTGTTTCGATATCGTCGATCGAAACGGGTCGGTTGGATGATTGCTGTTGCCGGTCCGGTTGCTGCCTGCTTCCTGCCGGTGAGTCGGCGATTGTCAGTGTCTGGGGTTTTGTTTTGAGGGTTTTCCCGTTTGCCTGTATGGAAGCCGCTCCGATTGTGAATTCCCCGGTATGGTCAGCGCGGTAAGTGTATGTGAAGTCGGTCGAGGACTGAGATGATGTCTGGCCGTTTCCTAAAACCTGATAGCTCTGCCGCGTGGTGACGCTCGGTCCGAAAAGAAGCTGACAGCCGTTGATCTGCGGAACGCGAGGCTCGCCTCCCTGGGCGTTTGTCAGACGGTAGGTGACAGCGAACTTTTCTCCTTTGAAGACTCTTTGCGGCGCCATCAGAGTGAACTGCTGGGCGAATGCGCAGAAGCTGGCGACGATCACTGCAAAGAGTGAAAAGATTATTCGGGAATTCTCTCTCATATCGGGATGGTGGTTTATGCGATGGATGAAGAATATAGGAGGAGAGATGGTTTGAGGGGCGACGGGGGGAGCGATGACCGCCCGGCAGATGCTTACCAGGGGCGGGTCACCTGTCGGCGGCGGGCGTTGTTGGCTTTCTGTTTGCGGGCTTCAACTTTTTTTCGAGTGGCGGCCTCTTCGTTCTCCATTGCCTTGAGGATTTTTTCGGCATTGTCGTCGCTTATGCCGCCTGACTGCTGTTTCGGGGGCTGGCGGTCGTTGTCTTTTTTATCCTGTTGCTGTTGCTGATCCTGAGGCTTCTGCTCATCTTTTTTGTCCTGATTCTGATTCTGGTTCTGCTGCTGTTGCTGCTGATCCTTATTCTGCTGGTCCTGCTGATCCTGCTTGTCTTTGTTGTCCTGGTTCTGTTTGTCCTGATTCTGCTGCTGTTCTTCAAGCTTTTTCTGCGCAAGACGGAGGTTTTCACGGGCTTTGTCGTTGTCCGGATTCTTTCGCAGCGCGTTTTTGTAGTGTTCGATAGCCTGCTGATACTGCTGTGAGTTGAAGGATATGTTGCCAAGGTCATAAGCGGCTTTCTCGACGATGGCAGCCATCTGCGCGGTTTTCTCAAGTTCTGTCAGAAGTGAGATCGCATCTGATAGGGGCGTGTTGCCGGAGTTGGGATCGGCCGATCCGCTCTGGCGTATAAGCGCCGAGGCAAGGTTGAATCGGGCTACCTCTGAAGTCGGGGACACTGTCAGAGCTTTCTTATACATAGTCTCAGCTTCTGCATAGCGCTTCTGGCTGTAGAGTTTATTGCCTTCAACTATGAAATTCCGCTCCTGTTTGGTGTCAGCTCCATGAATTGAGATTGCGGGAAGAAGCAGGAGCAGTATGAGGATGATAGAGTTGCGATACATGGAGAATTCAATTTTTTGTAAAGAAATTGATTTTGGTCAGCCATTTGATTTTGCTGTAGGGGAGGAAGAGATCGACAATCAGCAGCAATAGAGCCAGAATGACTGCTATGGGATAAAGCTCGTTGGTGTTGTCGGGCATTCCATGACGGGTGTATTCTGTCTTGGAGAGTTTGTCGAGTTGCTCTTTCAGCTCTCCGACAGCACGGGTGGATGCACCGTTGATATAGACGCCGTTGCCTGCTTTGGCGATCGCTTTGGCTACCTTGGGGTCGAAAGACGTTATGACCTGCTGTCCGTTGTCGTATGCGAAATATTCGCCGGGCGATCCGGGAACCGGAATCGGTGCTCCTTTTTCAGTTCCAAGGCCAATGACATCGACCTGTATACCACCCTTGGCCGCAAGTTTGGCTGCATCCTGTGCGTCATCCTCAAAGTTTTCGGCATCGGTTATGATGACGATCGCTTTCTGGAAGTCGCTTTCCGGATTGAAGGAGTTGACTGCCATGTCGATGGCGGCTCCTATGGCTGTGCCCTGTGTCGGCACCATGTCGGTTGTGATCGAGTTGAGATACATCTTGGCCGACAGATAGTCGTTGGTGATCGGGAGCTGAGTGTAGGCTTCTCCGGCGAAAACGATCAGTCCGACCTTGTCGTTCTGCATCGAGGCGATCATTTTTTCGAGGATGAATTTTGCGCGTTGCAGGCGGCTTACACCTTTCGGGTCGTCGGTCGAAGAAGCGAGCATCGAATTTGAGACGTCCATGCATATCATCACTTCGATTCCGGAGGTTGTCTCAGAAGAGGATGTTTCGGAATCGGGGTCGGAGGTGTAGACGAACGGACGGGAAATAGCGATTATAATGAAGAACAGAGCGGTGAGCTCAATGCATATTTTGACGGTCGGCATGTAGCGGGATACGTCGGGCATCAGTCTGGCAATGACTTTCATGTCGCCAAACCTTTTCAGACGGCGTGTCCTCAGCGATCTGCCAAGGGCATATATGGCACCCAACGCCGGAATCAGCAGAAGGAGATAGAGTAGTTCGGGGTTAGCTAAATGGATCATAGTCTGAAGGCTGGAAATTTAGATTTTTGGACTGTCCTGAATCAAGGGAGCGGTTTGAGCCACAGGTGACGGAGCAGAATCTCGAATGCCAGCAGCGCGAGTGCGATGAGTGCCCACGGAAGGTAGTGGTCTTCGGCGTGTGAGAAGTTCTGAACGTCGATTCTCGATTTTTCCAGTTGGTCGATTTCCTTAAAGATATCAGCGAGCACGCTGTTGTCGGTCGCGCGGAAGTATTTTCCGCCGGTCGTGTTAGCTATGTTTTGAAGAGTCGCTTCATCGATGACGACGGGGAGATTGGTGTAGGTGATACGGCCAGTGACGTCTTGGGTCGGATAAGGGGCGTTGCCGTTTTTGCCGACGCCGATCGTGTAGACTTTGATTCCGAATTTCTTAGCGATTTCGGAGGCGGTGAGGGGCGCCACGTTGCCGGTGTTGTTTGAGCCGTCAGTCAGAAGAATTATGCTTTTTGACTTGGCCTGTCCGTCTTTAATGCGGTTGATCGATGTCGCGAGACCGTCGCCGATGGCTGTTCCGTCCTCAAGCATTCCGATGCTGAGGTCATTGATATAGTTTGATATTAGCGACCTGTCTGTTGTCATTGGAAGTGCGGTGAAGGATTCACCGGCAAAAATCACGAGTCCCATATTGTCGGACTCGCGTCCGGCAACGAAGTTTGCCGCCACTTTTTTTGCCGCTTCGAAACGGTTTGGCTGGAAATCTTTCGCGAGCATACTCGTCGAGAGGTCAAGCGCAATGACGATGTCGGTTCCTTCGGTGTTGGTCTTGCTCCATTTGTCGCGTATCTGCGGACGGGCCACAATGACAATCAGCGCTGCGATTGCGAGCAATCTGAGCACGAACAGTCCGTGGAGCAGATATTCCTTATAGCTGCGCGGGGCTTTCCCGAATGCGGCGGTCGTCGAGAGGCCGAGTTTCGGATATCTGGCGCGCCACTTCATCACGTACCATGCGGCGAGTGGCAGCAGCAGAAGCAGAAGCCAGAGATATGACGGATGAGCGAAATGCATAGTCGTTATTTATTGGTGTTGTTTTTCTTAGTCTGATCTTCGGGATCAGGCTGCTCAACAGGTTTGGTTTCTTCGACAAAGCGGACTGCCGATTCCATGGCAATCATGTTGTCTTCGGGGAGAGGACGCACTTTGGCGAATTTTACAAAGTCTGCTATCTCGAGGATTTTCTCCATCATGCGGTGAGAGTCGCGTGTCTCTTCGTTGGCCTGAAGCGACTGGAGGATCTGGGTCGAGGTCATTTCCATTGCGTTGATGCCGAAACGGCCTTCGAGATAAGAGCGCAGGATATCTGTGAGTCGGGTGTAGTATTGTTTCTCTTCGCCCTTTTCGCAGAGTTTCTCGGCTTTGAGATGAGTTAACTGCTGCATCGCGAGATTGTAGGGCGGCACCAACTTGCGTTTGGGTAGCAGCGGTATCCTTCCCTCACGAAGCCATTTGAAGTAGACGAACAGGCTCAGTCCGATCACGATGACTGCCAGCAGAATCCAAATGCCATAGTCGGTCGCCCAGTCGGGCAGATAGTCGAACAGTTTGCGGTCGATCTGGTGGACATCGGCATAATCATGGATGGTTTTCAGTGTGTCGATGGGCACCGGAATGACTTTAAGGACCGGGCTGTTTGTGGCCACGGTGTCGCCGGGCTGCAGATAGAGCACGGGCGGGATGGCGTACATGCCGGAGTCAAACGACTGGATGATTATGTCCTGGCGAAGTTCCTTGCGTCCGTTTCCGAGGTCGGAAATTTTGGGTTGTCCCATGTCGATGATCTCGACCTGCCGCCACATTGAATCAATTACTCCGAGTGATCCTTCGGGTGCGAGCTCGCCGACAACTTCGATGTGGAGTGCGGTCTGCTTTCCCATCAGGATCGCGACCGAATCAAGAGATGCTTTCGCATTGATCGCGGCGGTCGCATTTGAAAATGCATTCGTCAGAAAAATCGAGATGAGTATGATTATGCTTCTAAGTGATTTCATAGATTGTGAGTTACCTGACGCCCCTGCGTTGCAGCAGTGCTTTAAGGGCTTTGACGTAATCTTCGTTAGTTGAAATGGATGCGATGTCAACTCCGCAGCGGCTCATAATAGAGTTCATCTGCTGCTGGCTGTCGTACCACCTGCGGTTGTAGGCTTTGCGCACGGATGACAAAGAGGTGTTGATCCATCTTGATTCTCCTGTCTCAAGGTCGCAGACATTGACAAGACCGATGTCGGGCAGCGTTTCGTCGCGTTTGTCGTAGATCTGAATTGCGATCAGGTCGTGTTTGCTTGAAGCTACCGAGAGAGCTTTGGAGTAGTCGTGGTTGTCAATGAAGTCGGAAATCAGGAAGGTTGTGGCCCGTTTTTTCTGAGCATCCGAGAAATAACGGAGCACGTTTGCGATGTCCGTACCTTTGTTTTCCGGGGTGAAATCGATCAGCTGGCTGATGATGAAGAGGATGTGTTTTCGACCTTTTTTGGGAGGAATGAATTTTTCAATTTTGTCGGAAAAGAAGATGACCCCGATCTTGTCGTTGTTCTGGATGGCCGAAAACGCTATGGTCGCCGCGACTTCGGCAATCATTTCGCGTTTTTCTTCTCCTACCGCGCCGAACAGACGGCTGCTTGAGACATCGACGAGGAGCATGACGGTAAGTTCGCGTTCCTCTTCATAGACTTTTATGTAGGGACGGTTGTGGCGTGCGGTGACGTTCCAGTCGATATCCCTGATGTCGTCGCCATACTGATATTCGCGGACTTCGGAAAATGTCATGCCTCGGCCTTTGAAGGCCGTGTGGTATTCTCCCGCAAAGATATTCTGCGAGAGGCCACGTGTCTTGATCTCGATCCGTCTAACTTTTTTGAGAAGTTCGTTGGCTTCCATAACTTCAAAAGAGCCTAAAGGGGATTATCAGGGCACCTCGACTTTGTCAAGGATTTCAGAGATGATTTCGTCGGCTGTGATGTTGTTTGCTTCGGCTTCATAGGAGAGTCCGATGCGGTGGCGGAGTACGTCGTGGCATACGGCGCGGACATCTTCCGGAATGACATAGCCGCGCTGGCGGAGGAATGCATAAGCGCGTGCTGCGCGTGCAAGTCCGATGGAGGCGCGCGGTGATGCACCGCATGAGATGATTCCGGCGAGATCCTTCAGTCCGTAGTCAGCCGGATTGCGGGTTGCGAAGACGATGTCGACGATATATTGTTCGATCTTTTCGTCAAGATAGATGTTTTTGACGATTTCCTGAGCCTCGATGATTTCCTGAGGGTCGAGAAGCGGGCGGATTTCATTTCTGACGGGCGAAATGTTCTGACGGATGATCAGTTTCTCTTCAGATTTCGAGGGGTAGCCGATTATTACTTTCAGAAGGAAGCGGTCGACCTGGGCTTCGGGGAGGGGATAGGTTCCTTCCTGTTCGATCGGGTTCTGTGTGGCCATTACAAGGAATGGTTCGTCGAGGCCGAATGTGGTTTCGCCGATAGTGACCTGGCGTTCCTGCATCGCTTCGAGCAGTGCGCTCTGCACTTTTGCCGGAGCACGGTTGATTTCGTCGGCAAGGACGAAGTTGGCGAATATCGGGCCGCGTTTGATCTGGAACTGCTCATTCTTGACGCTGTAGACCATCGTACCGATCACGTCTGCGGGAAGCAGGTCGGGAGTGAACTGGATGCGGTTGTATTTCGCGTTTATGACCTGTGCGAGTGTTTTGATAGCTAGAGTTTTCGCAAGCCCCGGAACGCCTTCGAGAAGGACGTGGCCATTAGCGAGAAGGGCAATGAGAAGAGAGTCAACAAGATGTTTCTGGCCGACGATGGCCTGATTCATGCCCTGAGTGATAAGGTTTACGAAATTGTTTTTACTGGCTACGAGTTCGTTAAGTTCCCGTATGTTGACAGTAGTGCTCATAATAATCGGGTTGAATGATAGTAGTGGTTGTTTGACTATAGGAAGGTTGAAACCGGTGGGCCGGTTTCCTATCGCAAAATTAAATATTATAACATCCGAAATGTAAAATCTGGTGTTAAAATTACCTATTTAAAGTTATTCCTTTTGAATAATTAAAGTAATTTAAGTTGTCGCGTTTTCTTCTTTTCTGTTCTTTCGCGGTTACAGTTAAGTTAAAATTCCCGACGCACGGTCAGAATGTCAGAATATCAGATCCTCAAGACTGATCTTCATGTTCTGGACGAGGTAGGCGAACAGGGCCATCAGTCCGAGGGCAAAGCCGAGGAGCAGTCCTAAGAGCATTCCGAGCCAGAAATAGTTTTTCTTTTTCTGGACGATGACGTATTCTTCCACGGCTTCGGGGATGCATGCGGTGTCATTCCCCTTGGTCTCTTTCTTCGGTTTTTTTTCCACAGCTTCTTCTATAGCTGATGCCGACAGATCGACGGTTGGAGCGGAGGGGCTGACATCGGTCCTGTCGCATGTAGATTGGCTCTCAGATTTCTCTTCCATGATGGTCGTCACGCTGCCGTTGGCCGGTCCGACGGTTTTGTTTTCTGTAGGTTCCGCAGCGTCTGTCTCTTCAGCGGCAGACGGCTCTTCAGCTGTTTCTACAGGCCTGGGACCGGAGGCCGGCTCTTCGGCGGACGGTGAATCTTCAGGCAAGATGATCTCCGGAGAGGGTTCAGGTGTCGGCAGAGCTTTTGTCTGGTCCGATGCCGTGTCGGGGGCAGCGGTGTCCGGTGTCTCCTGATGTCCTTCTTCTGTTTCCTGATGTTCTTCTTCGGTTGTGGGGGCTGATGTCGCTGGCTCTGTTCCGATGGCTGAAAGCTCTTCGTCAGGGAACTCGGGTGGGAGTGTGACCGGGCAGAACGACGAGAAGTCCTCGTTCAGTTCTGCCGCGAATTCTTTGTCGGGGCAATAGGCTATCGGTTCGCCAGCGACGGCGGATTTGCTGAAAGTCCCAAGTCCGGAAATGGTGATTTCCTCTCCTTTTGAGACACGGTCTTCAACGATGATAAAGAGATCTTTTATGAACTGAACTGCTTCGGATGGGTCACATCCGGTTTTTTCGGCGATCAGTGAGGCGAGTCTGCTGATAGGTATTTTCGTGCTCATCCGAGAAGTTTTTTACGAAGAACGACACTGGTTTTTAGCTCAACTGCCACACTCGGGGGCATTAGAGTGCGGACACCGGTTTCGGGATCAGTTGAAATCCATTCGTCATTTTTGACTGGCTGAAAAGTTCCGAATCCGGGGATTGCCACCTGTTGTCCTTTTTTGCAGCAATCTCTGACGGTCTCGGCAAAAGATTCCAGTAGGTTGCTGATTTTGTCTTTGTGGATGCCGGTTGTTTCAGATAATTGTCCGATCAGGGTTTGATTGTCCATAATCCTCTTTTGTATGGAAAGATGAATAGGGGGTCAGCCGAAACTGACCCCGGGTTAATCTTGGAAAACGGGTTGGTCCGACATGTGTCAGCCGACCCGGTTGATCTCTTCAATGAAACAGAGTTGAATGAGTTCAAACTGCTGCTTAGTAGCTGCGGGCAAAGATAACACGCTGCTTTGACGGACGGCCTGTCACCATGCAGACGCCTTCGGTTTTGTCGCCGTCGAGAGGAATGCAGCGGATTGTTGCTTTAGTCTCTGCCTTGACGAGTTCTTCAGTTTCAGTCGTTCCGTCCCAGTGGGCAAGAATGAAGCCGCCTTTTTCGATTTCGATCTTGAACTCTTCGTAGGTCTCGACGGTGCGGGTCATCGATTCGCGATGTCTGAGAGCTTTCTGATAGATGTTGTCCTGGATCTCTTCGAGGAGGTCTCTGACATATTCTTCGATGCCTTCAAGCGAGTGGGTGGTTTTTTCGAGGGTGTCGCGACGCATAAGTTCGACAGTGCCGTTTTCGAGGTCGCGGGCACCGAGTGCCAGACGGACCGGTATGCCTTTGAGTTCGTAGTCGGCGAATTTGAATCCCGGGCGGCGGTTTTCGGCGTTGTCATATTTGACGCTGATCCCGAGCTGTTTCAGTTTATTCATGATCGGAGCTACAGCGTCGTTGATTGCGGCGAGCTGTTCGGCGTTTTTGTAGATCGGAACGATGACAACCTGGATTGGCGCAAGATGGGGCGGGAGAACGAGGCCGTTGTCGTCGGAATGGGTCATGATCAGCGCACCCATCAGTCGGGTTGACACACCCCATGAGGACGCCCAGACGTATTCAGGTTTGTTTTCCTTGTTGATGAATGTTACGTCGAATGCTTTTGCGAAGTTCTGGCCGAGGAAGTGCGATGTTCCGCTCTGGAGCGCCTTTCCGTCCTGCATCATAGCTTCGATCGTATAGGTGTCGAGAGCGCCGGCAAAGCGTTCGTTGGCTGTCTTCACACCTTTTATGACCGGCACAGCCATGTATTTTTCAGCGAATTCGGTATAGACATTCAGCATTCTTACGGTTTCTTCTTCGGCTTCCTCTCTTGTGGCGTGTGCGGTGTGGCCTTCCTGCCAGAGGAATTCGGCAGTGCGGAGGAACATGCGGGTGCGCATTTCCCAGCGCATGACGTTAGCCCACTGGTTGACAAGAATGGGGAGGTCGCGGTATGAGTTGATCCAGTTGCGGTAGGTGTTCCAGATGATTGTTTCGGAAGTCGGACGAATGATCAGTTCTTCTTCCAGACGTGCATCGGGGTCAACGACTACGCCAGAGCCGTCGGGAGCGTTTTTTAGACGGTGATGGGTTACGACGGCACATTCCTTGGCAAAGCCCTCAACATGTTCGGCTTCGCGGCTGAGGAATGATTTCGGGATCAGAAGAGGGAAGTAGGCGTTCTGATGGCCGGTTTCCTTGAACATACGGTCGAGCTGCTGCTGCATTTTTTCCCAGATGGCGTAGCCGTAGGGTTTGATTACCATGCAGCCGCGTACGGCAGACTGCTCGGCGAGATCAGCTTTTATAACTAAGTCATTGTACCACTGCGAGTAGTTGTCGGCCCGCTTGGTCAGATCTTTCAATTCTTTTGCCATTTTCTATACTAATATGGTAATGAGAGGTTGTTCTAATTTTAATGCAAAATTAATCAAAATGATTCAAATATCTTTCCGCCAGAGGCTATTTTTTGCCAGATGCTTCTTCGATCAGCTTAGGCCCGGGGATGAAATAGAACTCAATGCGCCGGTTCTTCCGTCTGTTCTCGCGGGTCAGGTTGTCGGCAACGGGTCTGGACGCGGCAAGACTTTCGGGGATGATTATCATCTCCTCCGGGATCTTGTTGGCGTCGATCATTTTCCATACCCAGTCATAAAGGCTGTTCATGCGGGTATCGGTCAGTTCGCCCTGATATGTTTCGGAGCCGGTGTTGTCGCAGCTAACGCTGTAGACGACCTTGAAGAGGTAGGGGTCTTTCATCAGCGGAATCAGTTCCTGCAGGGAACGGTCGGCGTATTTTGAAAGAAGGGTGTCGTTTGGGTTGAACAGCTCGTCGGCGGGATAGGTGACGACAAACACTTCATTGTCGCGTTCAAGACGGGTTCCGATGACGGATCTCATTGCCTCGGGGAGTCGTTTGCTGAAGGTCTCGGCAATCGATTTCATGCGTGCGGCAACTCCCGGCTTGGCTTCCTTCGGGACTTTTGGAGTCGCAAGGTTTTCCGAAAAATCCATATCCATAAACACCTCTTCGAGAAAGTCTGGATAGGGGTTTTCGGCTGTTTGTGCTGACGAAGTGAGCCAGGCGGCCAGGCAGGCGAGGATTAGGATCAGATGTTTCATGTGATGGAAGCGGATGAAGTAACTGTTTAGTCTGAAAGCATTTCGGCGTCCAAAGCGTCTTCGTAGGCCAGCTCGGCGCTGATGAGCGCTTCGAGATGGTCGGGGCTGACTTTGCAGGCCTTGTCTTTCTTCAACATACGTCTGGCGTAGTCAATTAGTTCACTGACAATGTCAATTTCCTCTTCGTCAGAATCTTTTTCATTTTCGATCTCAACGTCCAGAAGGCCGTTCATTTCATAGTAGTCCCAGATCATGTCGACAATGTTGAGGAGATCATCGTCGGAATAATTGACGTTTTCCGGGAGAGAGCGGCGCATCTCTTTTAGTACTGCTGATTCATCGAATTCTTTCATATCAGGCAAGAATGAAGGGTTAGTCTTGAGTATTCGTTTCAAACATTGAGGAGTGAGTTGAGTGGTGCGTTGGGGTGGGAGAGCGGTGGCGACTGGCCGTGTGTGTAGCTTTTGTCAGTCGAAGAGTCCTTCTGGAAGATCCATTGTTATGACTTTCGCTTCCGGATCGATTTCGGTTATGAGGTCTTCGGCAACAGGAACCAGGTGTCGGTTGCCGTCGGTCGATCGGATGATGAAAAGGATGTTTTCGGTCGAATCGTCGAAGTCGATGATTTCGCCGGCTGTCGTTCCGTCGCTGTTGTTGAGTGAAAAGCCGATAAAGTCCGACAGGTAGCCGCCTGAGGAATCGAGCGAGTCGTCGATCTCGACGTCGTCATTCAAGGCGTAGTAGTCGTGGCCGCACAGCTCTTTGGCTTCGTTTTCATCACTGACTCCGCTGACGGAAAGAATGATCGTCTCTGTCGATTTCGGTCGGACGATTTCCGGGAAAAACGGCACAAAAATGCCGTCGATTTCAATCACGATGCATTTAAGAGCAAGGAGATCGAGGTCATAGTCGAGAGTGGCTGTCATCTCCCCTTTGATTCCGTGGGGTTTTGTCAGCTGTCCGAGGCGGATCATATCGGTTGAGTGTAGCATCTGGCTGATGTTTGTTGGGGTTTGGAAGGGATTTCTTCCGTTTTATTTCCTTTTCTTTTTCTTTCCGGCAGGCTTTGCGGGTTCGATGATGGCGCGCAGGCGGACTTCTTCCGGATCGAGTCGGAATTCTCCGTGGGAGAGAATGGCAAGATCATTGAATACACGGCGGTCGTCGGCAGCCTCCGGGTTGAAGCCAGTCATCAGTTTCTTCATCTGATAGGCTATGAGGCGCACAAATTCGTCGCGTTCTTCTGACGGCTCCATATCGCATGCGCGGGCTATCATTTCTTCGATCGTTCGGCCATAGTGGCGGAATCGCATTGACGAAGATTTGTAGGCAACCGTTTCAGGACGTGAATAGAGGTTCTCCTCACTGATCACTTCGCAGGGGAAGTCGATGTCGAGCTGAAAGCCTGACATGATCATGAGATGGTCCCAGAGTTTGTGGTTATATTCGGCCGGAGCTGTTTTCAGTTCGGGAAATAGGGTCGCCATAGTGGCCAGAATCGAATAAGCGCAGCGGGTGCGTTCTTCGCGGTCGGGTATAGTTAGGCAGTAGTCGACCATATTCTGGATGTTGCGGCCATATTCGGGAAGGGGCATCGGCTTGAGTTGAGTGTTGTATGTCAGCATATTCTGGCTGTTGGTTTCAGAAATAATATCCGTGTGCCGAGTACCTGGAGGGAAACTCAGGCAGTTTCTAAAATAAGACCCCAAAATTACAAGAAAATTTTCTATTGACCAACTTTCTTTCAGTGACGCCGGATATTTAAGAAATTTTATCGAACAGACGAACGGTGTGCAGGAATTCGAATTCCGGCACACCGTTTCAGTCTGTATTCTTATGTAGCAGAGGTCGTGGATTACATGTTCATGCCGCCGTCGACCTGGATGACCTGGCCGGAGACGTAGCTCGACATGTCGGAAGCGAGGAAAGTTGCGACATTTGCGATGTCTTCAACCTGTCCGCCACGGCGAAGGGGAATTTTTGAAACCCATTCGGCGCGAACGTTGTCGGGGAGTGCGGCTGTCATGGCTGTCTCAATGAAGCCCGGAGCGATGGCGTTGGCGCGGATGCCGCGTGAGCCGACTTCCTGAGCGATGCTCTTTGCAAGAGCGATGAGACCGGCTTTTGAGGCAGCGTAGTTGGACTGACCGGCGTTGCCGTGCACGCCGACGACAGATGCCATGTTGATGATGCTGCCCGAACGCTGACGCATCATGATCGGGAGAGTGGCATGGATGAAGTTGAAGGCGCTTTTGAGGTTGACCGCGATGACTGCATCCCACTGCTGTTCGGTCATGCGCATCATCAGGCCGTCTTTCGTAATGCCGGCGTTGTTGACGAGAATGTCGATGCGGCCGAATTCTTCTTTAACCTTATTGACTACTTCTTCAGTCTGCGCAAAGTCGGCGGCGTTCGATGCATATCCTTTTGTTTTTACGCCGAAAGCGGCTATTTCCGCTTCAGTCTGTTTGCCATTCTCATCGATGACAAGGTCAGTGAAAGCTACGTTTGCTCCCTCTTCAGCGAATTTGAGTGCGAGTGCTTTTCCGATGCCACGGGCAGCTCCGGTGATGAGGGCTGTTTTTCCTTCGAGTAATTTCATTGGTGTTATTGTTTTGATTGATTATTGGAGTGGGTGGCAGTTACGCCGGTAACCACAAAATCTGTTAGATTCTGAATGTATCTGTCCGACATGTCCGGATCGCAGTCCGGATCTTCGACCGGCGGATAGTAGGCTGATCCGATGATCCACGAAACGAGCGACGGTAGTCGCGAGGCCTGGGCCAGATCGAATTCGCCCGTTTCCACTCCCTGCCGGAGAAGTTCGCCGAAGAGCTCGCGCTCTTTGTCGAAAGCGATGCGGTAGATCTTGGAAAGCCGTTTGTGGTCGCGCATCAGGAGGCGTCTGTAGCCATCATGACGGGGCGATGACTGGTGGATTATGTCGAACAGCTCGAAAAGATAGTTTCTCAGTTTGTCGACAGATGACATTTCGGTAGAGTAGACAATCTTCTTGAGCCGGTCAATGATCTGATTGCTTTGCTGCTCTACGACAGCGTTGTAGATCTCGCGTTTGTTCTTGAAGTAGGTGTAGATCGTCCGCCGCCCTTTCTCGGAGGCGGCAGCGATGTCGTTCATAGTGGTGTTTTCGACACCTTTGTAGGCGAACAGTTGTTTTGCTACTTCAATGAGTCGTTCTCGAGTCTTACTTACCATAAATGTCGGGAGTGCGATTGTCAGCATTGACCGCTTGTTTCGTGTCGCGAAATTACTCAATTTTTTTTTGAAAACTCTAAATTTTATTAATTTTTTACATCCTGCATATGAAAAATGAGTAATTTCGTGAACGACTATTTGAGAGGTTTGCTTTTTCCGATCGTACAATCGGATGCCGGCTTTCGTGCTGACATGATCTAAAAAAGTAAGCCTTAACTCTCACTGAAATCGATGTGGCCTCTGCTGGCCATCAGATTGAGTTGCGTCATTATGAGAAAATACAAACAACCCCACGGCATGCGTCCGTTGCTTTATCCGTTAATACTCTTTCTGTTTCTTCCGTTTCTGACAAAGGCGGAGGAGGCAGGTCCCTATGTGTCTAAACTGCCTTCGATTCCGGCAAAGGATGTCGGTATATATATCGAAGACCTGCGTACGGGCGATGTCGTTCTCGATGTCAATGGCGAGAAGCTGTTTACTCCCGCGTCGGTGACTAAGCTCGTCACATCAAGTACGGCTCTCAACACATCATCTCCTGCGGCGAGGTTCACCACCGATATTGTTGCGCAAGGCGTGATTTCAGGTGGAACGCTTGACGGAAATCTCGTCATAAAGGCCTGTGGCGACCCGACAATTGAGTCGAAACATTTTCCTAAAAACAAAGGTTTTGCCGATGCAATTGCCGCGGCTGTAAAAAAGGCCGGAATTGAGAAAATAACGGGTACTGTTGTTGCGCGCTACCGTCAGGAGTACGAGCAGCCCACGCCTGACGGATGGATGGACGAGGATCTGATTCATCCCTATGGAACGGAATTCCATGCGGCCAACTATGCGGATAATCTTGTTTCGGTTTTGATGCCTTCCGGACGAACCACTCCCGAGACTCCGGGGCTTGTCGTGAACCGGACAGGGCGCAACCGTCGCCAACGAGGTTCGAAAGCTGTCGAACTGACTTCGTCGATGAAGATTGCCAATCCGCTTCCGGAGGTGACGATGTGTCAGGCTGTCAAGAATGCTCTTGAGCGTGCCGGGGTGACTGTCGGAAAGAATCCGGTGGCCGACAGCGGACCTTCAAAGACGGTCTATTCCCACAAATCTCCGACTATGATCGAGATCATTACGAGTCTGATGTATAGAAGCGACAATCTGATGGCTGAAGGAATGCTTCGGTCAACAGCTCCGGGTAAGACTCGTCAGCAGGCAGTCAGCCGTGAGCTTGACATGTGGGACAGCAAGGGAATCGATATTACCGGAATCGTTATCGAGGACGGCAGCGGATTGAGCCGTAACAATAAGATGACGCCCTATTTTCTTGCGGAAGTGCTCGACTGGATGAGGATTCATAAGAATCCCAATAATCAGTATGTCAATATTTTTCCGGTTGCAGGACGTTCGGGTACTATGAGAGGCTTCCTTAAGGGAACCGCGCTGGAGGGAAAGATTGTCGCCAAGACAGGAAGCATGAGAAATGTGCAGTGTTATGCCGGATTCAAGATTGACGATGACGGCCAGCCGACTCATCTGATAGTTTTGCTCCTGAATAATTTTTCCGACAGGGCTGCTTTGAAAAAGGCTTTGGAAAAGCTTTTATTGGAAAAACTTTCCTAATTTTGTATTGTACAAAAAAAACTACGATTATGGAATACGACCAGATTCTGACAACATGTCTTGAACTTGAAGGATTGCTCTGTCTTGTAGAAAAGAGAGGCTCTTCCGATAAGTTGAGTTCACTGATCCTTAAAAAGACGGAATTGCTTTACAATTCTGTTCGCGAGAATTTCACAGCTGTCGCCGCAGAGGCAGACGATGACGCGGTCGCAACGTCTGTCATGGCTGAAGAAGAGGCCGACGCCGATGTGGATCTGGAAAATCCCGACTCGGTTGAAGTGGTGTCGCTTCCGACAGTTGAACTGACGCAGACGGCTGCCGATAGACCGGAGGATGCCGAAGTCAATCTTCCGGAAGTGGTTGAGCAAGCGCCTGTTGAGGCTCGGCAAGTGCAGAAAGAGCCTGCGGCAACTGCGGTCAGGAACGATACGGTCAATGTCGAGTTTACGATCAATGACAAGTTCCGTTTTCGCCGCGAGTTGTTCTCAAACAGCGATGTCGATATGTCCGATGCGTTGCAGATCGCCACACGGATGAACAGCAGGGAGGAGCTGGAGGATTATTTCTACAATGACCTCTGTCTTGATCCGGAGAATCCGGTTGTCGTGGATTTCATGAGAATTATCGGAC
Organism: uncultured Muribaculaceae bacterium; assembly: GCA_910586475.1. Lineage (GTDB taxonomy): Bacteria > Bacteroidota > Bacteroidia > Bacteroidales > Muribaculaceae > Paramuribaculum. The sequence goes on along the minus strand of CAJUHM010000009.1, from coordinate 6,328 downwards.
GCCGATTCAACTGACCGATATGCCAGGAAAGCTTATAATGGTGCCGACACCGGTCGGCAACCTTGAGGATATGACCCCGCGTGCGGCAGCGGCTCTTGCGACATGCGATCTTATTCTTGCCGAAGATACGCGTACGAGCGGAGTCCTTCTGCGCCATCTCGGAATCACAACTCCTATGGCGAGCCATCATAAATTCAACGAGCATGCCACTGCGGTTTCTGTTGTCGAACAGATCAGGGAGGGCCGGACAATCTGTCTTATCAGTGATGCCGGAACGCCCGGGATCTCCGATCCGGGTTTTCTTCTGTCGAGGGAATGCCGGCGTCAGGGAGTGGCAGTTGAGACCCTGCCCGGACCGACTGCGTTTGTCCCGGCTCTTGTCAACTCCGGACTTCCGACAGACCGCTTCTGCTTTGAAGGTTTTCTTCCGGCAAAGAAAGGTCGGGCAACCCGGATCAGTGAAATCGCCGGAGAAGAGCGCACGACTATCATCTATGAGTCTCCGCTTAGACTGGTCAAAACGCTTGAGCAGCTTGAGGAAGCGTGTGGCGCCGATCGCGAATGTTCCGTCTCGAGAGAGATCTCTAAGCTCCATGAATCGACCGTCAGAGGCACTCTGCGGGAGGTTATTGATTATTTTTCCGAGAACAATCCGCGAGGCGAGATTGTTATAGTCTTAAAGGGAATGTCAGAAGACAAAACCCGTCGAGTTCATCAAAACAAGTATAAAACCAAGCCGGAAGAAACGGCATGACTTTTCATCATCTAACGAACAGTTTAAAAAAAATGAAATCACTTCCCGTTATCGCACTCGCAGTGGCATCACTGCTGACTGTTTCTTGCAAGGATAAAGCGCAGGAAAATGTCAATTCAAACCCCGTCGAAGAGAATCCCGATATGGTCACCATGAGCCGTGAGGAACTCGAAGCCACACTCATGACCCAGGACACCCTGATTTCTCTTGTCAATGACATTTCAGCCGATATGGTGCAGCTGAAAAATATTGAGATGATTGTATCCTCTCCGACAGGCCTTAACAACGAGACCCCTACCCAGCGTCAGCAGCTTGTCGCCGACATGCAGGCTGTCAGAAAAACACTGGCAGAACGCCGTCAGCGTCTTGCGGACCTTGAAACCAAGCTGAAAAACAGCAATCAGCAGAATTCGACTCTTCTTCAGACAATCGAAAATCTCAAGGCCCAGATCGAACAGAACGAGATGACGATCCAGACTCTCACCAAGCAGCTGGCCGACGCCAATATAAAGATCCAGAATCTTAATGTTGCGGTTGACTCTCTCAACTCATCAGTAGCTTCAGAAAAAGCCGGCAAGGAGAAAGCTCAGGAAGAAGCCTCGAATCTGACCACGGAGCTCAACACTTGTTACTATGCTATCGGATCGAAGAAGGAACTTGAGGAACACAACATTATCCAGTCAGGATTCCTCCGTAAGACAAAAATCATGCAGGGTGACTATCAGCGCAGCTATTTCACCGCGATTGACAAACGGACTTCTCCCTCCATCCAGCTCTATAGCAAGAAGGCTAAAGTGCTCACAAATCAGCCGAAGGACAGCTATCGTATTGTTGAGGACGACAAGGGTATGAAGACTCTTGAAATCACAAATCCGTCCCGTTTCTGGGCTGCATCGAACTATCTGGTTATTCAGACCAACTGATAAACGATACAGAAAGGAACCGACGGAGTCGCGTGTTTTCTTCTCAGGAAGGATACGCGACTCCGTTTCGTTTTAAGGTGTCGTTCAATTATTTGAATGGGTCGTTGTTTTTTGCTATATTTGCAATCCCGAAATTCCATTAACTGATCATTATGAACCGATTTTTTGCTAAAGCAACTGTTCTTGCTGCGATTTTGATTTCGATGGGTTCTTGCGTGAAGCATTCCTCTACCTCTGTGAAAGAACTACAGGCTGATGAGCAGCCTGCCATCGAGTTATCGGGGCTGCGCGACAGTCTCCGGTCTCTTGCCGACAGAACCCCGGGTGAGGTCGGGATCGCGCTGATCACGTGGTCAGGAGATACGCTCACCGTCAACAATACCGACACCTATCCGCTTATGAGTGTCTTTAAACTTCATCAAGCGCTTGCCGTCTGTCATGATTTTGAAAAACGCGGCATCTCGATCGATACCGTGATTTCAATTGACCGTCAGTCGCTCAATCCGGAGACATGGAGCCCGATGCTGAAGGAGAAGCCTGAAGATGAGATCAGGATCTCAGTCAGGGAATTGATGCAGTACGCTCTGACGAAAAGCGATAATAATGCGAGCAACCTGATGTTTGACCGGTTTGTCCCGGTTGCCGATGTCGATAGTTTCATTGCGACTCTCGTGCCGCGCGACGGTTTCCAGATCCGGTTTAGAGAGTCGGACATGCAGAAGGATCATGCGCTCAGCTTCGAGAATCATACCTCTCCGTTGTCGGCGGCGATGCTGATAAAGAAGGTGTATGCCGACAGTGTTCTGTCGGGCGTAAATCTGGAGTTTGTCAGGGAGACTTTGTTTGGCTGCGCGACAGGGGTCGATCGCATCTCACTTCCGCTATCCGAAATCGAAGGGATAAGAATTGCGCATAAGACCGGTTCGGGCTATCGTGACAGCAAAGGGCGTCTGATTGCCTATAACGATGTGGCGTATATAATTCTGCCTGATGGCCGCAGCTATGCTCTCGCTGTTTTTGTCAGTGATTTCGAGGGCGATGAGAAAGATGCTTCTGAGATAATCTCTGAGATATCGTCGAAAGTCTATAGTCTCATCGGCGGGACAGAGTTAGTAACTAATTAATAAAAAGACAGATACTATGCTTAGACTTAATTGTTTTATCCAGGTTTCGGACGAATGCAGATGTGAGGTGCTTGAATGTGCGAAGCGTCTGACCGAAGCGTCTCTTTTGCAGGACGGATGTGTTGCCTATGATGTTTTCGAGAGTGCGACACGTCGGGATGTGATGATGATCTGTGAAACATGGCGGGATCAGTCTGCGCTTGATGCCCACAGTGATTCTGAAGTGTTTGCCCGCGAAGTCGGATGGATTAAAGAGCTTGCTGAACTGAAACTTGAGGTTTTTCCGTTCTGAGTCGAGACCGAGTCTGACGATTGAATGGATATGGAGACGAACCAGGATCTTGCATTAGCCGAACGGATCATAATGGATACCGGTGCTAATCTGTTTCTGAGCGGAAAGGCCGGCACAGGAAAGACCACGTTTCTTCACCATCTTCGGGAGATATGCCCGAAGCGGCTCGTCGTGCTTGCTCCGACAGGTGTCGCCGCAGTCAATGCAAAAGGGTCGACTATCCACTCAGTCTTTCAGCTCCCGTTTTCGCCCTATATTCCCGGCAGAGGTTTTGTCGGTGAGGGTTCGGAGCGATTTCGCTTTTCAGAGAGCAAAAGGAAACTGCTTGCGTCGATCGATCTGCTTGTGATTGACGAGGTCAGCATGGTGCGGCCTGATGTGCTTGACGCAATGGACAGTGTTTTGCGGCGATTCAGGCGCAGCGCGCGGCCGTTCGGAGGCGTTCAGCTGCTTCTGATCGGCGACTTGCGTCAGCTTGCGCCTGTTGTCAGGGATCGCGAATGGTCGATTCTGAAGGAGGTCTATCCGACTCCGTATTTCTACGAGAGTCTCGCTCTGAAGGAGGCAGGATATCTTTCCGTCGAATTGCAGAAGGTCTATCGTCAGGCCGATCCGGAATTTGTCAGTCTCCTCAACGAGGTGCGCGATGGCACTCCCTCGGTTTCCACTCTCGTTGCGCTGGACGAGAAGTTTGATAGCTATCAAAGCCGTTCGGTGCCGGATGGCAGTATCCGTCTGACTACCCATAATCAGGCAGCGACGCAGGTCAATGACAGTCGCCTGTCTCAGCTCTCCGGCGAAGAGACCGTTTATGAGGCTGAGGTGACTGGGGAGTTTCCGGACTATTCCTATCCCGTAGAATATAATCTGCGGCTCAAAGAGGGTGCGCAGGTGATGTTTCTTCGCAATGACTCCGGAGAGAGTCGCCGGTTCTATAACGGAATGATCGCGACGGTTGTCTCACTTTCGCCCGACGCTGTGACGGTTATGCCGGTCGGCGGCGATCAGGCTGTCTGTGTGGAAAAAGCGGAATGGGAAAACATGCGTTATGTCGTCAATGACGATGACGGATCGGTAAGCCAGGTCGTGGATGGCGTTTTCAGGCAATATCCACTTCGCCTTGCGTGGGCAATCACGATTCATAAAAGTCAGGGTCTGACATTTGACAACGCTGTTATTGACGCCTCTTCTTCCTTTGCTCCCGGGCAGGTTTATGTCGCATTGAGCCGTTGTCGGTCGCTCGATGGGCTTTTCCTCAGTAGCCGGATCGGACGTGAGGCGATTTTAGTAGACCGCAATGTCAATGATTTCATGAATGAATGTGAGCGGTCGAAGCCTGACGGGGAGACCGTCAGCACGCTCGAACGCGACTATACGCGGCGCTGTCTGGCCGATCTTTTTGAATTCAGGGAGACCGGACGTCTGCTGAATGATTTCCTGCGGGCTGTCGATGAATTTGTCCTGCCGGTTTATCCTGAGTCAAAAAATCTGATAGCTAAGAGCAATAAACTCTTTGCTGAGGAGATTCTTGCAGTGGCCGAGCGTTTTGTCGACCGCTATGCATCGGAATCCGCTGTCCCTTACTTTGCAAACGGATTGCCTGAAGGCCTTTCCGTGAGAATCAGAAAAGGGTGTGATTATTTTGTCGGTCACCTTGACGCTCTTTCAGAGCTATTGCTTTCGATTCCGGTGAAGGTCGATAATAAAATCTACCGCAGGCGTTTGAAGAAGACTCTCGACGACCTGGTTGTCATTCTTGCCTTTAAACGCAATCTGCTTTGTCGCATGACAGAGTCGGAATTTACTTCCTCCGTTTACATTTTGAACCGTTCGAAAGCTTTGGTCGATGCGGAGAAGGGCGTTCTTGCTTCCGCGGCGAAGAAGAAACGTTCACGGCCGGAAAGTGACAGCGGTAAAGAGAAGCCCAAAAAGGATAAGAAACCGAAAGGCTATTCCATACGGATCACGTTTGATCTCTATCGGGATGGCTTGAGCCTGGAGGAGATTGCCGAAAGCAGGTCGCTGACTCTCCAGACGATTGCAAGCCATATGGCGGATGTCATCAGAAACGGAGAAATAGAGTTGTCCGAAGTCGTTCCGCCAGAGATTGTCTCGGAGGTAGAAGCGATTGCGGCGATAGAGGATCGAGACATGCGTAATGATCGGTTGTCGCATCTGAACGCGATCTATCCTCGTCATCTGATCACGATTGCCTATAGGGTTATGTCGTCATCCGCAGTCAGTCAGAAGTGAGATTTTCAGACCAAAAAACAAGAAGACGCATCGCCCTTTGACAGGAGATGCGTCTTTGTTATTCCCGAGGTTGTCGTTGTTGTCTTTTGGGGAAGAGTCAGCGCAACTGGATGCGTTCGATGGTGACAACAGTGTTTCCGGCCTCATCTTTCAGCTCGGCCCCGGCGAGATTGTCGGTGGGGAATACTGTGACAACCTCGCTAAGCGCCTTGAGCAGGGCACTTTCGGCCTGGATGTCGGGGCAGGTCATGCGCGTCGTGGCCATCTGCGTGAAGCTCATGGAGTTCTGTCTGTCAGGATTCATTGTGATTTTGCCGTTCATGGTGTTGCAGCCGACCGAACCGTGGATTCGCTGTTCGGGCGTGTCGAAGATGAGAGTCATCGGCTCGGCAGTCGTAACTTTTTCGCCGTTGATCTCAGTGACCTTCCATGAGCCGTTTATGAAATTGAGGTCATACTTTCTAAGTACCATGAGAGTCGAGTCGTTGTCGTTCTTCATGTTGAGCAGATAGTCTTCGCCAATTTTATCGAGTTCGAATTTTGTGACATTGTTGAGCGCGAGAGAGACACCCCTTTCATACGGTGTATCGTGGCAAAGGCGCAGAGTCGAAATGAGTTCTGACGATCTGGCCATCTTTCCGCCGGGGGTAATGGTGTAGATCCCGTTGATTACATTACATCCGTCATTGGCATATGCTTTGACGAGATTGGTTTCCTTGTCGAGATTTTCTCCGTCGAAAATTACGTAGGGACGGTTTGATCCGGTAACGAGCTGGTCTCCGACCTTATATGCAATCCACTCGCCGTAGATTACTTTGTGAACGGCAGCATTGGACTGACCGGCAGTCTTAACCTCAACAGGACCGGCTACGTTGACAGTCTTGCTGGCGGTTTTGCAGGAGGCTACGCTCAGAAGCAGGGCGGAAGCAGCGATGGCTGCTATAGAGTAAGTTTTCATCAGTTTCTTTCGGTTATGTTTTTA
>CAJUHM010000008.1 GCA_910586475.1 uncultured Muribaculaceae bacterium | reverse complement strand
CAGCGATGGCTGCTATAGAGTAAGTTTTCATCAGTTTCTTTCGGTTATGTTTTTAGATTCGTAATAAAAAATTGTGAAGATCCTCGGAGGGGCTTACTAATATAGAAAAAATCAGCTTCAAAAATGTTCGGATATGAATTGCAAAATTAGTGAAAAAACAGGATTTTTTGTAATTTTGCAAGCATTTTTTCATAGACGTAGTAAATGAACATTTTATCAGGTCTGTTCTGGACTTTTTTTAAAATCGGAGCCTTTACATTCGGCGGAGGATGGGCGATGATCTTGATCATTGAAAAGGAGATCGTCGACAAACACCGATGGCTAGACCGTCAGGAATTCCTCGATCTGCTGGCTGTGGCTCAGTCGCTGCCCGGCATTCTTGCCGTAAATATCGCTGTCGCGATCGGCGACAAGCTGCGAGGTATCAGGGGCGCCATTGTCGCTGCAATGGGATCGATCCTTCCGTCGTTTACGATGATCCTGTTCATTGCGATATTCCTGACGCCTGATCTGATCAAAAACAATGAGACTCTCAACGCAGTGTTCATGGGGATCAGGCCGGCGGTTGTGGCTCTTATCATAGCGCCTGTGCTGACAACGGCCCGTTCGGCCGGAATCGGATGGAAAACGGTTGCGATCCCCGTTTTTGTAGCGCTGCTGATCTGGTCGAAGCTGCCGGTTGTGTCAAATCCTATTCTCTACATATTATTAGGCGGAGCGGGCGGCTATTTTTATCTTGTCCGTCAGTCTAAAAAAATTAAAAGCGGCGTTGCCGGAAAGGAGGATGAAAAATGATTTATCTGAAACTCATATGGGGATACCTCAAGATTGGGCTTTTCGGCTTTGGGGGCGGTTATGCAATGCTTGCCCTGATCGAACGGATCATAGTCGGTTCGGGGTGGATTACTGAACAGATGTTTACCGACATTGTGGCTATCTCTCAAATGACTCCCGGGCCTATCGGAATAAACTCTGCGACCTATATCGGTTATGTGGCTCCGGCGCAGTCTTCGCCTGAGTTCGCTGCTCCCTTGTGGGGGCTTCTCGGAAGTGTGGTCTGCACGCTTGTGGTGGTCGTTCCGTCGTTTATTCTGACAATCTACATGAGCCATCTGATCCACCGCCATCGCGAGAGCCTCATCGTGAAGGGTATTTTTGCCGGCTTGCGTCCGGTTGTGGTAGGCCTGATAGGCTCAGCTGCGCTGCTGCTGATGAATTCCGCGAATTTCGGAGAGGAAACGTCGCAGATCGTCACATCTGTGCTGATCTGTGCGGGAGCATTTGTAGGAGTCTATTGGCTTAAGGTCCATCCGATTCTGATTATTTTGCTTGCCGGTCTCGCCGGATACATAATTTATTGAAGTCCAAGTGAGTGTTTGGAGCTAAATCGTGCTGACAATAAAATGAAAGGTAGAAACTTCAAAATACTCTCAGTCTTAATTTGATTTAAATCCAAACTCACTCTAAAAGAGTCATTAAAGATGACATATCAGGAAACAGTTGAATTCTTGTTCGGCCAGCTGCCGATGTTTCAGCGTGAAGGTGCTGCCGCATATAAACCGGGGCTTGAGACGGTGGCCCGTCTGGCTTCTGCATTCGGAAACCCTCATGATAATCTTAAGGTCATACATGTGGCCGGAACCAACGGAAAGGGTTCGACAGCCCACACAATTGCGGCTGTTCTTCAGGCAGCAGGTTATAGTGTCGGGCTCTTCACGTCTCCTCACCTGCTTGATTTCCGCGAACGTATACGTGTCAACGGTGAGATGATTTCCTGTGCTGAGGTTGTTTCGTTTGTGGATTCCTACCGGAAGATGGATCTCGGAATCCGTCCGACTTTTTTTGAACTGTCGACCGTGATGGCCTTTGACTGTTTCTCGTGCAGGAAAGTCGATTTTGCTGTCATAGAGGTCGGCCTTGGAGGTCGTCTTGATTCGACAAATATTGTCCGACCGGTTTTGTCTGTCATTACAAATATTTCGCTCGACCATACTTCTCTTCTTGGTCATACGGAGCAGGAGATCGCCTGTGAGAAGGCCGGCATAATAAAGCCGGGCGTCCCTGTCGTCGTCGGAGAGTCGGATGGAGCTGTCCGCGATTGTTTCGCTTCAATATCGGCAGAGAGAGGAGCGCCGGTCACCTATGCGGATGAGTCTGGGGAGATCGTCGCTTCCGAACGACTCGATGATGGTCTGGTATATTCTACCCGCAGTTTTGGCATTGTTCGCGGCGAACTGACCGGTGACTGTCAGATAAACAATGCCCGGACAATTCTCGAGGCGGTGAAGATTCTGGCAGAAAGAGAGGGCCTTGATCTTTCGGCTGAGCATATATGTGCCGGAATGGGTAACGTGTGTCGTCTTACGGGGCTGATGGGCCGCTGGATGAAGCTCTGTGATGCCCCGCTGACGGTCTGTGACACGGGCCACAATCCCGGCGGATGGGATTATCTCGCCCCTCAGATAGCGCGCCATGACGGAAGAAAGCATGTTGTCATTGGATTTGTCAATGATAAGGATGTAGACACGGTTCTTGAGAAGCTGAAGCAGATAGAAAATGTCGGGTTCTATTTCACCCAACCTTCGACTCCGCGTCGGATGCCTTCGGCGGAGCTTAAGCAGAAAGCGGCGGCATTTGGACTTGATGGCGACGCTTTCGACAGTGTTGATTCTGCAGTAGAGAAAGCCCTTGCCGAAGTTGTCGACAAGGGCTCGGAGATGGTGTTTATCGGGGGCAGCACTTTTGTTGTGGCTGACTACCTCTCTTCGAGGAATTTCCGATGAAGTCAGTGGCTGTTATCTGGCGGCGATAGTCTCGATTTCGACGAGTACCTGTTTGGGAAGCTCTTTGACAGCCACAGCAGAACGGGCAGGGAAGGGGGCTGTGAAATTCTGTGCATAGACTTCGTTCATCGGTGCGAAGAGACTCATGTCGGCGAGGAAGACGGTTGTTTTGATGACATTGTCCATTGTCATTCCTGCCTCGGCAAGAATTGCTTTGATGTTGGCGATCGACTGTGCTGTCTGAGCTTCGATGCCTTCTGGAATCGATCCGTCAGCCGGATTGACAGGAATCTGGCCGGAGATGAAGAGAAGATCACCTACAGAAATTGCCTGGCTGTAGGGGCCAATGGCTCCCGGTGCATTTGTTGTTGCGATTTGTTTTTTCATTTTTTTATGATTTTGAAGTTAAAGTGGTCAGACTGCAGGATTGTTGAGATGACGGGCTCTCTGTTTCCATAAGCCGGATGATGAGAGTGTCGGAAGAGGTTTTCATTATGTTGAGATATTTCGACGCAATTGCGGCTATCTCGGGGAAACGGCTGTTGAAATCTTCGATAAATCCCGATTCTCCCGAGTTGAAGAGCCTGTCTGCAACTTCTCCGACGGTCAGATCTGTGATTCCGAGTGCCGGCTGGAGGGGATGGTTTGTGAGGTCGTTGTCGTCAGACTGAAGATAGTTGACGAGCTTTGCTGCATTTAGTTTGGCCACGAGAGGGCGCACGAGATTGATGGGAATCGCGTAGGTCTGCGAGATTTCCGATGCTGAAACCGGTTGTTTCTCCTCGTAGAAACGCTTGCTGATAATGCCCATTATGACGATGGCTATCTGCAGCCGGTAGTTTGTCGAAATCCGGTCGATCTTTTCCGAGAAGTTATATTCCGAGATGTTCTGTGATGCGTAGCAGAGGACACCTCCGATGAGGGTGAACAGCCAGACGAGTTGCATCCAGAGGAGTAACAGAGGAAGGAATGAGAAACTTCCGTAGATCGCGTTGTATTTCGCAACGTACATTTGTCCGGAGACAAAGAGCCATTGCAGGACCTGATAGGCCGTTCCTACTGCGACTCCGGCAATGATCGCCGGTATCGGTTTGACTTTAGTGTTAGGGATCAGCATGTATGACCCCGCAAAAAAGAGCCATGTCAAAACGATGCTAAGGCAGTCGAGAAGCACCGGCAGGGCGGAATCGATGAAATCATAGGGGAGGAGGGTTTTCAGTGAAGTGGTCATGAAAAGTTGCAGACCACTCGCGCAGATCATAGTGACCGGAAGAATGAGGAAGATTGCGAGGTAGTCTGTCACTTTGCGCCAGAAAAGACGTCCCCTGACAATTTGCCAGATATTGTTGAAACAATCTTCGACGCTTGACAGCAGTGAGATCAGGGTCCACAGCAGAAAAACAATGCCGATTCCGACGAAGACGCCTCCTGAGGCTTCCTTCAGGTAGGAGTCGACGAATCCGAATGCGGCGTTGAGAACGGTGTGCTGTGACGGAAAATACTTTATGAGCTGATCCTGAAGGATCTGCTGGAGCCCGAAACCGCGACCTATGGCGAGCAGCAGTGCGAGTGCGGGAACGAGCGCAAGAAGTGTGCGGTATGTCAGTGCGCACGCACGCGATTGGAGGTCGTGGCTCAAAAATGAGTTGACGGAAAGGTTGATAGTCTTAAGCAGGTTGACCTGCCATGTTTTCCGGCTGTCATTCCAGACGCCGGAGGTGCAGTAGTTCCATATATCAGTGCATCGGTTGATCAGCATTGAAATTCTCGATTCCTGTTTGGTTGTATTGTATTTTTCCGACATGAAGAGACTGTTAAAGAGTGATTACTGACCAAATAACACGCAAAGTTAAGAAAAATGTTTTTAGAAACTGTTTAAAATTAGTTCCAAAGCAATAATTATGTGGGAATCCGAAAAACCACTGGAGTGTTCCAACTGCGGGTGGAGGATAGGCGAGAAAAGAAACAGGGAACACGGCTGAGCGGTGTTCCCTGTTGTGTAATCTTCAAGTAGACCCTGCGGCTTACTTTCTGATACCAAGCTCTTTCTGGGCAATGATTGCACGGTAGCGATTGATGTCCTTGCGGATCAGGTAGTCGAGAAGACGACGACGCTTACCAACCAATGCCTTGAGAGCGCGCGCAGTGGTATAATCTTTGTGATTTGACTTGAGGTGCTCAGTCAAATGAGCAATACGGATGGAGAATAATGCAATCTGTGCTTCAGGTGAGCCAGTGTCAGTCTTGCTCTTACCGTACTTCTCAAAGATTTCTACTTTTTCTTCAGAATTCAAGTGCATTCTTGGAAAATTTTAGTGGTTAATAAATTATATATGCGATCAGATGGCTGATACATCTGAAATCGGTTGCAAAGTTAAGAAAAAAATTGTTAACCTGCAAGTCTTTTGCTATTATGCCGAAAATTGTTTTGGAAGCTGATTCGCTGTGTGACGAAATCAGTTTGCCATGTTGATTTTGTCTTTCGACGGATTGCGGAAGTGGACCTTTCCTTCGATATACTCCTGAGTAGCGATCAGAGTGGGCTTGGGGAGCTTTTCGTAATAGCGGGATATTTCGATCTGTTCGCGATTTTCAGAGATCTCTTCGAGGTTGTCGTTGAGCGAAGCGAATTCCTGGAGCTTCTTTTCCAGATCATGCTTCATTTCCGCTGCAATCTGATTGGAACGTTTTGCAATGACGCATACGGTTTCATAGACGTTGCCCGTGTCTTCCGAAAGGTCGATGAGGTCGCGGGTCACTGTGTTCAGCGGAGCATTAGTCTTTTTGTAATCCATACTAATTAGTCTAATAACGTTATTTTGTGGAATATATTTCTTTGGTGGTTATTCGCGGATGTGGTCGCTGGCGATTTTGAAGATGTTGTCGGCTTCCTTGCGATTGGGGCTGTCGGGGTAGTTGTTGATGAAAGAATAATATTCATCGATGACAATCCGGTAGCGGTCCTGTTTCTTTTCCTCGACGCTCTGCGAAGCTTCCTGATAGCGGGCTTTGAGCACCAGCAGTTCGAGGTCTTCTTTATAGCGCGAATAGGGGTAATCTTTAATTGCGTTTTTTGCAACGATGACACATGACTCATAGTTGTTGCCCATGTAGTTGCCAAGGTTGTAGTAGAGCTGCGCGTTTTGAAACTGTTTGAGAGTCAGTTTGTCCTGAAGCTCGAAGATTGCATTCTGCGCGATGCTCACTTTGTCGCTTTGGGGGAAATATTCGAGAAATGACTGGAGTTCCTCGATCGCCTTTATTGTGCCGCTCTGGTCGAGCTGCACGTCCGGGGAGTCCAGATAATAACCATAGCCGCAATAGAATCGGGCCAGCTCTGTGTAGCGGCCTTTGGGATAGCGGTCGTAGTAGGTCTTGAAATATGCTCCGGAGTTGATGTAGTCTTTGTTTTCGTAGTGGCTCAGCGCAAGCAGATAGAGAGCGTCTTCCGCTTTGTCGGAACCTTTGAAAACCGTCACGATGTCGGTCAGGATAGTCGATGCCTGAACATATTTTTTATTCTCGAACGCCCGTTTGGCAAAATCGAGCTTGTAGTCGTAGTCGGTGCTTTTTTGAGCTTTCTGATACTCACCGCAGCCGGTGAGACAGACAGCAGCCAATATGATGAGAAAATATTTTTTCATTTATAAAAATGCGATCTATTTCAGCTTTAGTGTGCAAAGTTACAATTTTTTTTCGATTCTCCGATAAAACAGGTCAAAAGTTGCGGAAAGTTACGGAATATTAACGTCGGCGAGTGCCTCTTGCCGGACTGTAGGCTCTCGCGGGATTGCCATATGGTGCGGATTGCCGCAGTTGATAGGGAAGATGAGAAGTGAGAAGATTGTGAAGATAGAGAAGATGGTGTGGAAAATCTTGGTTATGTCCGCGGATTTGGTTATTTTTGCAAAATTGTTGGCAAGACACTCCGTTGCGGTCGGGCTTCCGGCCATAGCAGGGGATTAGTTGCCGGTCAAGTCAAACCGAATTATATTTGATCAGTGAAAAAAGAAGTGCATGACGATAATAAGGGTGTCAGAAAGTTTCTGACTGTAGTACTCAATCTGCTCATCATGGCGATTGTGGGAGTCTTGCTGGTGTGGCTTGTGTCGCAGTGGCTTGATGTCTGGACGCGGCATGGCAAGGAAGCTGTAGTGCCGACGGTCAAGGGCATGACGGTCTATGAAGCCGAAGATCTCCTGTCGGCGGCGGGATTCGTGGTCAGCATATCGGACTCGATCCATGACTCGGCGTTGAAGCCGGGGCAGGTCGTTGATCAGACGCCGAAGGCCGAGAGCACTGTAAAGGAAGGATGCGTGATCTATCTTTCGATCAACGCCTTCACTCCGCGTCAGGTGCTGCTTCCTGCGCTGACGGACATATCTTACCGTCAGGCCAGGTCAGTCCTCGACGGACTCGGAATCAAGAATGTCAGAGTCGATACCGTACCCTCCGACTTTAAGGATCTTGTTCTTTCGGTCAAGCGCGACGGCAAACGTCTGATGGCGGGTGCGCGAGTGCCTGTCAATGCTGAAATCGTGATCGAAATCGGAGCAGGTATTCCCGAGGAGATCCTCAACAACGAAGTTGAAGTCGATTCCATGCAGATCGACACGACTTTTACTGTTGAGAAGCTGAATATATTCTGAAATGTCTGACCGTTAGCTGTTATTTCAATAGTAGATGGAAGAAGAATTTCTTGACGAGCTGAATGATTCAGAGGATGAATCGATTCAGGGTGACGGCGAAATGTATGAGCATTTCCGTTTTGTAGCGGATAAGGGCCAGCAGCTTTTGCGCGTCGATAAGTTTCTTGTGTCAAGGCTTGAGAAGTCATCCCGCAACCGCGTGCAGCAGGCTGCTGATGCCGGGTGTGTGCTTGTCAATGGCAAGCCTGTCAAGTCTAATTATCGTGTGAAGCCGCTCGACATTGTCAGCGTGGTCATGGATCGTCCGCGCTACGAGCTTGAGATTTTCCCCGAGGATATTCCACTGGATATAGTCTATGAAGATTCCGAACTGCTTGTCGTGAACAAGCCGGCCGGGCTGGTGGTCCATCCGGGTCATGGAAATTATAGCGGCACGCTTGTCAATGCTCTTGCCTGGCATTTCAGGGATAATCCGGATTATGATGTGAACGATCCCCGCATGGGTCTCGTCCACAGGATCGACAAGGACACATCGGGATTGCTTGTCGTGGCGAAGACCCCGGATGCCAAAACTCATCTTGGGAAGCAGTTTTTCAATAAAACAACGCGCCGCGAGTATGTCGCGGTTGTCTGGGGCGTGCCTCAGCCTGCCGACGGGCGTATCGAGGGCAATATCGGACGTAATCCGAAGGACCGAATGCAAATGGCCGTTATGGAAGATCCGTCGATGGGTAAGCATGCGGTCACTCACTATAGCCTTATCGAGAATCTTGGTTATGCGTCGGTTGTGCGTTGCCGCCTTGAGACAGGGCGCACACATCAGATACGTGTGCATATGCGCCACATCGGGCATCCTCTTCTGAATGATGCCCGATATGGAGGAGACGAGGTGCTTCGAGGCGAACGGTCTGCTTCTTATATGCAGTTTGTCCGAAACTGTTTTGAGCTCTGTCCGCGACAGGCTCTGCATGCGAGGACTCTGGGTTTTGTGCATCCTGAAACTGGCGAGGAGATGTTTTTCGAATCTCCGGTTCCGGCGGATATGACCGCGATGATTGAAAAGTGGCGCACCTACTGTGAAGCCAAAAATCTGCGCGGCTGATCAGCGGCAGGTGGGGTTTCGCTGTATCTCTCCGCAGGCGGATCCCTGGGAGCTATATTATTAAAAAAAGCTAAGATTAAGGCGGCTATATTGTCGGGTGGATTTTTTTGTCTAATTTTGAAAATAAATTTGTGTCAGCCTGATCTCTCCGTCTGACATCGATGGAAGTGAAATCTCAATTGTGTTTCTTATGGTTGAAGAAATTGATTTTAAAGATATACAACCCTATAGCGACAGCGAGTTCAAGGCCCGAATGGCGGAACTTGTTGAAGAACCTGGATTTGAGCATGCTGTCAGATTTGTCATGCCGGATGTCAACTTTCCCGAATTTGTCGAGAAGCTGAAAATGATTCCCGACAATGAGACGTTCCAGCGTGAGGTGATGCTCCCGTTTCTTCAGCTGCTCGTTTCGAAGACAACCGACGGCGTTACGATCGGAGGTCTTGAGAATCTTGAGCGTGGCAAGAGCTACACATTCATGTCCAATCATAGAGACATCGTGCTTGATGCTTCGTTTCTCAACTATGGATTCCTGATCAACAACTGGCCGACGTCGGAAGTGGCGATCGGCAATAATCTTCTGATTTTCGACTGGATTACAGACCTTGTGAAGCTCAACAAGAGTTTTATTGTCAAGCGTGATGTCAAAATGACAAAGGCACTTGAAGCCGCAAGGCAGCTGTCGGCCTATATTCATTACGATATAAACGAACGCCACCAGAGCGTATGGATCGCTCAGCGTGAAGGACGTGCGAAAGACTCCAATGACCGCACTCAGGAGTCTCTTGTCAAGATGCTTGCCCTTGCTGGCGGCGGTAAGGTTGTTGAGAATCTCCAGTCGATCGATATCGTACCGGTTTCGATCACATATGAATATGACCCGAATGACCATCTGAAAGCCAGAGAGTTCCTTCTGAAGAAGCTTGATCCGGAATTCCGCAAGTCACAACATGATGATTTGCTGAGCATGGAGACCGGTCTGCTTCAGCATAAAGGTCGTGTCCACTTTGAAATCGGCAAATGTATCAACCAGGATCTCAGCAAACTGTCTTCCGAGACTGACAAGATTGAAGTTGTCAGAAGAGTCTGCAATCTGATAGACCGCCATATCCATCTCGGCTATAAAATCTATCCGATCAATTACATTGCCTACGATCTTTTGCATTCGACCGATCGTTTTGCGGAACATTACACTTCGAAGGAGGTTGAGGACTTCAAGGCTTATCTTGAAAGAAAACTCGACATGGTCCGTCTTGAAAATGTTCCGGAGGAAGACCGCAGTTTCATGCGCGAGATGATGCTTGTGATGTATTCCAACCCCCTTAAAAACAAACTTGAAGCAGCCGGAAATAATTGATTCCGATGTGCTTAATGTAGTTTCCCTCCCCCATGTGGGAGGGATGCGCATAACCAAAATGATTTTTTATGCGTCTTCCGCTTATACCTCTATTGATAATGGCGATCTTTTGTGTCGCCATTGATTGTTATATATTCCGCGTGTTGAGGAGCCGCTGCCGGTCTGTAGGGCCGTCAAAGTTCCAGTTGTGCAGCTCGATCGTTCTCTATGGAGTGCTTGGGGTTGCAGTCTGTCTCCCGTACAGGTCGGGCGATGACGAAATGTTGCGTACGATCATGTGGCTTCTCTTTACCGTGTTCAGTGTCTTCGCTGCAAAATTTCTGTTTGTCGTTTTCGATCTGCTTGCTTCGTTGCCGAAACTATTCCATCGCAGACGCCTCAGCGGTCTTTCTGTGGCCGGAGGAATTATTTCCGTGGTGGCTTTTCTCGCTATGTGGTGGGGAGCGCTTGTCAATCGCTACAGAATTCAGATCCGCGAGGTTGAGATCCCTGTCGAGAATCTTCCGGATTCGTTTGACGGAATGAGAATAGTCCAGTTCTCGGATCTTCACACCGGCACTTATGGCGCCGACACAGCGTTCGTCAGTCAGCTTGTGGACCGTATAAACTCTCTGAACGGAGATGTCATTGTCTTTACGGGAGACATAGTCAACCGCCACAGCCAGGAATTGATCCCTCACCTCTCTCCGCTGTCGAGACTTGACGCTACGCATGGAGTCTACTCGATTATGGGTAATCACGATTATGGCGATTACTCATCGTGGCCCTCCGACGAAGCGAAGGCTGCGGATGTGGCTAAGCTTGAAGAGATGGAGCGCAGCATCGGATGGAAGCTATTGCTGAATGAGTCGGAGTATATCTATGCCGATGGTGATTCCATCGCAATTATAGGCGTTGAGAACATCGGCGATCCGCCTTTTAAGGTTTACGGTTCTCTGAAAGACTCTTACGAGAATCTCTCAGATCCGACAGTCAAGATCCTTCTGACACACAATCCGGCCCACTGGACTCAGGAGATTGCAGGTTCAGGCGATAAGAAAGTCGACCTAACGCTCTCGGGCCATACGCATGCGATGCAGATTGAGGTTGCCGGAGTTTCGCCCGCGTGTTTCCGCTATGATACCTGGGGTGGTCTCTATAATGATGAGGAAGAGAAACATCCGTTATATGTCAATATCGGAGTCGGGACTGTCGGAATGCCTATGCGGCTCGGCGCGGTTCCGGAGATAACAGTGTTAACCCTTCGCAAAAAACAATGAATCCGAATGATCGTCTGGTCGGTTTGATTGCAACGGAGCTTGGACTCAGCCCCGTGCAGGTAGGCAATGTGGTCGCGCTTGCGGATGATGGTGCCACGATGCCGTTTATCGCGCGCTACAGAAAGGAGAAGACCGGAGCGCTTAATGAAATTTCAGTCAAGCAGATCATCGATCGAATGGAGGCGTTGCGTGCTCTTGAGAAGCGGAAAGCCTCGGTCATAGAGTCGATCGAGTCGTCAGGAAAGCTGACAGACCAGTTGCGCGACGAGATTTCCGGATGTTTCGACCCGCGTCGGATCGAAGACATCTATCTGCCCTATAAGCCGAAAAGGAAAGTGCGTGCGACAGTAGCCCGCGAGGCGGGACTGGAGCCGCTGGCCAGAATCATCATGGCCCAGAAGTCACACGATATCGATTCGCAGTCCCGCAGATTTGTCTGCGATGGTTTTCCTACCTGCGAGCATGTGATTAAAGGCGCATCTGATATAATTGCCGAATGGGTCAGCGAGAGCGTTCCTGTTCGCTCTGTTTTGCGGCGTATGTTGTGGCGTTCAGGCAGGCTATGCTGCAAGGGCGCGGTTTCTGATCCGAAATATGCCGACTATGCCGGATTCTCCCAGAGCTTCGAGCGAATTGCGGCTCATTCGTTTCTTGCGCTTAAACGCGGGGAAAACGAATCGGTGCTTAAACTGTCGGTAGATGTCGATGACGATAAGATGCTGTCGGTCATAGAATCAAGAATTCTCAAGAACGGTGGTAGCGATGAGACGCGCCGGATAATAGTAAAGGCGATTCGCGACTGCTACAAGAGATTGCTTTTGCCGTCGATCACGACAGAGATTCTCTCTGAGGTAAAGGATCGAAGCGACAGGCAGTCGATCGATCTTTTTTCGGCAGGTCTGCGCCAGGTGCTTCTTGCTCCACCTGTCTCCTCACAGTCTGTTCTTGCGATAGACCCCGGTTTCCGGACCGGCTGTAAGGTTGCCTGCCTCAGCAAGCAGGGCGATCTGCTTGAGACGGCAGTGATCTATCCTGTTCCGCCCCACGGCAGGCAGAAGGAGGCTGCTGAGATTCTGAAGCGTATGGCTTCAAAACATCATTGCCGGCTGATAGCCCTTGGCGACGGAACGGCATCAGCCGAGACTGAAGCATTCCTGACGACCGTTGGATTCCCTGAGAAAATGAAAGTCGAGCGTGTCAGCGAGCAGGGGGCAAGCATCTATTCCGCGTCGGAGGTGGCTCAGCGGGAGTTTCCGGATCTTGACCTGACATATCGCAGCGCGGTTTCAATTGGCCGGAGGCTGCAGGATCCATTAGCTGAGCTTGTGAAGATCGATCCGAAATCGATGGGGGTCGGTCAGTATCAGCACGATGTCAATCAGACAAGTCTTCGCGACAGTCTTGATTTTACAGTCAGCCAATGTGTCAACGAGGTCGGGGTCAATCTCAATACCGCTTCCGTCGAGTTGCTCAGCTATGTCGCCGGTATCGGTCCGGTTATTGCCGGAAATATAGTGGACTACCGTCGTGTCAACGGCGATTTCAAGTCTCGCTCGGAACTGCTGAAAGTGGCTCGCCTGGGGCCGAAGGCTTTTGAGCAGTCGTCAGGTTTTCTAAGGATTCATGGTGCTGCGAATCCGCTCGATAATAGTGCGGTTCACCCCGAGAGCTATGAACTTGTCAGACGCATGGCCCGTTCGGTCGGCAAAAGCGTGCAGGATCTGATAGGCAATCAGGCAGCTCTGGGGGATATAGATCTCGCCTCCTTTAAAAATGATTCGGTCGGGCAGGAGACCCTCCAGGATATTATCCGTGAACTCGCAAAACCGGGACGCGATCCCCGCGAGGCGGCAGATTCGGACTGGCGCGACACATCGTTGCGGACATTTGACGATCTCCGCGAGGGGATGACTGTCAGAGGCAAGATAGTAAATCTGACAGCTTTCGGGGCCTTCGTTGATCTTGGAATAAAGGAGAATGGTCTTATCCACATTTCTGAAATGAGCGAACGTCGGATTGCTTCTCCGCTCGAAGTCGTGAGTATCGGGCAGACGCTCTCTGTGCGGATCATAGGGCTTGATCATCAGCGCAGGCGCATAGCTCTATCTCTGAAGCCTGTATGAAAAACCGGTTCGTCATAAGCATAGGAAGCAATTCTGCCGATTCGGCTGTTCGTGTCGGGAGGGCTATAGAACATCTTGAATCGGTCCTCTTGCAGATGCGCAGTTCGTCGGTCTATCGTACACCGTCAGTGAGCGGCGACGGAACGACCTACACCAATGCCGTCGTTTCTGGATTCTCTTGTCTTGACGCAGAAGAGATGGAACGTGTGTGCAAGGCCTATGAGCGTGAATGCGGACGCACGAAAGAGAAAGGCGTGACGGTGGTGATCGATCTCGATGTTGTGATAATTAATTCGGAGATATTGCGTCCGAAGGATGCTGCGCGGAGCTATTTTACTATCGGACTGAACGAGATCGGATAGTCCAGCGACCATTTCTTGTCTCTGAGGTTTACAAAGGGGATCCCCAACTCGTCACATTCATTCATGTATCGCCGTGCAGTCCGTGGGTTCAGGTCTGAGGCAAGAAGGATCGTGTCGGGAGAATAGCAGTTGTCAATCATTTCGATCCCCGATCTGTAGCCCTTGCATAGTAACGCATAGTTAAGTTTGCCTTCGGGGAGCGCCTCTTTTCCTGAAATCATTCCTATACTGACGTCTCCAATAGTTATCAGGCGATCATTGCGTCGTCGGGTGGTGTCGACCGAGAGTGTCACGATGCCACGTTTCTGCATGAAGTCACGGTAGCGGAATTCCGCTCTTGAGATAACATTCAGCGGCTCGTTGGGTGCGGAAGTCACAATCTTTATCTCATTATTTTGCGTGGGAATGATCATGTCGGTGTGATGCTTGTTGCGGGCAATGTAGATCCGTGGCTCTGTCGGCTGGCGGTCAGAGGCCATTATGCAGCAGACAGCCATAACCAATATGATCGCAGCAGCTGTAAGGCCGACTGTTTTCTTTTTTTTCTTCTCGGCATCAAGCGCCCATTTGAGGGCAATGACAGAAATTGCCGTCGGAATGACGATCCATTCGCGCAGGTATAAGCCGTCGTATCTGCTTCCGGGGAGAGAGGATGTGAATTCGCAGATATTCTTTATCAGTTCGCACAGCCAGCTTAGCGCCAGACAGACAGATTCGCTGTGGAGACCGAAGATGTCAAGAGTGATCATGACGACTCCGCCTCCGATGACAAACGGGAGGAGGAGGGCACTCAGAAGATTCCCGATCAGGAAATAGGTCGGGAAGGAATGGAAATAGATGATAGTCAGAATTCCGGTTCCGATTACGGCGCTCAATGTGACACACAGGTATGAGGCGGCGTTGTAGGCGATTCGTCGCCTTCGGCCGACCGGGTTGAGGCGTTCGGCGAAGAGAATGATGGCCAGCACGGCTGCAAACGAAAGTTGGAATCCGATCTGAAACATTGCCTCAGGCGAGACGACCAGAATGCACAGCGCTGCAAGCGCGAGTGAGTTCAGCGGGCTTGTGCGGCGTTGGAGTGACCGTCCTGTAAAATATATAGTAGCCATCAGCGCCGCGCGGACAACTGATGCCGGCAGTCCGATGATCATGGCGTAGAGCCATACCGCTGCAATGATAATAATGCTGCGTGCGTGGCCGAACCCAGTGATATACAGTGGCCAGAGAACAATCGAGATTACAAAGGCGATAATGCCGACATGGAGTCCGCTGATTGCAAGCACGTGGGATATACCTGCATTTCTGAATAGGTCGCGTGTGTCGTCGCTGAGATCAGTCGTGTCGCCGGCAAGAGCCGATATCATGAATTCCTTGGCAAATGGCGAAAGCGAAGACTCGGAAAAACATTGTGTCAGACGTTCAGCTGATGCATTGAAGACAGTCTGCAAAAAGCCGGGCGGCTGAATCCGGATGACTTGTTTTTCTGTGAAAAAGGAGCTCAGATAAATTTGATTTCGCGCCATGAAATCCGCGAAATCGATCTCGTCTGGCAGGTCGCGGGTGGCTGCGAGCGGCGTCAGAATGGTGTTGACTGTCAGCCTTTGGCCTTTTTCAGCATCGAATCCGGGATTGGTCGAAACGAGGCTGACCCGATGCGGCCGAACCTTGACAAGCTTGTTTGTGTCCGGACCGGCTCTGTCAATCCGAAGCGTCAGGCGCAGAGTGCTTTCGTTGACTTTGAAATCAGTGATTTCCCCCTCTGTGATCAGATTGCGCCCGGTCAGTTCCGGAGCAGGACCGAGAGGGATGGAGACGCTGGCGTCTGTAAGGCCGATAAGAACGGTCAGAATGAGAATCGCCGCATAACGATTGAAAAACATCGTTATAACGGCGGCTGTCAGTAGCAGGATGGCAAGCCACATCCCGGCATTAAGAGAATGAACTGCAATTCCGGTTGCAAAACAGATTGTCACCGGAACGAGGGGTGCGGTTGCTATTTCGGATTTGCTGAGTCTCAGAGTCTGTCTGCTATTAAATTAGATTGAAAGTGAGTTGATTGCCGGCACAAGATATTTGGTCAGGAATACCCCTCCGACGATAAGCCAGACAAAGAGGATGAATGCAAGGATAAACGGTTTTGCTCCTGCCTTCTTGAATTTTTCGAAACTGGTTTCAGCACCCAATGCAGCCATTGCCATTGTCAGCAGGAAGGTGTCGAAATAGTTGATTGAGTCAACAGCGGCAACCGGGAGCAGATCGAGTGAGTTGAAGCAGATCACGAGGAGAAATCCGATTGCAAACCAAGGTATGCTGACTTTTCCTCCGTTTGACGCGTCTCCGCTTTTCTTGCGGCGTGACGCAATCCACCATGCGAGAACGAGAAGCACCGGCACGAGGAGCATCACACGGATCATCTTGACGATGACACAGACGTTGGAGACGTCGTCGCCCATTGCGTTTCCGGCCCCGACAGCGTGGGCAACCTCGTGGAGTGTCGACCCTGCGAAAATTCCCATCTCCTGGGGTGAGAGTCCGAGGATTCCGGTGCGGTAGGCAACCGGATAGATAAACATTGCCAGTGTTCCGAAGATTACTACGGTCGCAACGGCAACAGCTGTCTTATAGGGCTTGGTCTGAATGGTCGATTCTGCTCCAAGAACGGCTGCTGCGCCGCATATTCCGCTTCCGACCGATGTGAGCAATGCTGTTTCGGAATCCATCTTAAGCAGCTTGCCGATCATGATCCCTCCGAGTATCGTGACTGTCACTATAATGATGTCGACTGCTATGCCGGCGAGTCCGACTTCGGCAACGTCGGTTAAAGTCAGGCGGAAACCGTAGAGAATGATTCCAAGTCTCAGAATCTTTTTCGAACAGAAGATGATGCCCGGAACCCAGGTCGGAGGAAGATGGTTTCTGAGGCTGTTGGCGTAGATCATACCGAGCACAATGCCGATGATCATCGGGGATATGGAAAGCTCCCGGAAGATTTTGACATCGCCGATATAGAATGAGGCACATGCAAATAGAGCTATCAGTAGAATTCCGTGCAGCATGCTGCTGCGTTTTTCTGTCATTTTCATTTTGCTTGAGAGATTATCAGAAAATAATGTATATAGTTTAATAATTGTGTCCTATTGATTCCAGATTTTCCAAGCTTCATCCGCTTGAATGTGAAGCATTTCAAGCCCATTGATGACCGTGGCTCCCCGCTGTTCGGCCAATTCCATGAAACGGGTCTTTGCGGGATTGTAGACAAGGTCGAAGCAGATATGGTCCGTCGACAGGCCCTCATAAGGAATGTCGGGCGCGTTTCCTGTTTTCGGATACATTCCGAGAGGAGTGGCATTGACAATAACGCGGTGGTCGCTGACGGTTTCTGCCGTCAGTTGCGCATAGCTGAGTTGCCCTTCCGAAGGAAAGCGCGAGACAAATGTCGCTTCGATTCCGAGAGTCTGCAGGCCATGGTTGACGGCTTTGGCTGCACCTCCGGTTCCGAGGATGAGTGCCTTGCGGTGTTGCCGGCCGATGAACGGACGAAGGCTCTCGGTGAATCCGGTTATATCTGTATTGTAGCCGGCAAGACTGGCGCAGCGGCCGTGGGCATCTCTGACGATTCTGACAACGTTTACCGCGCCGATACTTCCGGCTTGTGCATCGACAGAGTCAAGGCATTCAAGAATTTTCTCTTTGTAGGGTATGGTCACATTGAATCCAATCAGATCCGGATGGGTTTCGATGGTTTCCCGAAGCAAGGAGGGAAAGTCCGAAGCGCTGTCAAGGTCGAGATTAAGATATGTGGCGTTTATACCTTCACGTCTGAATTTTTCTTCAAAATAATCGTGAGAAAAAGAGTGCCCGAGTGGGTGTCCGACAAGAGCGTATTTTTTGGTTATTACATTCATTAATAAATATTCATAATGCAACCTTAATCGAAGTGCAAAGTTACCACATAATTTTGTAATTTTGCAGTCAAAAATCAATAAATAAGATGAAAAGTATTAAAGCATTATATACGCAGCGGTTTGGATCAGAACCGGTCAGGATCGACAGACTCCCGGGTGCCGGATCCTCGCGGAGCTATTTCAGAGTTCATGGCAGCGGCCCGACAGTCATTGCCACGATCGGGAGTGACATGAAAGAAAATCGGGCTTTTCTTGCTCTGACTGAGCATTTTCGCTCTCATGGTTTGCCTGTGCCTCAGGTCTTGGCCGTAGCGCCCGACGGAGTCTGCTACATTCAGGAAGATCTCGGCAGCGAGTCACTCTATGACTTGTTTGTCAGCTCTGGTCCCGATTCCGAACGATTCAGGAAGGCTCTTGCCGAAACCGTGGAAATACTGGCTGATTTTCATGCGGCCGGTCATGACGGCATAGCCCGTTCGGTTCTTTATCCGCGTGCTGAAATGGATGCTCAGGCGGTGAGATGGGATCTAAACTATTTCAAATACTGTTTTCTGAAACTTGCAGGCGTTGAGGTCGACGAGCAGGTGCTTGAGAATGAGTTCGATTATCTGATCCGAAATCTCTGTGACTCTCCTGCAAAAGTCTTGATTCTGCGCGATTTCCAGTCAAGAAACGTAATGATGCGCGGCGACACGCCTGTTCTCATAGACTATCAGGGAGCTCGTCTCGGCAATCCCTTCTATGATGTCGCATCGCTGCTCTGGCAAAGCCGTCTCGGGCTGTCAGACGAGGTCCGCTGGGCATTGGCCGGAAGTTATGTCGAAAAAGCGCGTGAGGCAGGGGTGGTTGTTGATGATTACTGGGAACGCACCCTCCGGCTCTTCGTGATTTTCAGACTGCTTCAGGTTCTTGGCGCATATGGTTTCCGCGGGCTGCATCAGCATAAAGCCGTTTTTCTGACCCCAATCAGAGCCACCCTCATTTCTTTGAAGGATTCTCTTGCATCACTTGGCGACAACAGGCTGCAATACATCGCTTTGGTTATTGATCGGCTGATTGCCGATGACCGGTTCGCCGTTCCGGCTGCACCCGGACGGCTGAAAGTGAAAGTCTACAGTTTTTCTTACAAGAAAGGTATCCCTGAGGATTTCACAGGCAATGGCGGCGGATTTGTTTTCGATTGCAGGGCCGTCCACAACCCGGGGCGTTACGAACAGTACCGGCATCTGACCGGGATGGACCGTCCGGTTCAGGAGTTTCTCGAAAACGACGGAGAGATTCTTGAGTTCCTCGACAGCTGCAAGGCCCTTGTAGACCATAGTGTCAGACGATATATTAAGCGTGGATTCTCGGACCTGAGCGTGAGTTTCGGATGCACAGGCGGTCAGCACCGTTCGGTCTATAGTGCCCAGAAAATGGCGGAGCATATAGCGGCGTCTTTTGATTGTGATGTGGTGCTGATCCATCGCGAAAGGGGAGTGGAGGTGAAGCTATGAAAGGGATGGTATTTGCGGCCGGACTCGGCACGCGCCTCTATCCGTTGACAGCTGATTGTCCGAAAGCCTTGGTCGAGGTCGGAGGAGAGCCGATGCTCGGAAGAGTTATCCGGAAGCTTGTCGACGCCGGTGTCGACGATCTTGTGGTCAATGTCCACCACTTTCCCGACATGATCATAGACTATCTGGTCGACAGTCACAATTTCGGCATCCGTATTCGCGTGAGCGATGAACGCAGTCTTCTGCTTGACACTGGCGGTGGGCTGCAGAAGGCCGGACACCTGTTCGGTTTCGAAGGTCCGGTCGTTGTCCATAACGCTGATATTTTCACCGACTTCGACCTTCGGTCCATGATCAGAAGCCATCTTGACTCCGGCGATGACGCGACTCTGCTCGTGTCAGACCGCCCGACATCCCGTTATCTTCTGTTTGACTCTGACGGCAGGATGAAAGGCTGGACAAACCGTAAGACAGGAGAGGTCAGGCCACCGCATCTTGCCTCACACGAGTTGACGCCCAAGGCGTTTGGCGGGGTGCATGTGGTCTCCGGACATCTTTTGAAGCGACTCGCAGAGAATCCGTCGGAGCGCCCCTATTCAATAACGCCGTTCTATGTCGAAAACTGCGCTGAATTGAACATATCAGGCTACGAGCCCTCAGAATCCTATTCGTGGTTTGACATCGGAAAGCCTGAAACGCTCGAAGCCTGTCGCCGCTTCGTTCAGGGCAGCACTGGCGCTGGTCTGACTGTCCCGGATCTGCCCGAAATACAATAAAGACTCTAAATTGCCTTCGCTCTGAGAATTTAATGGATTATTCAATTGCGTATCCAAAAAATAATCGTAACTTTGCAGACGCAAAAAGCAATACAAAACCAAATTTATTTAATTAATTTCAAATGGCAACAAAAATCAGATTACAACGTCATGGTCGCAAGAACTATGCGTTTTATCCTATTGTTATCGCCGACAGCAGGGCACCACGAGATGGTAAATTTATTGAAAGGATAGGTTCTTATAATCCGAACACTAATCCTGCTACAGTAACTTTGAATTTCGAACGGGCTTTGTATTGGGTTAATGTCGGTGCTCAACCCACTGACACAGTTCGCAGCATCCTCTCTAAGGAAGGTGTGCTTCTGATGAAGCACCTCCAGGGTGGTGTTAAGAAAGGCGCATTCGACGAAGCTGAAGCTGAACGTCGTTTTGCAGCCTGGAAAGAAAAGAAGCAGGCAAACGTTGACGCTCTGAAAGCTAACATGGCTTCTGCCAAAGAACTTGAAGCTAAGAAGCGTTTTGAAGACGAGCAGGCTAAAAACGCAGCCAAAGCTGAAGCTGTGGCTAAGAAGAAAGCTGAACTCGCTGCCGCAAAAGCTGAAGCTGAAGCAGCTGCAGCCGCTGAAGAAGCCGCTGAAACTGAAGAAGCTCCTGCCGCTGAATAATTCCTGCGGACAGAATCTAACGATTTCAATTTGCACAATCGGCCGGATCCCACTATCTCGGGATGCCGGCCGATTGCTTTTTTTTTAGATTCAGACATTCCCTAAACGCGTGCCTTTACATATAGAAAAAAACGAGAGCGGCCCGATCATGAGCCGCTCTCGTGTGAGAATTTTTCTTTTGTCAGTGGTCAGAAACGGAAACCGATTGTAAGCACGACATTGTTTGAGTTGGATGTAACTTCCGACGCTGCGGGTGCCATAGTGTAATTGTTGGGCGAGTACGGGTGGAAGTCGCTCTTGTAGTGCTTGTTGACATAAGCTGCATCGGCATAGAAGTTTTTGTATTTATAGCCGAGTCCGCATGTCAGATAGCGGGTGGAATTGTCGAGCGTATAGGACGGGGTCGTGCCCGTATCGTTTGGCGATGAGGTGTAGACCGGGAGCTGGTTGTCTTTTACTTCCGCCCCTGTCGGCGAGGATTCGTAGGCATAGCCTGCGCGGATGCTGACATGGTTGCTGATGCGATATTCCGCTCCGAGTCTTATGATATTGGTCGCTTTGTAGTAGCTCTTGATGCCATCGTTGACAGCGTCGACGTTATCTCCGTTGTCGTACTTTGTCGTCATGTCCTGATAGGGACGGTACTCATAGTCAGCGGAGATGATGGCCTTCGGACCGATGACGACAGCTGCACTCGCCATGAGTCGCCAGGGAGTCCGCAGTTTCCAGTTTGCCGCTTCGATCGGTGTGCCGTGGTAACCCGGCTTCAGATCTCCTTCTGCATATCCGTAGCCGTAGTCAACGATTCCGTCATTGTTTTGCGTAAGATTGTAGTAGGTGGGAGTGTGGACTGCGAAGCCGAGACGAAGCTCGTTGATCGGGCGAACGATAAGGCCCGCTTTGAAGTTATAGCCCGTACCGCTGATGTGCTTGCGGCTCTGGAGGCCGAAGCCTACTTCCTGATCTGTCGCTACAGGAGTTGGACTTGCAACGACGGCACCATCGCCATTTTGGTCAGGAACAACGATGGGAATGGTGGCATTCTGGAGGAATTCCTGATAATAGACGTTCTGATTGTAGTTGATGTCCGTGATGCCGAATCCGATGCCCCAGTAGACAACGTCAGCGAAGTTGCCGCCGAGATTGATTTCATATTCATCGACATAGCCGGTTTCTTCGACGTCGAATTCATGTTCGCCTGAGGTCCCGTTGCCCCAGAGACCGTTGTAGGTCGTACTTCCCGGGCTGACGGGGTTGATCATATATGAATTATAGGCGAGAATGCTCATCCAGGGAGCACCATAGGTCGCGAAATAATTATTGTCTTTCCCTTCAAGTTCGCCAGTTGTCCAGTTTTCGGCCGAGGTGTATCCTGCGATATAGTTCGAGAGTGATCCGTTCATCACGTCGACTCCACGGAAACGTCTGTTGAATGATGCCGCACGGTTGTAGGTGAATCCCCAGTTGAAGAACGGCATTATTTCTGAGTTAGTGCGCGTTGCTCCAATGTAGCCGACATTGTTGACTCCGACTTTGGTCTGCTTTTGGTTGTAGAACATTACCGAAGTATTGGTTTTGGCACTCTGGATGTCAATGTCCAGAGTTATACCTATGTCACTTTTGCGATATACCCCAATGCCGCCCGGGTTCTGATTGAGGGTCGAGAGATCTCCTCCCAGAGCTCCGAACGCGCCGCCCATAGACATGAAGCGTGCGGTTCCTCTTAGATCATAGCGCGACAACTGATAGGCATCGATTGCAGTCTGGGCGAACATTGCCAGCGGCAGAGCTGCGCATAAAGCTGAAAAAACTCGTTTTTTCATATTGTGAAAGAGTGGATAGTTATCAATGTAATAATTTTAGTTTCCGGGGAGAGATGGTCCTATATGTAGAGTAGGTGGGATCAGTGTCGGCCGCGGCCTCCTCCTCCGCCACGTGAGCCTCCTCCCATCGAACCGGCGCTTCCGCCGCGATAACCGCCAAACGAGCCTGAACTGCGATAGGTCGAGCCATTGATGTTGTTGCGGAACGATGAACTGTTGGAGTTGCGGTAGGAATTATTGTTAATGTTCGAATTCTGGCGATGCGAATTGTTGTTCTGGCGCACTCCCGAATTGTTTTTTCGAATTGAACCGCTACCGTTTCTGACTGAGCTTCCGCTCTGACGATAGCCTGATGACGAACTTCCGGGGCGATAAGTCCCGTTGTAACCCGCCGAAGGACGGGATGACGGACGGTAAGAGGGGCGGATGCTACCTGACGGACGGACCTGCTGTCCGGGACGGATGTTGCCTGACGGGCGGTTCGGGCGGCTCGGAATAACGTGCCCCCATCCGTGGTCCCATCCATGACCCCAGCTCCAGCTCGGACCCCATGACCAGTAGGGATCCCATCCGCAGTTCCAATACCATGTATAGGGGCGAGCGTAGCCCCAGTACCAGGATGAATACGGATAGCCCCAATAGCCGTAAGAGGGAACCGCATTGATATAGACATTTACGTCGGTAGCCGGCTGTGAATAGTACAGGTCGGCAAGCTCGGCGTCGTTTGAGGAGGTGACAACGTCGGGATTATAGAAGCGTTCGATCTGTCGGGTGTAATTGAAATCTCCGGATTCGTTTGCCTCTGAAGCTGTGTCGGCAGCTGCAAAAACACCACGACGGTTATAGGTGTCAATATCTATGTTGATGCCGGACCGATGGTCGGTTATCGTAGTTCTATAGATCTGCGTTCCCGCTGTGCTTTTCTTTTCCTTGGATTCGCTTTTGACTTTCGACGGATTGAAATAGATGTCATCATCGTCATAGCTCTGAGCAAAGCCGACAGCGTTGGCACCAAGAATGATGGCCGCAGTCAGAAATGATGTTATTCGGATGTCCATAATTCAGATTTTATATGTTGAGAGATTAATGACAGCTATAGAAAAAGACATTGAAAACCGGATTTGGTTTAATGTCTTTTTTACTTTAATATCACAAATATATGACTTTCTTCTGAAAACAAGACTCAAATATGCCGATGCTGCGGTTTTTTTAGACAGATTTAACAAATTCGCCTCTCCTAACTGACATATGCATGGAATTTCGGAGAGGCGAATTTAGTGACGTCAGCCTCGCGTGATGTGTGAGGCCGGACGGATGTCGTAGCTGAGCAAACAGATGCAGAATCCCCAGTAGATGAACGCGAGAGAAGTCAGCATGCTTGTCATCAGCATGTTCTGTATGTAGCCCGCTTCGAGGAAGAAGTATCCGATGACCATCAGAAGAATACCGTTGATAAGATAGAGCCACCAGTATCGGCGCGCGCGTTGGCCGACCGAACTGAAAATAGCTCCGAGACCCCAGAACAGGAATACGATCGCAATGAAATACGGGAAGACAAGTTCAGACAGAATCACACTGCGCACAAGCATGAAGCCGATGAACAGGTCGATAACGCCGCCGACGAGCCACCATCCCCATCCCTGAGGCCGGTCGGAGCCCGACGAAACACAGAGCTGGACGATTCCTCCAAGAACGAGAATCCATCCGAAAATCTGTGACGAAATAGCAAATCCGATTGCCGGCCATAGCCAGTAGGCAAAACCTGACAGAATTGTCATGATTCCGACGAGCAGAACAACCCACCACCATTTGGATTGTCCCCAATAGTTAGTTAGTGTTTTCATAATAAATCAAGTTAAAAGTTTTTTACTATTTTGATACTATAACATCTTTTATGCTGAAATTGTTGAATTTCATCCCTCTGACAAACTGCAGTGCCGGTTTTGCAGCCGTCGGAGTCGGCCTATGGGGCCTGTTTGCGTCGGCAGGATGCTTGCTATTGCCACCAATGCGATAAATGACTGCTTCATATCTTTGGGGTTATGAATTTCAACGGTGCAAAGGTATTGCTGAAAGCTCTGCCATACCCAAAAGTGTCCGCGCGGTAGAGCAAGATCCGGAACGGACACCGCGAGGTGGCTGCGGAGACTTTTTTAGTTGTGAGAACCCGCATGTCGCGAAAACTTCGTAAATTTGTAGCCTCTTTGCAGAAATGACTGAAAATAAGCCGGGGAATGATTCCTCGCATCATTCTGAGGTCTCTCCAGTATTTATATATTAATAATTCGAATGATCTATCCCGAATCTTTTGAGAAAAAAATAGGTTTTGACAGCGTTCGTCAGAAAGTTTCCGCCTATTGCGTTTCAGCAATGGGACGTCAGCTGTCCGATGAGATGACTTTTCTGACCGACTATGAGGTAATCAGCCGGGCGCTCCATGCGACCGACGAAATGCTCGCGATTGTCAAAGGGGAAACTGACCTGCCGTTGGCCGGTCTTCATGATATTTCCCATTCGCTGAAAGTTCTGACGGTCGGTCGCACATTCCTTCCGGCGGCTGAATTCATCACTGTCAGGTCGACGTTGGTCTGCATGGGTGAAGTCGCGGATTATTTCAGAGCAGGTGATGCTGAAGATGAGGCTGACATGCCTTATCCTGAGTTGAGTGCAACGGTAAGGCGCATGGTCACATTTGCTCCTGTCGTCGGTGCGATCAATCGGGTCATTGACCGTTATGGCAACATCATGGACAGTGCGTCGCCCGAACTGGCCGAGATCCGCAGGGATATGAACCGCATGAGCGGCAGGGTCAATTCGGTGATGAAGGCTGTCATTGCGCGGGCTCAGAAAGAAGGTGTGATTGAGGCGGATACGGCTCCGGCGATGCGCGACGGGCGACTTGTGCTGCCGGTTGCGCCGATGAACAAGCGTAAGCTTTCGGGAATTGTTCACGACGAGTCTGCGTCGGGGAAGACTGTATTTATCGAGCCGGCCGAAGTGGTTGAGGCCAACAACCGTATCCGCGAACTCGAACTGGCCGAGCGCCGGGAGATTACGAGAATCCTAACTCTACTGACCGACACGCTCCGGCCCTATGCGGCTCAGATTGCTGAAAGCTGCAAAATAATGGGTGAACTTGATTTTATCCATGCAAAGGCATTGTTCGCAAAGGATATAGATGCTTCGATGCCGTCATTTTCCCAGAACGAGGAGCTGGAGTGGTACCACGCCTGTCATCCCGGGCTTCTAATGTCACTGCGCCGCCAGAACAAGGAGATTGTCCCGCTCGACATTATCCTGACTCCTCAAGAGCGCATTCTCGTTATTTCAGGGCCGAATGCCGGTGGAAAATCCGTTTGCCTTAAGACTGCCGGCATAATACAGTACATGCTTCAGTGTGGGCTCCTCCCATCGGTCTACAGCAATTCCCGATGTGGCATTTTCGAGGATATATTTGTCGACATAGGCGATGATCAGTCGCTTGAAAGTGACCTCAGTACTTATAGCTCCCATTTGCGCAACATGCGGTTCCTTTTGCAGAGAGGGCGTAAAACCAGTCTGGTTCTTATTGATGAATTCGGAGGAGGAACCGAGCCGCAGATCGGTGGTGCGATTGCTCAGGCGGTTCTCCATAACCTGAACGACAAGAAGATGTGGGGTATTATCACAACGCATTTCCAGAACCTTAAGCATTTCGCTGAAGACACCCCCGGACTGATTAACGGATCGATGCTCTATGACCGGCAGCAGATGCAGCCGCTTTTCCGACTTTCAATCGGCAATCCCGGCAGCTCGTTTGCAATCGAGATAGCCAAAAAAATCGGACTTCCGAAAACAATTCTTGAAGAAGCCGAACAGATTGTTGGAAGTGACTACATCAACCTCGACAAGTATCTGCTTGACATAGCCCGTGACAAAAAATACTGGGAAAACAAGCGTCTGGCCATTCGTCAGAAGGAGAAGAAAGTCGAGATGGCTCTCGAACGTTATGAATCGGAGGCCGATGAACTCCGCAGCAAACGGCGCGAGATCATATCGGAAGCAAAAGAAGAGGCTAAGCGCATTATCGACGGATCGAACGCGCGTGTTGAGCGCACGATAAAGGAGATCCGGAGCGCAGCGGCCGATAAAGAGAAGATCCGTGAGGCCCGTCGCCGTCTCGACGAAGATAAGAAAGTTATTGTTGCGGCCGGCGATGACCAGCCGGATCTGCTGAAAAAAGCCCCGAAGGCGAAGAAGAAGGCCCCCAGACCGGTTGTGGACAGGAATGCTCCGCTCGAAGTCAATGATATAGTGAAACTCGACGGCGAGGGAACTCCGGGCCGGATTGTCGAGATCAAAGGAAAAGAGGCGGTTGTCATCTTCGGCATGCTTAAGACAACCGTGAAACTCTCGCGTCTCAGACGTACTCTGTCGAAGATTCCCTCAGCCGCGAAAGCATCGTCGTTTATTTCCTCGGCGACAAGTAACGAGACCCGTTCCCGTCAGCTGCAGTTCCGGCAGGAGATCGATGTCAGGGGAATGCGTGTCGATGAGGCCGTGCAGGCTGTCACATATTTTATTGACGACGCGATCCAGTTCAACACATCGAGGGTCAGAATCCTTCACGGAACCGGAACCGGAGCATTGCGTCAGTGCATCCGTGAATATCTGGCCTCTGTCAGCGGAGTCAGAAGTTGCCACGACGAGGATGTCCGCTTCGGAGGCGCAGGAATAACAGTTGTCGAATTAGAATAAGAAACTGCTTATTGTGATAATCGCTCAAAGAGGATTCTTTGAGCGATTGTCGTTTGGGTTCGAGGGCGCAATCGTCGATTGTGACCGTTAAATTCCGTTGTAAAGAACCGGAAAAGACCTTTGCGGAGATGAAAAGATTCTCATTTTCAGGGTGTACTATTTTTAGTTGATCTAAAACCGTACAGGCGCCTAAATCGCTAAGAGCGCGAGGCGGTAGACACCGAAAGCGAGAATCCAGGCCACGGCTGTGTTATAGACAACCGAAAATGCCCCATACTGCCAGCGGCCAGTCTCTTTCACGATTGCTATGACCGTAGCCATGCAGGGACAGTAGAGAAGGACAAACACAAGAAGTGCGAGCGCTGATGCCATTGTGAAATCTGGCTTTCCTGTTGCCGGATTCGTTGCTTTGAGCCGTTGGCCGAGTGCCTGATCGGAAATCTCCTCGTCGCCGGTGTATAGCACTCCGAGAGTCGAAACGACAATTTCCTTTGCCGGAACACCGGCAAGCATTGCGACTGTCCCTCTCCAGTGCATTCCTAACGGTTCCATGACTGGATTAACAAATTTACCGAGCATCTGGAGGTAGGAGTCGTTTTCCGGATTGATCCTTGAATCGTCGGCCATGACAGTCTGTTCGTTTTCTGCCGGCCGAGTCTCGTTGTGGATAGGGAAGTAGTTCAGCGCCCAGACAACGATGCTTGCGACAAGAATGACACCACCCATCTTTTTCAGATACTGTTCGCCTTTGCTCCACATGTGGCGCAGAAGAGCTTTCCCTGTCGGCAGGCGATAGGGAGGCAGTTCCATGACAAACGGGGTTTCATCTGCTTTGAAATAGAAGCGTCTGAGGAGACGCGCTGTGACGGCCGCCACGACTATCCCGAGCAGATAGAGCGCGAGAAACATCAGGGCCGCATGCTTTTCAAAAAATGTTCCGATGAGCAGAACATAGATCGGCAGTCGTGCCGAACAGGACATAAACGGATTGATGAGAATTGTGATGATGCGGCTCGATGGACTCTCGATGCTGCGCGTCGACATGATTGCCGGAACGTTGCAGCCAAAGCCCATGATCAGAGGAATGAACGATTTCCCGTGAAGTCCGATCCTGTGCATTATGCGGTCCATGATGAAGGCCGCCCGCGCCATGTAGCCTGAGTCCTCCATGAAAGAGATGCATAGATACAGGATCAGGATATTCGGAAGAAACACAATCACACCGCCGACTCCACCGATGACCCCGTCAGCGATCAGGTCTTTCATCCAGCCGTCTGGCATATGCTCCTGGACAAGCTCGGCGATCCAGCCGATAGCCGACTCGATCCAGTCCATCGGATAAGATCCGATTTCGAATGTGGCCCAGAACGTCAGGAACATCAGAGCTATGAAAATCGGGAAGCCGAACAGCTTGTTGGTGACGAATGCGTCGATCAGCTTGGTCTGCTTTTCAACCTGACGGGTTCCCTTGGTAAGCGTTTCGGCAAGTGCGCCCGAAATGAATCCATACTTTTCGCTTGCAATGGCCGAGGTGACATCCTCTTTTAAATTCCGTTCGATCTCTTCTACCTCTTTGTCCCTTACTTCGATTATGTGGTTGTAGTCATCGCTGACGCTGACAATGCTTTCAGCCTCCTTGTCGTTTTCAAGCAGCTTGATAGCGAGGTAGCGGGGCGAGAACTGCGGCGGAATGATTTTGTCCGCCTTAAGGAGATCTTTAAGAACCGTGACACCGGGCTCTATTTCCGGACCGAGATTGACATGGACATGTCTGACAGCCTTGTGACGCCCTTCGTAGACGGCGATGATCGTGTCGAATAGTTTGTCGATTCCCTTCCCCGAACGGGAGACGGTCGGAACAATAGGCACTCCGATCATCTCTCCCAGCAACTCGTAGTTGAGCCGGTCGCCTGACTTCTCGATCTCATCGAACATATTGAGGGCGATGACCATGCTGCGGTCCATGTCGATCAGTTCGGTTGTCAGATACAGATTGCGTTCGAGATTTGATGCGACGACAACGTTGACGATAACATCTGGAGTCTGTCCGTTCAGATAGCGGCGGACATATAACTCTTCGGGCGAATATGAGTCAAGAGAATAGGTGCCGGGCAAGTCAACGATGTTGAACTTGTAGTTCCCATAATTGAAACTGCCATGCTTGGCATCGACTGTCACACCGCTG
Source organism: uncultured Muribaculaceae bacterium (assembly GCA_910586475.1). GTDB lineage: Bacteria > Bacteroidota > Bacteroidia > Bacteroidales > Muribaculaceae > Paramuribaculum. The sequence continues at coordinate 27,208 of CAJUHM010000008.1, read as the reverse complement.
TAGTTCCCGACATGCTCATGGGCGCCGGAGGCGATATTGAAAAGCGAGGTCTTGCCGCAGTTCGGATTTCCGATGAGCGCGATATTGATCGTGTGGTGCGACTCCTCGAACGCATTGTGCGACTCGACCGATTCGACGAGTGTGTTGGTGTGGGATTTGGTCTCATCTGAGGCAGATGCTTCATTGAACGGTACAACTTCTATCATGTGGGCCTCAGTTTTGCGGAGCGACACTTCGTAGCCCAGAATGCTGTACTTGATCGGATCTTTCATCGGAGCATGGAGCAGAACCTCAATATCTCTACCTTTGACAAAGCCCATTTCCATCAGTCGTTTGCGGAATGCGCCATGGCCAACGATTTTTACGATTCTTGCTTTTTGCCCTGTGGTAAGTTCGTCTAATCTCATCTGCTCATAAATTTTTTTGCAAAGATGAGAATAATTTGTAAAATGGCAAAACTTATTTAGAATTATTTTAAATAAGATGGCCGCATCTCTTTGCCGGACATATTTGCGGGAAACCTGCTTGCAGACATGACGAAGGTCCATGACTGTGGCGGAGATCTGCCACAAGTCATGGACCTTATAAGTGTGCCCGGCAAGATGCCGGTCTTAGAGAAGCTCGCTGAGATTACGGTTTTCCGACAACAAGCTGTGTTCCGGCCGAGTGGGCCGACAGCTGTGGAGCATACTGACTTTGGATAGTCGCGATTCCCGAGGCGAAGCTGCCGGCATTGTTCACCCAGACTTCGTAGGTGAGCAGGTAGGTGCCCTTGCCGAGATTGGAGATGAAGAGATTTGTCGACGCATCGTTATTCTCGCGATAGAAACACAATCCTTCCGCGAAGACCGGTGTCGGAAGTTGTTCGACCGGTTCGAGGCAAGCGGCGCGATCGTCGGTTATAGCCACATAGTCCATCGCGCGGTTGCATTTGACCAGAAGTTCGATTCTCAGCTTGTCGCCGACGTTGGCGGTTGTGGTCTCGACCCATTTGTCGCCCGCCTGTTTCAGGAAGCGTTTTCTGATTGAAACCGCGTCGCATGCCGACGCCTCAGTATCAGCCAAGGTCCGGATCGAGCGGGAATAGACTGCTCCCCACGCCGGAGTGCGGTCAGATTTCTCGATGGCCAGCATTTTGCCAGCAGGGGAGAGATCGGAGATATCGGTGCGGAAATAGCCGAGTGTTCTGTCGGTCGGCGACTGACTGACGGTCTTAGAACCGACTGTGACTTCGACAGCTTTTGCCGAACTGATCCACTTCGGCGAAGACAGAAGGACTGCGGCGCATACTTCCGACGCTTCAGGCGAGTTGCCCCATTCGCGACTCTCTTTCTGGAGGATCAGCCATTGACGGATGGCGTCAATCTCATCAGACTGAGGTGAGATAAGACAGAATGCCCACAAAGCCTGTGCCGTAAGATTCAGTTCTGTCATTGTGCCGCCGGCAAGATCCGATAGAATCGGCCACCACATTCCCTGAGTCGGTGTCTTTTGTGAATACTGACGCAGAGACTCAAGAATTTCGAGAGCATTGCGGCTGTAGCCATGCTTGAACAGAATCTTTGCTGCGTCAACTTTGGCCGGCAGCGACATTTTCTTCCAGCCGCTAAGCTGTTGCTGGACATTCTTGGCAACAATCTCTTTGCCAGTCAGAGAAAGTGCAAACGAGGGATAGAGATCAGTGACGGTCACGAACGATGTGAAGTCTGATTTCGGGTATTTGCGGTAGCTCTTCTCAACGCATTTCTGATAATAGCCGAGAGCCTTCTGAATTATAGCCGAAAGTTTTTTGTCGGTCGGCTGGAACCCAAGCGCATTGAGCCGTCCGATCGTGACGAGTGCCCTGTAAGTGGCCCATTCTGAAGATTCTGTGCTCTGATTCATCCATGCGAATCCTCCATCGGCTCGCTGGAGCTTCCCAAGCAGGGAGATGTTTTCGGAATATGTTTTTCGGATGTTCTTCGTGTCGAAGAGCATTGCAAGGCGGGTCATTCGCTCGGTGTCATTTTTTGCGTCAAGCATCCACGGTGTGGCTTTGAGCAGAATCGTTTTGAGATCCTGATTCTGTTCGAGCATCGAGACAAGAGTCGAGTCACTTTGGTCAGAGGCGGTCCACTGCTGCAGTGCGTGCTTCACCTCCGGAACAGTTTTCAGAATCCCTTCGGCCACGGCTGTCGAGAATAGCGAGGCGGCAGCTTCAGGCGCAGTGCGTGCGGTCGAGGCCGAAATGCCGGGCAGGGCAGTGACGACATACCAGATCGGATTGTCGCAGAATTGCAGTGTTATCTGCGACCCTGAGGGGTAGGAGGGAAGCTTCATCGAGAATGATGTCGAGTCCGGGTTAATGTAGAACGGGGTTGTCTCCACGACCGGAGCCGAGGCTTCGAGAATGGGGATGAGCGATTGCTCGCCGTCGGAAAGCAGTTCCGTTTCTGCAACAATCCTGTAGCCCAGAAGCGGAGTGTTGGCCGGTGCAGCCAGTTCGGTAGAAAGCGTGAGGGTTTTTCCAGCTTCGATTTTTGTCTTGGCAAAGCTCTTTTTGAAGATGACCGTATCGTCGGCCGGATTGAAAAACTCAACGGTCACAACCGGACTTTGGTCTTCTTCGGAATTGTTGAACACGGTTGCAGCGATTGATACACGGTCGCCCGTGCGCAGGAAGCGCGGCAGATTCGGGGTAACCATCAATGGCTTGTTGGCAAGGATCTGACGATTGAACTCTGCAGTGGTCAGATCGCGGTCATAGGCGAGTGCCGTGAAGTCCCATGTCGTATTGGCGTTGGGCACTTTGAAAGAGAACGAGACCTGACCGTCGGCACCTGTCGTAAGTGTCGGATCGAAAAATGCAAGTGTCGTTTCTCCCTCTCTCAATTCCGGTTCGGCACTGTGGGACGCTTCTGAGGCGGTTGACCCGTTTTCTGCCTCCGTCTCACTTTCGGCAATTCCTCCATCTGAGTCTGCAGCTGCATTCATGCTGTTTCCGGTGCCCATAGCCTTAACATCGACGCTTTCTTCCATAACATCCGACGCAACAGCCATTGCCGAGCGCGATTTCGCATAGAGCATTTCTGTCACGCGTTTCATTACGGGAACGAATGACAGCCCGTAGGTATTAAAACGTGGGTCGGATATATTTGTGCAATTATCGCTCCTGTCAAATGTCTTATGTGACGTATTCGATGCGAAGCGTTCAATGGCAGGGCGCCTTACTGCCACAGATTGCACGTAGCCTTTGCTGAACGCGATTGTTTTTTCCACTCTGTTCAGCGATTTGAGCGCGCTGTTGTACATGTCGAAGATCAGAGCCGCCTCCTCGCCCTTGCTGTCGGCATTGATCGTCGAGAATGTCCATGTCTCGAGATCGCCGGGCGTGATTCGGTCGCGGAACGATTCCGCTTTAATCGCAAGCGTTCGTCGGGCCAACAGGCGCTCAATGTCAAATGACAGGGTCGACTGCCGGAAGTTCTTGGCTGCCGAGAGATTAAGCTGCGCGTTGTTGAGGTCTGCCGGAAGCTTCACTCTTACATTGTTGGCCCCTTTGTGGAGTTTCAGCCATTTTCGCTCGAGGACCGTGTTGTTGCTATAGAGCAGATAGAGCACCGAAAGATCATCGGCCGATGAGAAAATTTCGGCCTCGCACATGTTGTTATCGCTTATTGAAAGTTTATTGGCAGGAGACCACAGCGGAGCATCGACGGGCGAAGTTTTTCCGCTCGGCTCATACAGAGTCAGTGATGCGTCCAGAGTGTCGGCCTTTAGGTCCGTAGTGAATACTTTCATCGAGTAGACCGATGCTGGCAGATCGCCGAATGTCACGGATCGGCCGACTGTTCCCTTCAGCTCATTGCGGGGATCTCGTGTGTCTGTAAGAATGAATCCCATCTTCGTGACGACGCTCTCTCCTTCGCCGTTCTTGACGTCGAGATAGCCGGACATGTCGAACGGGGTCGACAATATGACAGTCGACGGGAGCTTTGAAACAATAGTGTAGGTGTTCCCCACACAGAATTCCGTAGAATTCTGCTGGCTCTCACCGGAGGCGGAGGTCGCCTGCACGAGAGCCGTGAACACTCCCTCGGGTGCGGGAGAATTGGCTATCGCCTCTTTCGTGAGCACAAGTCTGAACTTCCCCTCGGCATCGGTCGTATCTCTCAGTGTGCAGAAGTTGACAGAGTTTGAGCGGAACCACCACCGGCCGACAGATGCCGACATGACGGCCGATACCGGTATGCCTCCAAGGCTGACGCCGGAATAGGTCTTGACAGTCCCGCTGATTGTCACATCGCCCTCCGACGGGATTCCGTTGGCTGCTTTGTCGAGAGAGAGGAAGAAAGTCGGCATTTTATAATCGGAGACCTTGAAATAGTGGGTGTTGATGTTGTTGTCATCGAAAACGTATTGAATACGGTAGTCGCCGGTCAGTTCGTTGTCCGGTATTACGAACGATCCGTTGATGCGTCCCCAGCCGTCGGATGTTGTCCTGACCGTATCGACGGGATTGTTGTTGGCGTTGTAAAGAATGGCTTTGCATTGGCTGGCTGCCGAGAGCTTGCGCTCGAGACCCTTGACCTGATAGATGACGGCACACCATCTGACCGTGTCACCAGGGCGATAAAGTGGCAGGTCGGTGTAGGAATTGGTTCTGTACGACCATTCCTGTTCGGTTTCAATATAATATGACCCGTAGATTGATGCTGCATATTTATCCCGGCCATTTACCGGATGGTATGTTCTGCCAGAATCCTTGTTGATCCGATAGAAACCTTCATTGTCAGTCTGGCCGATTGTCGTTAAGCTTGGATTCTTCGTGCCTTTTGAAAAAGCGATTGAAGCTTTGCCTACGGGCGCGCCTGTCAAAGGATCGATAACAAACAGATCGGTCCCGGCTTCTGAGTTAATGGATCCTATTGCGAGCGATGTCGAACGGATGCCCGAGACCATATCATTGGGGGCTATTGACTTTTCGTCGATAACGACATAATATCCATAATCAGGCACACTGATGGAAACCGTGGTGTCTGCAGTGAAAGGAATGCTCCCTTCAAGTGCCACTTCAACTGTTTTGACCGGAGTCAGACCCTTGAGTTTGCTGGCATTGAATGTAAGGGAATAGTTATTAATGTTGGCATTGGCTGTTTTGTCAGGAATGCGGTAGACCGCCAGCTTGATTCTGTTGCGGTTTTCGGATGAGATTTTAACTCTGAACTCATGTCCCGGAGAGACTGTCTGGGGCGCGGTTACAGCGACGCTTGGCGATGAAAGTTGGTCAATCAGGTTGTTGATGCAGCCGAGGCGTGCGAAGTTGGGATGAAATGAGGCAAATTTCTTGAGAGTCTTATAGAATGTTTTGGCTGACACTGGCGAATACTTGTCGGATTCCAGAGTGATCAGATTGCCGAGCGCAATCAGTGCGTTGCCGCTGAATTCCGAACTCATATTGCTCGTGTAAATATCATAGAGCCGCGAGATCAGCTCCCTGTCCTTCTGATTGTAGAGGTTGCTGTAGAGATGGTTGGATGCAAAGAGCAGGCGCTGGATGTCGCAGTAAATCCCCGCAGCCTGGTTCGAGGAGTGGAAGCGCAGCAGATCGCCGTAGATATTCATTATTTCCTGCGTCTCCGGAGAACCGGCGGCAATGACGGGAGTCACCATGAAGAGAGCTTTCGGGCTTAGAGAAATAATCCCGAGCGAGGGCGATGAGAAGGGGGTAAGCGACGAAAGCAGGCTGATAGAGTTATGTGCCGCAAAGTCAAACAAGGTCGGGAAATAGATTGCGCTTGCCTGATCGCACGTGATTATTGACTCGAAATTCCTCAGCGGCATGCGTTTGAGATCCGCCTCTTTCGACAGCGCTTCCTTGCATAGTCTGAAGATCTCGTTGCGGAACTGATCGCCACTCCACTGCGTATAGTCATCCGGAAGCGGTGTCGCAGGCAGCTCGCGGCGGTTGTAGACATACTTGTCAGCTTCAAAGATACTGTTATAGATATTAGCCAGAAGCAGCTCTGCAAGAGCCTGTTCTTCAGGTGTGCTCAGCTGCTGGCTGAGATTTTTGACCTTATTCACGACATCCGGCAGGTTTTCCTTGCCGGTCTGCCCCTGGGCGAGGCCGAAATCCATCATTGCGCGTAGCGCGGCAATGTCGTTTCCTGTTTTAAGAGCGATCCCAAGATCCTTTTCCGCATTCGTGGCGACAGTTTTGGGATAGGCAAAGTCGGGCGTGGGTAGTTCGGCCTTTCTGGCTTGGGCTGCTGCGGCAATGCTGATGCAGAGGAATCCCAAAACCATGATGGTTTTTTGAAACAGACGGAATCTCATAATAATAGTCGGGTGGGGGGTTAGGTGATCAGTATATAAGTATAAAGAGTATGTTTGACTCCCAAAGAGGGATTTTCTAAATAAAAAAGACGACAAATCTGTCACGTTGAAACGTTGGAATTGTCGTCATTTATGTTAATTCCCCGCTGGCGGGGTCTGCTCTGAAGGGATTTATTTTTTGCCTTTCATTCTGTGTTTCATCAGTTCTTTCATCCATTTGTGCTCGGCGACCTTAAGCTGAAACAGCTGCTTTTTCGAAAGATAGGCCTTGAACTGATTGAAGTATTTCTGTTCGATCGCACCCTCTTTCGATTTTAGTTCGGTAATAGCTTCTGCGGCTTTTTCAAATTCGACATCGGTTGCATCTGCTTTTTTCGAAACTGTTCGTTCGAGCCGACGGGTTTCGCGGGAAAGCTTGGCGGTTTCTGCCGACATCGCAGCATATTGTTTCTCAAATTTGCTTTTTTGGTCAGCGTTCATTCCGACTTGTCTGGCAAGATAGTCGATCTTTGTCTGGACCATGTTTTTGTACCATTGTTCGCGTTTGACCTTGTCTTCTTTCGAGTCTGGACCGGCTGCGGCATGAAAGGAAAAGCATGAAAAAACGAGAGAGCAGAAAATGGCTATGAGGACTCTGTTCATAATCTTTGTTTTGTTTTTTTTTGGGGGGGGGGAATTGGGTGGGGTATTGGTTTTTCGGGCTGCATCAATAGCTTGCGGTGATTACGCTTGGATCAAAGCCTTCGTCATATAGTTCGTCAATGACGTCCGATTCGTCGAATGTCGGCGTGCAATAATCATTGAAAAACGCATCGTTGTTAATTGCACTCATGAGCTGGGAGTTTTTCTCGACGGGAATTATAGTGTCGCCGCTCATGAGATCGAATGTTTTCATCATGCACCATATTCCGAGAAACATGGCCGCCATGTAGGCATAGGGGCGGATCTTCTGCCAGAACGTGCGGGGCATGACCACAGGATCTTCCGACTCCCAGGGCTGAGGCGGAAGTTGTGCCTCCATCTTTTTGGCGAAATCAGCGAAATAATTGTCAGGCACTGTCATGCCTGAGTCATGGTTGATTGAGGAGAGTATATCTTGACCTTTCATAGCCGGAATATTTAGTCGGTTTTTTGCAATTCATTTTTTTGACTACAACCAGAACCATTGGTTTAATCAAGTTCGTCGAAATATTGTTCGATTTTTTTCACAGCGATGTGATAGGACGCTTTAAGAGCCCCTACTGAAGTTCCGAGAATCTCCGACATCTGTTCATATTTCATCTCATCGTAATAGCGCATGTTGAACACAAGCCTCTGCTTTTCAGGCAACATGGCGATCGCCTTTCTGAGTTGCTGTTTGAGCTCGTCGCCGTCAAAATATGTGTCTGCTTCGATCGTGTTGATGAGCATTGAGCTTTCGTCGTCGATGGGCACATTGTTGCGCTTCCTTTTGTTCGATAGGAAGGTGATGCTCTCGTTGATCGCAATTTTATGAAGCCATGTGGACAGTTTCGCTTCGCCGCGGAAATTTTCTATCGACGTCCATGCTTTTAAAAATGTGTTTTGCAGAATGTCGTTCGCGTCATCATGGCTCTCTACCATGCGGCGGATCTGCCAGTAGAGTGGTTCTGAATAGCTGCGTATGACCTCGTTGAACGCTTCTCTGCAAGTCGCCTTGTCCCGCAGTCGTTCGATCAGTTGTGGGTCGTTTATGTTACTTGAATTAATGGGCATCTATTTCTGTGTCGTGGATGAAATTGTAATCGACCGTAAAATTAAAAATTTATTCGGTCAGATTGATAATCCCAAATGCTAAATTTTATTTACAATCAGTCAGTGCGGTTGTTTTAGGACTCCTCCACGGATTTAACGGCCATCCGGTGGACTTGGATAATTTGCGGGCTTTCCGACCCCGACCCCATAGTAAATTCAAAACAGCTTTTTTAATACTCCTTGGTTAGCCTGATGGGCGGAATATATTATAATTGAAAACTGCACTCCGCTTCTTTCAGGATGTCGCGGAGTGCAGTGTATGTGAGTTGCAGTCAGTTGATCAGTCGTGATCCTTCCGTAGATCCCATGACGGATGCGCCGGGTCTTCGGCTGTCAGGGCTTCGGCAAGATCTATTTTCAACGCTTCGGCAAGCATTTCGCCATATTCCGGGTCTGCGTTGTGGCAGGCCCTGACATGACGTTGCTTGATAAAAAGAGGAATTCCGTCCATCTGCGCTGCGGTATTCTCGCAAGTTGCCTGTTTATCCTCGTCGCTCAGCAGACGCCATAGCTTGCCTGGCTGGGTATAGTAGTCGTTGTCATAGTCTCGTTCGTCGTAGGCATAAGCATCGCCCTCAAGCCTTAGAGGGGGTTCTTTAAGAGAGGGCTTGTCGTGCCATTCGCCGTAGCTGTTGGGTTCGTAACCAAGTGTTGAACCGTAGTTGCTGTCGGTGCGCATCTGACCGTCGCGGTGGTAGGAATGGAACGGACATTTCGGCATGTTCACAGGAATAAGATTATGGTTCACCCCCAGACGATAGCGTTGGGCATCGCCATAGGAGAAGAGGCGTCCCTGAAGCATCTTGTCCGGGGAGAAGCCGATCCCGTCAACGATATTGGCCGGATTGAAGGCGGCCTGCTCAATCTCGGCGAAAAAGTTTTCCGGATTGCGGTTGAGTTCGAGAATTCCGACATCACGCAGAGGGAAATCCTTGTGATACCATACTTTGGTCAGATCGAATGGATTGATGCCATATGTTTTGGCTTCATCCTCGCTCATCAGCTGCACCTGGAGTTTCCATTTCGGATAGTCACCTCGTTCGATCGCTTCGAAAAGATCTCGCTGATGTGATTCACGGTCTTTCGCGATGATCTCTTCCGCCTCTTTGTCGGTCAGGTTTTTGATTCCCTGCATTGTACGAAAGTGAAATTTGACCCATGTGCGCTTGTTGTCCTTGTTTATGAAGCTATAGGTATGGCTACCAAATCCATGCATGTTGCGGAATGAAGCCGGGATGCCGCGCGGTGACATCGTTATTGTAATTTGATGGAGCGCTTCGGGCAGGAGCGTCCAGAAGTCCCAGTTACTTGTCGGGTTGCGCATTCCTGTGCGCGGGTCGCGTTTGATGGCGTGGTTGAGATCCGGAAATTTCAGTGGATCGCGCAGGAAAAACACCGGGGTGTTGTTGCCGACAAGATCCCAGTTGCCTTCATCCGTATAGAATTTTATGGCAAAACCGCGGATGTCGCGTTCGGCGTCGGCAGCTCCTCTTTCGCCTGCGACGGTGGAGAATCTGACAAGACATGGTGTCTGCTTGCCGACCTCTGAGAATAGCGAGGCGCGTGTGTACTCTGACAGATCGTTTGTAACGGTGAATCGACCGAAGGCTCCTGAGCCTTTTGCGTGCATTCTTCTCTCGGGAATGACCTCGCGGTCGAAATGGGCTATTTTTTCAAGATACCACACATTTTCAAGCGTAGCTGGTCCGCGAAGCCCCGCGGTTTCTACATTCTGGTTGTCGGCGATCGGGCGCCCGTTTTCAGCGGTTAGTCTTTTCTTATCCATACAATCATAATGGTTTTTAATAGTATTAAATGGGACTATTATAACATTCAAAGACTCGGAAAAGTTTCGGTAGGCCTACGATCCGCTGTCTCCGTTATTTCGCCATGCATGGTTGAAGTTTCGATGAATCTGACTACCTTTGCAATATACTAAGTATTAAGCGTAGCATATGGATAAGAGTTGCCTCCCTGTTGTCTCAGTCGTGATGATCGCCTATAATAAAGCGGATTATATATCTGATGCGATCAAAGGTGTTGTCTGCCAGCGGACTCCGTTTCCGATTGAGCTGATCGTCATGGACGATTGCTCGACCGACGCGACTGCTGAAATTGTATTGCGGTGGCAGAAACGCTACCCGGAGATTGTGCGTTATTTTCGCAACCCATCGAATCTTGGGCTGCAGCGCAACTACATGGAGGGTTTCCGTCATGTCCGCGGAAAATATCTGGCAATATGCGATGCCGACGATTACTGGTTCTACCGCGGCAAACTCAGGAAAATGGTCGGCTACATGGAGGCCCATAGCGATTGCACTGTTGCGTTCCATCGTGTCGTCAACTACTATGAGTCGACTGGCGAAAAGACTCTCAGCAACGGTTCGACCCCTGTCGACTGTGATGTCCGGCTGTTGTCGACGAGCAATTTTATCACTAATCTGTCGGTCATTTATCGTGTGGATGCCGTGGATCTCGGTAATCTTCCGGAGTGGATTCTGGAAGATCGCGCGCCGGACTATGCTCTCCATATGCTTTTTGCCTCGCATGGCAGAATCCGCTTTTTCCGCCGTCCGATGGGCGTTTATCGCAAAGCTGCGGGCAGCGCATGGAGTCTTAATGATCAGTTTACGAGATATCGCATGTCTCTTAACGTCCGGTTGAACCTGATGAAAGAATTTGCCGGACGGCCCGAGATCGTTGATGGTCTCAGGTCAGCATCTTCCGATCTTGTGAGGGCTATGGCGGCGATAGCTACAGATGAGAGTCTGAAGCAGGAAGTCAGTGGCTATGCTGAAATTCTCGATTGTGAAATCCCGGAGAGCCATCAAGGAAACTGTGTGGGTTTAACTCGCTCAAAAAGGGATCTTAAGCGCGCCTATCGCTTAATGTCCCGCTTGCTCCCGTTGCCTCGTCCCTAAACGATATGGCGCGTCAGACGTTACAATGGATAGTACTAAACACACTTTATTATTCGATATCCTATGGATGTTTCTTTATCTGACTTGTTATTGGCTCTCGGGCTGACACTCGTCGCCGGACTTTCGACCGGTATCGGTTCGCTGATGGCATTCTATTCCGGCCGGACAGACAAAAAATTCCTGTCATGGTCTCTCGGGTTGTCAGCGGGCGTGATGGTCTACATCTCTTTCATGGAACTGTTGCCGGAATCGTTGAGTGACATTCAGGCTACCTATGGCGGAAAGTGGGGGGAGATAATCGTGCTCGCCTCTTTCTTTGCTGGTGTTGCACTGATTGCATTGATTGACTGGCTTATTCCGGAGGACGAGAATCCGCATGAGGTCATGATGGTTGAGTCCATGCGGGCCGGTGGTAATGACCCGCGGCTTCAACGCACCGCGTTCATGCTCGCTCTTGCAATCGGAATCCATAATTTCCCTGAAGGAATTGCGACATTTGTCGCCGGGCTCGAAGGCCTCTCAATGGCCCTTCCTGTCGTGATTGCGATCGCTATCCATAACATACCGGAAGGCATTGCCGTTTCTGTCCCGATCTACCATGCTGTAGGAGACAGAAAAAAAGCGTTTAAATATTCGCTCTTGTCAGGTCTGGCAGAACCCGTGGGAGCCATATTCGCGGCTTTGTTCATCCTGCCTTTCTGGAGTCCGGTGATGAGTGCGGTCCTGATGTCTGTTGTCGCCGGAATCATGGTCTACATTTCGTTCGACGAGCTGCTCCCGGGATCAGAGCGTTTCGGTCATCACCACATGGCAATGATCGGAGTCATATCCGGAATGGTGGTAATGGCACTGTCACTTCTGCTCTTTTGAACTTTCGGGAGAGAAGAGGATTTCGCGGTCGATCGCTATTGCTTCTGCCGCTGTCTCTTCGGGAATGAACTTCCAGTTTGAGATCAGGTTGCCCTCAATGACCGGATTTTTTTCAATCTCTTTGATGAGATAGTAGCGCAGATCTTTTTCGGTAGCTCTCTTCACCCTGCCGCTCAGCTCTTCTTGACTGATCCCTGCACCTTTGGTCAGCAGATCGCCTCCGCCGTTGCCACGGTATGAATTTACTGCCACCGTATATTTCGCAGCGGGGTCAAAAATGCGTCCGTCACTCATGCCGGTGATGGTGATCTTTTCTCCTTTCGGCTTGGTTATGTCAACCGTATAGTTCACACCTGCTGCAGAATCGAAATTGTAGGCCGGATTCGACAGCCTGTTGTTGGATGCGGTGGGCCTAGCGGAGGCAAAATTTATGATATGAGGCTGTCCGGGCTTAAGCTGAGCAGTCCAGAGGCTATACGATTCCTCAAGGTAGTTCTTTATTTCTGCACCGGTAAGTTCCATTACATAGAGCATATTCTCGTATTTATAGAGAGTGAACATATCGCTTACTCGGACAGGCCCCTTTCGGATCATTGCTCCGAACGAGAGTGGAGCTGCGAATGAAATGTCCGCACCCGAAATCTCAAGTTGGAGTTTGTGGAGCAGCGACATGAATTTCGACGGCCCGAAAAATGCATCATCGGTTGAAAGGTCGGATTGACATTCTCCGATCGTGCGGTTGACAAATGAGAGGACCGCCTCACTCTGGGGCTTGAACTGTTCCATGAAATTCTGCGACGGCTCTATGCGGCGCACGTCGATGAGATCTGTCTTGATACTCTTTTCTTGAATGGCGTTGTCATACTCGTTGGACTCGATGTCAATATCCACGAGACCGAGATAGCGCGCGTTGTTGGCCGGATTAAGGACCTTCACGCTCTTTCCTTCGACGTTCGTGATCGTTTCGTTATAGAGCCGGTGGTCGTGCCCCATGAGGATCACGTCGAATCCATGCACTTCGCGGGCCACTTTGACAGAGGCGTTCTCTATGACGTTTCCCGTTGTAGAAGCTTCGTTATGACCTGAGTGGAAGAGGCCGACGATGATGTCGGGGTGCTCTTTTTCCTTAATTATTGGAATCCATCTGCGTGCCGTCTCGGTCATGTCGTCGAATCTGAGACCCGACCAGAGGATTTCAGGTAGCCATGAGGGTATGCCGGGAGTGAGCATTCCGAGCACTGCCACTCGGATTCCATTACGCTCGAACACCGCGTAGGGTTGAAAATACGGATCGCCGCTGTTGATGTCGATCACGTTTGCACCGAGCATCGGCATAGCGTTGGACTTCCTGAAGCGGTCGTAGACCGGATGACCGGTCTCGACATCATGATTCCCGATAGTCGTAGCGTCATATCCCATATAGTTCAGGATCTCTGAAACAAGGTGGGTTGACGTTGTGTCGATGTAATTGTAATAATAGGCCGTCGGTTGTCCCTGCAGGATGTCTCCGTTGTCAAGAAGAAGCAATCCTTTCCCTTCAGGACGAGATCGGAGCGAGTCGACGGCAGTCATGATTCGCGCAAGTGATCCTTCGCCATCCGTGAGGGTCGAATAGTTGGTCGGGAAGAAACATCCGTGAACATCGGTGGTGAAAGCTATTTGAAGATGTTTTGACATTGCTGAGGCCGTAAGAATTGAAAAAGCCATAGCGCCGGAAAGAAAAATCCTGCGGTTCATATTCGATAAATGAGGTCTGGGTTGGATTTTGTTACGGGACATAGAGACACTGAACCTGCCCGATTTTCAGCTTGCCGACAAGCTTCAGCGGAATGCGTCGTGCGTCCGCCGAAACCCAGGCTTCGATCGGATCCGATGTCTGTTTTTTACCGTCGGAAGTGAACGTGAAGACAACTTTGTAGGTCTGATAGGTTTTGCCGTCATATTTCAACGACTGCAACCCTTTGTATGTAAAAGTCAGAATCTCTTTTTTCTTGCTTGAAAATATATTGATGACCTTTCTGGTTCCCGGTTTCATCGTAGAGAAATCAAGCGAACGCAGATAGTAGAACGAACTGAGCATGTCGACAGTCATTCCCGATGCCGTGTGGGTGATCGAGACGGTGGTCGGTTTCTTTTCGTTTTTCTTCTGGCGGGTTCGCGAGCATTTCCCGGTCACATTGTTGCCGCTGTGGGTGAATGTGATTATATCGTGGGAATACTTGCCGTCCTCGTGTGCGATATACTCATATCGGGAAGGGGAGAAGTCGGCCGCATTCATGGTCGTGTACATCGTGTCGCGCAGTGAGTAGATCTTGTCGGCCCACGGTTCTGAGCGCGCATAGGCTGAAGCTTTGTAATGGGACCCGGATTTCTTTAGCAGAAGTCGTGCGCGGCCGGCCTGTTTGTGGACAAGCCCCCATTTGTAGATGACCTTGTAGTTTATAGTTTCATTCCCAAGTGAAATTGCTTTTGCGGAAATCGTACCGATTCCGAAAAGGAAGATCAGCAGAGCAAATTTGACAGGATTTTTCATAATACGTTATGTAAGGAAATTAAAAAGGTGAGCCTCGGAGAAATTGGCAGATTATAGCGTTTTGGTCTGGCACGAGTTCCTCAATTCAAGATTGGGCTTTCTCCTCCGAGTCATTGTTCCTATGACTCAATTTTGGCTCAGAAGTTTAAGAAACTGTTTGGGTTTAATAATTATTCTGTCAAAGAGGGCTTTCGATGGAACTATGAAGATCTATGCAGGGAGCGAGCGGGCATCGTGACCGAGAAAATGTTCAGAAAGTTCCGAAAAGAGCCTTTGAGAGGATAAAAAGGACTTGATTCTATCTGTCTGCATCCGTGTTGAACCCAAACATTCTCTAACCCTCTATCCTGCAACAGGTCATTTATGGGATTTCAGTTCAAGAAACGGCAGGGCATCGCGGGTCGACTGCTCGATCTTCTTGTTGCGCCAGCATTTGCGGCACACGGCTATGTATCGGTCATCGCCTCCGATCTCAACCTGATTTCCCTCTTCGACAAAGTCTCCGTTGGAATCTATTCGCGCGTTGACAATCGTTTTGCGGCCACAGTTGCATGTCGATTTGATTTCGTCTATCGTATCTGCGATCTCGAACAGGCGTCGGCTTCCCTCAAACAGTTTGCTCTGGAAATCGGTGCGGAGGCCGTAGCAGATCACGTTGCTGCCGAAATCGTCGACAATGCGGGCAAGCTGATCAACCTGTTTTGCTGTAAGAAACTGACACTCGTCAACGAGAAACCAGTCGAAGATGATCATTGTCTGTTCAAACAGTGTCTGGGCAAGTTCGTAAAGATCCGTGTCTGCGTGAATCCACTGACACTCGCGTTCGATACCGATTCGCGATTTGATGACGTTCGTCTTGTCGCGTGTGTCGATAATCGGCTTGAGGCAGACGTATCGCATCCCGCGTTCTTCGAAATTGTAAGCCTGAGTGAGCAGGAGCGCGGTCTTGGCCGAACCCATTGTTCCATAACGGAAATATAGCTTCCCTTTGCGGTTCATGATTGCTTGGTTGCGTTTGTTTGATTGTTCAGTCTACAAATTTAACCAGAAATCCTGTCACTACCGAATCTTAAAGCCAAAAAAATAGCATCATCCGGTCCATGAACTACATGCCAGGCAGTTCCGGCCCTGTATACCTCACGATCAGATACGACTCTGTCTGAGGCCCTACCGAATACAATCGGCTCGCCCGTAACCCTGTCACCCAAAGGACTTTTTCTCCGGCCGTCACAATCGGCCAGCTGCTTTTTGCATCGACGGGGACTTTTGCGTCCGAAAAAATATCGCTGACCATCTTGGACCCTTTCATGCCGAACGGGGCGATGCGGTCCCCTTTGCACCATCTACGGACAGAAATATCTTCCTCATTCAGTACGGACGCATCAAGATAGATTTCCATATTGTTCCGAACGGACGGAAGTCTATTGCCTTCAACGCGGCTCACACTATATAGTACCCCGAAATCCTCCGGCAGTTCCAGCCTTCCTGTAGGACGCAGAATCCCGCGGTCAAGAAGGAAAGTTTCGGCGCATCCTCTGAACGTTAGTCCGGAACTGTCGGAACTTAGAATAATCGAATCTGTCTGAGTCCTGCTTAATCCATCCTTTTTGAGCCATGAGTAGAGCAGATATGCCGCCGACGGTTCTGACTCTTTCAGTTTCCTGACATTGATCTGTCCAGAATCATCCTGATAAATATCCCGCTTCTCCTCAACAGCCTGCTTCAGGAATTGTTCTGTCTCATATAGGTGAGCGATCGTTTTTAGCATTCCTGTGACAGCGCCGGGAAACTCTTGCTCGATAGCGGGGACTATTCTGTTTCTGATCCGGTTTCTCCGATAATCGTTTTGGGCGTTGGTTGAGTCATTGACAAACCCGAGCGCTTCCGTGTTCAGAAAGTCTTCGATATCGCCTCGCGATGCGTTGAGCAGTGGCCTGATAATGCGGCGGTCGTTGATCGGCACCATTCCGCGCAATCCGCTAAGACCGCTTCCCCTAAAAAGATTCAGCAGAAACGTCTCGACATTGTCCGAGCTATGGTGGGCCACTGCGATTGCAGCCGCCTTTTCCTCACGCCGTATCTTCTCAAACCAGTCATATCTCAGATTGCGGCAGGCCATTTCCGTTGAGAGAGGGTGGGGCGACTTGGCAATCTCTTCCTCCACATTGAAATCAATCGCTCTGAACTTCACTCCGAGCTTTGATGCAATAGCGCGCGCGTGGTTCTCGTCGCGGTCGCTTTCGTCGCCTCGGAGATGGAAGTTGCAGTGGGCTGCCACGCACTCATAGCCAAGCTTTTTCAGTACACATAGAAGAGCGACCGAATCCGCGCCTCCGCTCAGTCCGACGACGACTTTGTCCTCACCCGACAGCAGCTGATAGTGCTCGATCGACTCTCTGGCAGCTGTTAGAAGCCGATGCTGTCCCATCATTCCTTCGTAGCCTCCCGGCGGTAATACCGGCAGATTCCGGTCAGTCCGCAGTTCAGACAGTCTGGACGGCGGGCCTTGCAGACGTATCGGCCGTGGAGAATCAGCCAGTGATGAGCCACAGGGATCTTCTCTTCCGGAATATACCTGACGAGCTGCCGTTCTGTCTGGAGGGGATTCCGGCTGTTGGTCGTCAGGCCTAAACGTTCGCTGACACGGAACACATGAGTGTCAACTGCCATAGCGGCGTGGTTGAAAACGACCGACAGAATGACATTTGCCGTCTTTCTGCCGACGCCCGGAAGCGACAGCAGGGCATTCATGTCCGACGGCACCTCGCCGTTGAACTCCTCGGCAAGGCGTCGCGACATCCCCATCAGCGATTTGGTTTTGTTGTTCGGATACGAGACCGATTTGATCAGCTCGAATATCTCCTCACTCGAAGCCGCTGCCATTGAGAAGGCATCTGGAAACGCCTCGAAGAGCGCCGGGGTGACCATGTTGATCCGTTTGTCTGTGCACTGAGCCGACAGAATGACGGCCACCAAAAGCTGAAACGGATTCTCATAATGAAGTTCGGTTTGAGCCACAGGCATCTGTCGCTCAAACCAATCTATCATTTTCTCAAAACGCTCTTTGACCGTCATTGCTTGACACGGTTGCTCCGATCAGTGGGCGCTCTGGAATTCTTCGAGGAAACGTTTGTCGTTTTCCGAGAACATGCGCAGGTCCTTCACCTGATACTTCAGATTCGTGATTCGTTCCACACCCATTCCAAGCGCGAACCCGCTGTATTCCTTTGAATCGATTCCGCATGACTCGAGCACATTCGGGTCGACCATTCCGCAGCCGAGGATTTCCACCCATCCCGTATGTTTGCAGAACGAGCAGCCCTTTCCGCCGCAGAGGTTGCAGGAGATGTCCATTTCCGCAGAAGGCTCAGTGAACGGGAAGTAGCTCGGGCGAAGACGGATCTGGGTTTCCGGTCCGAACATCTCGCGTGCGAAATAGAGCAGCGTCTGGCGCAGATCCGCAAACGAAACGTTTTTGTCGACATACAGGGCCTCTACCTGATGAAAGAAGCAGTGCGCGCGCGCTGAGATAGCCTCATTGCGGTAGACGCGTCCCGGGCAGATGATGCGGATCGGGGGCTCGGTATGTTCCATGACTCTCGACTGTACGGACGATGTGTGGGTGCGCAGAAGCACATCCGGATTTCGCTGAATGAAGAAGGTGTCCTGCATATCGCGTGCCGGATGGTCCGCCGCGAAGTTGAGTGATGAGAACACGTGCCAGTCATCTTCGATCTCCGGACCTTCGGCCACTGTGAAACCCAGTCGCGAAAAAATCGAGATGATCTCCTCCTTGACAATCGACAGCGGGTGGCGGCTACCGAGCGCAATCGGAGCCGGTGTGCGGGTAAGGTCAAGCGAGAGGTCGACAGTGTCGGCTGTCTCAAGAGATTCGCGAAGCGCATTGATTCGCTCCGTAGCATAATTCTTCAGTTCGTTGAGAGCTTGTCCCATTGCTTTTTTCTGATCAGCTGAAACGGTGCGGAAATCATTAAATAACAGTGAGATCGCTCCCTTTTTGCTGAGATATTTGATACGAAGCTCTTCTACTGCGCCGAGGTCTGTGGCAGACAGGCCTTCGAGTTCTTCTTTGATCTGGTTTATTTTGTTAATCATAAGATTTTTAGAGTTATATCAGTATTGACTCGGAGAGTATCGTTCAGTGGTGCTGTTATTCCAGCGATTTCATTGCATTCTCTACATCCTCAACGAGAGCTGCGCCCTGTTTGCCGCGGCTGACGATGTTGCCTTCTGGATCGAAAAGAATGATGCAGGGGATTCCGGCGATGCCATACAGATCTGTCGGTATAGTCTGTGCATTGATGATCATTGGCCAGGGGAGTTGGTGATCGGCAATAGCTTTCTGAGTGTTTGCCGGTTCATCCCAGACAGCGACTCCGAGGAAATCGAGCCCCTTGTCGGCGTATTTCGCGTAAAGATCTTTCAGTGTGGCAGTCTCGCGGATGCACGGGCCGCACCAGCTTGCCCAGAAATCGACCAGAGTCCACTTGCCGTTGCCGACATAGTCACTCAGCTTCTGCACCTGATCTCCGTTCGCAACCGTGAAGTCCTTGAACTTTTGGCCCACCGACGTCGAAGCTTCGTTGGCTTTGGACGTTCTTAGTTTCTTGACGCGGGCAAATTCTGCCATGGCGGGATACTTCACGAGTTCTGCCTCAAATTCAGCCGGTGAAAGTTCGTAGGCTTTGTCGAGGAAAAGTCGGTAGCCGAGAATGTTGCCTGCATTCGCTGCAAACATAGAGTCGGTGGCCGCATTATATTTCGATTCGATCCCCTTAAGAGACAATTCCTTGTCTGCGGCATCCGATTTGTAGATCTCCTGATATTTTTTGCCGAGCGAACTCAGCAGAGCGCTGAAATCATTCCATTGCTGGTTCAGACTGCCGCTGCTGGTGATCTGACGGGTATTGGTGTTGACTTCGGTTGTGCCGGGCTCAAGCACAAATGATCCTGCACGGTTGCCGTCAAGGACAAGCTGCGCCATTACAGGTGCGCCGACCGTTCCCTCCATGACTGCAACGCCGTTCGTGACGACTGCGCTGTCGATTTTGTTGCCATTGTCGTAATTGACCATGTAGAGAAGTAGATCATCCTCATCGTCAGTAAAAGTGACTTTGACGGAATAGTTGCTGGTTGCTGCCGCTGAACAGGACAGGATTCCCAGAGCACTTATAAAAGAAGTAAGCAGTCGTGACATAATGTTCAGTGTTATATTTTTGGAAAACATAATGCAAAGTTAATGCTTATTTCGGGATTTTATCAATTAACTGTTTCAAACTTTTCATTTTTTAAAGTTGAAGGCCTTTTCTGTATGTCTGTCCGGAACTCTTTGCTTTACTTTTTTGCTGATTTTGCTGCAAGAACTTTGACTCTATAATAAAAAAGATTAACTTTGTCAGTTAGAAACTGTTTCTTAGAACAGGCGGGATTCTTGAAAATCGCCGTTCATTACTTCAGCTTTCTCTAAAAAACACTGTTATGGAATCACAGGAAAAGGATTTTAGAATTGAGATGCTGCGCTCCTACAGGGCGCTGCGCCGGCTGACGCGTGATGTGATTTCCGCTCATGAAATCGATCGGTTGCGCGCGATTGTTACAGCCGCCGACGCCGAAGGCTTTGCTCGCAAGTCTGACCGTTTCGGTTTTCCGGCCTTTCTGCGTGGACTGATGACCGCAGTTGCTCTGTCGGCTGAATTCACTGTCGATAAAAACATGATTCTCGCCGTACTGCTTTCGTGTCTGGTCCCGGTCTCTCATCCGGCTCTTGACTCAGTCGACTCTGATGTGAAACGGATGATGACCGGACTGGAAAAGGTTCAGTCGCTCTATAGTCAGCATTCGGCTATGGCCAATGAGAACTTCCGCAACCTGATGCTGACCTTTGCCGAAGACATACGCGTCATAATAATTATGATTGTCGACAGGCTGGCACTGATGAGAGCAATCAACCACCATCCCGACGAGGAAGGCGTTAAGGAAGTTGCCCGAGAGGGTGTCTACCTCTATGCGCAGCTTGCTCATCGTCTTGGTCTCTACAAGATCAAGGGAGAGCTTGAAGACATGTCGCTTAAATACACCAACCGCGACATGTATTCCCGCATCGCACGAAAACTCAACGAAACCAAGCGCCACCGCGACGCTTATATGAAATCCTTCATCGCTCCGGTTAAAGCTGCCCTCGAGGCCCACGGCCTTAAGTTTGACATCAAAGGCCGAACCAAGTCAATCTATTCGATCTGGAACAAGATGGTCAAGCAGCAGACCGATGTCAACGGTATCTATGATCTGTTTGCGATTCGCATCATTCTTGATGTCGAGCCTGTGAGGGAACGCGCCGAGTGCTGGCTGGCATTTTCCGTAATCACAGATATGTTCCAGCCGAATCCCGCACGCATGAAAGACTGGCTGTCTGTTCCGAAATCAAACGGCTACGAATCGCTCCACATAACCGTGCTCGGACCGGAAGACAAATGGGTCGAAGTCCAGATCCGTTCGCGACGCATGGATGAAATTGCGGAAACCGGTCTGGCGGCCCACTGGAAATATAAAGGGATCAAAAGCGAGAATGAACTCGACATGTGGATGAATCATGTCCGTGACATTCTTGAAGATGCCGAATCCGGCCCGACAGAGCTCATGCGTAACATGAAGATGGACCTCTACAATAAAGAAGTGTTTGTCTTCACGCCTCGCGGCGATCTCTATAAGCTCCCGTTGGGATCGACAATCCTTGATTTCGCGTTCAACATCCATTCAAGTCTCGGATGCATCTGCACCGGTGGCCGCGTCAACGGCAAAAACCGCAAGATCAACCATAAGCTTCATAGCGGCGACACCGTCGAGATCATCACCTCCGCTTCTCAGTCGCCGAAGCTCGACTGGCTCAGCTTCGTCGTAACCTCAAAAGCCCGCTCGAAAATCCGCCAGGCCCTGAAGGAAAAGGAAAATCGCGACGCCGAACTTGCCAAAGAAATGGTTGCCCGTCGATTCAAGAACCGCAAGATCGAGATCGAGGAAGGCATCTTCATGAGAATGATCAAGAAACTCGGCTTCAAGACCGTGACCGAATTCTACAGTGCCGTAGCCTCAAATGACCTTGACGTCAATGATCTGGTGGTTGAATACGAAGCTGTTCAGAAAAAAGAAGAAGCTGTTTCCGAAAGAGTCTCGGCTGAAGAATTCACAATGCAGCAGGTCGCCG
The DNA here is from genome assembly GCA_910586475.1 of uncultured Muribaculaceae bacterium. Classification (GTDB taxonomy): domain Bacteria; phylum Bacteroidota; class Bacteroidia; order Bacteroidales; family Muribaculaceae; genus Paramuribaculum. Next base: position 5,571 of record CAJUHM010000008.1, on the reverse strand, counting down.
ATCCGACGCGCGACAGCTCCGCCGACGTCCTCGTCATCGGCGACAATGTAAAGGGCATGAACTACCGCTTTTCGAAATGCTGCAACCCGATCTATGGCGACGACGTCTTTGGTTTTGTTTCCTCCGAAGGTGTCATCAAAATCCACCGTCGCGATTGTCCGAATGCCCCAAACATAATGGACCGCTATCCCTATCGCGTCATCCCGACCCGTTGGTCCGGACGATGTGGCAATGAATTCGTAGCCAATATCTCGGTCGTCGGAACCGACGACATCGGCATCGTCACAAATATATCCTCCATAATCAATAAGCAGCAAGGTGCGTCTCTCCGCAATATCTCAATCAATTCCAACGACGGCCTGTTTCACGGATTCCTTGTCGTCGGTGTTGAGAACACCTCGATTCTCCGTCAGTTAATCTCAAAAATTTCTGCCGTCAAAGGCGTTAAAGATGTTCAGCGTGGCAACTAACCGTTCTATTCCAGTTCTTCTCTCCTCTGTTTCAATGCTTCTTGCTTCATGCGGAGGCTCGTCAGTTTCTGAAAAGGCCGGACAGCTCTATGAGGATGCGGTTCAGCTCAACACAGAGCGACACTATCAGGCCGCGCTTGACCTGTTGGATTCGATCGACTCGGTCTATCCCGAAGCGATCGAGGTCCGACGTCAGGCAATGGCCCTCCGTCCGATTCTCCTCGAACAGCTCACAAACCGTCACCTCGAAGTGGCCGACAGCCTCTCTGCCGTCTGTGCGTTCCGTCTGGATTCAATGTCGAAATTGTTGCGGCTGGTGCCGAATCCAATTGAGAACTATTATGTTCCGCAGAGCGACGGAGCTACTGATGTCAGCCGTAGTGTAGGCCTGCATGCGCGTCTCTCTCCCGACGGGCGTCCCTACATCATTGCAACCTCGCCCGGCCACATGCACACGACCTCCGTATCTGTCAGTTCCGGGGGAGCTTCCGCCTCGACCCCTTCCGTGACCCACGACGGTGAGCGCAGCGATCGAACCGGAGCCAATGATGTGATCACCTTTATCGAGGGCGAATGTATTGAAATCGGCGACTTTGTCGCCGAACATAAGACCGAGCCGGTGGCAGTAACCTTCTCTGGCGCCCGCACGGCGACCGTTCAGTTGTCTGAATCTCAGAAAAAAGGCATAGCTTCCATTTTCGAGCTCGCATCATTGATACGTCAGAGCAAGAAAAACGAGCTTGAGAAACAGCGCCTTGAGCGGATGCTTCAGGCCGTAAGAAGCCAGATAGCGCGCACCGTGCGCGACACGGTCCCCTCAGAAGGATCTTAAACGGTTTCTTCTAATTCGCACTCGGGTTTGCCGGATGGTATCTCCAGCCGCGGAATGCGTTTCCGAGACGTCTGACATAATGATGCCAGTAAGGATCATTAGCCCCCGTAAGCACTCTCGCAGCCGTGTCGGGCGTCGTCACGGCCCAGACCTTATTGGCGATTTCTTCCTCAAGTTGCCCCGGCGACCATCCGCTATATCCTAAAACGAAGCGCACATATCCGTCGACAGGGTAGCCGCTGTTGACATAGTCGGTCATCTGTCGGAAATCCCCTCCGATCCAAAGTGAATCGGAAAGCTGTTCCGAGCCGCTGATGAGATCGCCGAGAGCATGGATGAAAAACAGACGGTCGCAGCCGACCGGACCCCCGCAGAAAACCGGAATTGGATTCTCCGTCTCGATCTCCGGCAGAAAACTCTGCAGCGAAAACGTCGTCTGTCTGTTCAGGACAACTCCCATTGACGATCCGTTGCTGTTGTGGTCAAAAAGAGCTACGACCGCGTGGCGGAAATACTCTTCCCTCAGAAACGGTTCGGCAACAAGAAACTTGCCGGCACTCGCTTGGCCGCCGGGAATATCAATGTTAAAGAGGAATCGTTCGATAGTGCCCATAAGAGGAGAGTGTGTGGTGTCTGTATGGTGCTTCGTTAGCGGATGAAATTTGTGCGTTCGGTTTTTTCCTGTGCGGGAATGGAATCGCGCTTTGCGTCGATCGCACTCATGAGAAACGCCATGTTTCGGCCTAAATTCCGCATCGTCTGAAGACCCTCGAGATCCTGTTCGACTTCCGCTGCCGTCGAGCCGTGGACTTCGTTCCAGTATGTCGATGTGACGACTGGCATTGAGTAGATTGAGAAATATTTGATGATCTCGTCATAGGCGGTGGTGCTTCCCGCACGGCGCGATGAGAGCACAACTGCTCCGACCTTCATAGTCTTCGGTTGCGACGACGAGCTGTAGAACAGTCTGTCGAGAAACGCGCGCAGCTGTCCGTTGACCCCTGCATAATAAACCGGACTGCCGATCAGAAGACCGTCCGCCGTCTTCAGCTTTTCCGCAACTTCATTGACGATGTCGTCGAACACACATCGCTTCATGTCTGAACACTTGCGGCAGCCGATACATCCGCGGACCGGATGGACGGCCACATTGATCCGTTCGATTTCGATTCCGGCGGCTGTCAGTTGGGTTTCTACTTCTTGAAGAGCGCGGGCAGTGCAGCCGTCTGTATGCGCGCTGCCGTTGATGACGATAACTTTCATGATTAACTTCCGGTTGGTTTTGTTGATGGGATGTGGTTCGGCTCTATCAGTTATTTTGTTATAAATGTTGCCGAAAATGAAAAAAATGACTATTTTTGTAGACGGACTGTTTCCATCGGCTGATCGGGCGCTTCGCCCTCCTTCGGTTTCTGCAGTTCCGTATTGCAAAGTTAAACTTTTTGAGATATAAATTCAAAGAAAAACCCATGAAAAAGACCTATAGGTTTCATTATCCCTTGTTCTCCTTTTCAGCTGCCGCTCTCATGTTGGCGACTTCATTGACTGTGGATGCCCGTGAAAATATGCTTCTCGACAAAGGATGGAGATTCACTCGTGAAGACAATGGCCAGTTTTCAGACCCCGCTTTCAATGACAAGTCATGGCAGTCCGTCAGAGTGCCTCATGACTGGGCCATCTACGGACCATTCAGCTGGCAGAATGACATGCAGAACGTCGCGATTGCTCAGGATGGACAGAAAGAGGCAATGGAACATGCTGGACGAACCGGTGGCCTCCCGTTTGTCGGAACAGGATGGTATCGCAATAAAGTAAACGTGCCGAATCTCGCCGATGGCGAACGCGTGACCTTGAAATTCGACGGAGCGATGTCGCATGCGCGTGTCTACGTCAATGGAAAAGAAGCCGGTTACTGGCCCTATGGCTACAACTCGTTTTTCTTCGACGTGACAGACCTCGTAAATCCCGGTGAGGAAAACCTCATCGCTGTCCGATTGGAAAACCTTCCTGAATCTTCAAGATGGTATCCCGGAGCCGGACTCTACCGTAATGTCCACATGATCATTACTGACGGCGCCCACATCCCGATGTGGGGCACATATATCACAACCCCCGAGGTTAGCAAAGAGTGGGCCAGAGTCGAGGTTGCGACAGAAGTGGTTCTCCCTTCTGGAGCGGATGAGTCGAAATATGAACTCCGCACAACGATTTACTCTCCCGAAGGACGCGAACTCAAATCAGTCTCATCGCGCCTGATTGATCTTGCCTACAATGATTCGACCGTCAATCAGACATTCATTGTCCGAAAACCTGAACTCTGGTCGCCCGATTCCCCCAGACTATATTCGGCGAAATCCGAACTGGTTGAGCGCAACACGGTCAAAGACACTTATAACACAACCTTCGGCATCCGTTCGATCGAAATCCGGCCCGACGACGGATTCTACCTCAACGGCGAGAAAACAGTGTTCAAAGGCGTCTGCAACCACCATGACCTCGGCCCTCTGGGCGCCGCGGTCAACGACGCTGCAATCCGCCGCCAGATCCGCATGCTCAAGGATATGGGATGCAACGCAATCCGCACATCCCATAACATGCCCGCTCCTGAATTCGTCAGGGCCTGCGACGAAATGGGCATGATGGTCATGGCTGAAAGCTTCGACGAATGGCGCAAGCCGAAAGTAAAAAACGGCTATAATCTCCTCTTCAACGAATGGGCCGAAAAAGACCTGACCAACCTCATCCGTCACTACCGCAACAACCCTTCCGTCGTTATGTGGTGTATCGGAAATGAAGTCTCCGAACAATGGCATAAAGGCGACGTGAAGACCGCCTATTTCCTCCAGAACATATGCCACCGTGTCGATCCCTCCCGCCCCGTGACACAGGGAATGGATGGACCCGACGCCGTTCTCAACAACAACTTCGCCGCCATCATGGATGTCGCCGGGTTCAACTACCGTCCGTTCAAATATCCCGAAGCCTATGAAAAACTCCCGCAGCAGATCGTTCTCGGAACCGAGACCGCATCGACTGTCAGCTCACGTGGCGTCTACAAATTCCCCGTCGAACGTAAGGCGATGGCGACCTACGACGATCATCAGGCCTCCAGTTATGATGTTGAGCACTGTGGCTGGTCAAACCTTCCCGAAGATGACTTCATTCAGCATGAGGATCTTCCTTATTGCATCGGCGAATTCGTCTGGACTGGATTCGACTATCTTGGCGAGCCGACTCCTTACTATACAAACTGGCCCAGCCACAGCTCGCTGTTTGGAATCATAGACCTCGCCGGCATTCCGAAAGACCGCTATTACCTCTATCGCAGCCATTGGAATCCCTCTGAATCAACACTCCACATCCTCCCGCACTGGACATGGCCTGGTCGCGAAGGAGAAGTGACGCCCGTTTTTGTCTACACAAACCTGCCCGAAGCCGAGCTTTTCATCAACGGAGTGAGCCAGGGACGCCGCAAGAAAGACCTCTCGGTTGCTGTCGACAGCAGCTATACCGATGAAGCCCGCAAAAACTTCGAACGTCAGAAACGCTATCGACTGATGTGGATGGACACACGCTACGAGCCGGGCATCGTCACCGTTGTCGGCTACAATTCGAAAGGCGAGCCTGTTGACACTGCTGAGGTCAGAACCGCCGGCAAACCCTATCGTATCGAACTCAGCGCTGATCGAGCTGACTATAAAGCCGACGGAAAAGACATGGCCTTCATAAATGTCCGCGTCGTTGACAAGGACGGCAATCTTTGTCCCGATGCAAGTCAGAAGGTGAAATTTTCAGTAAATGGCGCCGGAACCTATGAAGCGGCTGCTAATGGCGACCCGACATGCGTCGAACTGTTCCAGTCCCCATCGATGTCACTTTTCCACGGCCAGCTGACAGCCCTTGTTAGAGCTGGTGAAAAACCTGGTGAGATTACATTCAAAGCCTCTGCTCCCGGAGTAAAGGCTGCCACCATTAAACTGACCACTCACTGATCTCGGCCATCCGGTATCTCGCTCTAAATCGCTGCGCTGTGTCAAAATTTTGGATTTTGACACAGCGCAGCGATCTTTTTCTGCCCGACGGTGAGAATATTGTCTGATAACCGGATCACTCAGCCCTTAAAATGGAGACAATATTGAAATTGGACTCTTGATTATACTCCTGTAAGCTATCTTTGCGGCGATATGTTGCAATGCCGTCCACTCATACCGCCTCGCACGCGCCATCTCTTCCGCCGCGACTACGCCGCCCAGTTCGAACGCTGGGCCG
>CAJUHM010000007.1 GCA_910586475.1 uncultured Muribaculaceae bacterium | reverse complement strand
GCGCCGGAGTCGCAGGAGACGCTGAATGGAAGAAGAGCCGCGGCGGCAAACAAAGAAATGAGCAACTTTTTCATAATCTATATATTGGATTGTTTATTAATTGATTAAGAAGAGAATCGATAAAACATTCAGACTTATGGTTTCAGCCTATTGTTTTATCAGTCTTGAGAAATGGGACACATATGTTTTCCCATTTTCAATGAGATTGACGATATAGGTTCCTTTTTCAAAATGGGAAATGTCAAACGTCACTTCGTTCACGCTGGAAGAAAAAGGACCAGGAACATTGAAAGAGTAAGCCGGGATTCCATTGATATTAGTAAACAAAAACTGAATGGATGGATTCTGTTCATATTGTTCACTGATATATTTAATCGTCACATAATTTGTTGCTGGATTAGGCGAAATGGATGAAATTTGAGTCGGTAAGGTAATGACGGAGTCCGGAGGATTTAATACAGGAGCATTACGGCCTGTGTATGAGAAGTGTTTCGGTTTATAGTTCTGTTTGGTTATCCAGACATCGAACTCTCCGGCACCGGTTGTAAATGTCAGATCTTTTCCTGTCTGAATCTCATAATAATCTCCACCGTCAGAACTTGAAACACATACGCGGGCATCATTTACGCCTGTGTTGATTTTAAGATCACCAGCCATGGTTTGCGAAATGGAAGCAGACGTAAATTCCATAGGGAACTCATTGAATATAGGTGTTTCCGGATCTCCCAATTGGTTTAGAGACAAATGAAGCCACCGATATGTACTGAGGTTTTTATTATGTTCTTCCTGTTCTTTGGTTGTGACCGGATAAATTCTGGATGTCAATGGCAATAACGTCAGTTTTGTGAAAGTAAGGATAGAGCCAAAGTTTTTATTGACAGGTTTGGTGGTCGCGTCATTATACTGCAGCCGTTTGTGGAATTCAATCTCGTATGCGGTGGAAAAATCAGTGGAATTATTATACCATCCAACCCTTGACGATCCGAGAAATCCAATAATGCCACTTTTGGGATTTCGAAACAGAGTTTCACTCAGGCATGGATCAGTAGCGTACATGTCATGATCAAAAGCGTTGGTATAGCATGAGATTGTCGTTATAAGAGAGTGTCCTGAATTTTCGAGAGCCGCAGCATCGGAACATTTGAAAATGTAGCGTCCATCATCATAACACCATCCGTCAGAAACGCCATGCGAGAAGAATTGGACGTATTGATATCCCTTCTGTAGTTCAGTTTTTACGGATTGTTGAGTCAGAGGTTCTCCGCTGTATGAATATGTGTCGAAAAGTTTGTTTGCTCCAAGCCTGATTTTATAATTGATCACATTATTAAAAAACATATCGGCCAATTCCTCCCCATCGACATCTGGTCGAAGATTTGTACCACTTTGAAAGATCCATCGTGTATATCGTGGAGTCTGCTCATACTCTATGATTCTATTAACAAAATCATTTACGTGATTTGTACATCTTACTGAAGCCCGGGTGACATGAATCTGCGGAACCGCACTGAAACTGAATTGAAAATATGACTGGTAGCCATATTTACCTCCTGCAGCAGCATCCCAGTCCAGATCTTCCAGTGCAGAATAATAAAGGTCGGTTGGGATTTCATGAGTTCCAATTTCTTCATATAGGTTGCTTTTCTCTATATAGCAATGTTGAGTTGGAATAATGTCGACATCTCCTCCAAGAAGGACATATTGAGTAAAGTTGTTAGCCCAGTGGTCTTTAATACATGCTTTGATTCTTAATTTCAGGCTTTCCTCGGAATAGCTGGCATTAATTTCCTCAACTGTTATAATTTTAGTGCGGACGCCCTTTTTGCGCTTCCAGTCGGCGAGTGGCTGGAAGCTGTTTTTCAGAGAGTTGCTGGTTATGATGATATAGTCGATGTATTCAACATCGTCGTTTTCGGCAGTCATGACCGGAATCTGACCGAGAACGTCGCGGTTATCAACAACGGCTTCGAGCATTTCCAACTGTGCCGTGCGGATCTGTGCGGGAGCTTTCAGCATGGCGGAAGCGTCAAGGTCGATGCTGACGGTCAGAGAATCGATGAAATAGAGGTTTCTTTCTATGGCATCGAAAATGAACGGAGTAACGATGAATCCAGCAACGGTCACTCCTCCGATCTGATAGCTTAGCGAACGGATGCAGTTGGAGTCGGGATAGGTTTTAGGGGCATAGCCTCCGGGATGAGTCCACATGTCTTCGGCGGGGGCGTTTGTCGGGATCGGGCGGGCGGCATTTTTCAGGTCGATTCCGCTGCGGATGAGTCTTTTCTTGAAAGAGACTGAATAGTCGTGGACAGAGAATCCCTGAGGGATTGCCAGACTGCGGGCAACAAGGGGGATTCCGGGCTGAGATTCGCCGCTGTAGACAGCCGGCGAGGCAAGGGAAACGATAACGAGCGAATCGCCATTGGAAGGGGTTATGGAAAAGTCGGATTCGCTGAACCGGAAAGTGTGGTCATAGACCTCGGCATTGAGGTGGCAGATCGCGCATATGGCGCAGATTAAGCCAAAAAGCAACTTTTTCATGTGGTAATGATTTTCGGTTAATACTCTTGCCCCCCGCAATTTACGAATAAAAACTCTGATTTGCAAATTTTTGGGTAAAAAATGGATGAGAGAGTAAGAGTATGTTTACTTTTACCACGAATTAAGAAATAAATTCACTTTTTGAAATTCTTCAGGTCATCATAAAGAGTCTTTTTGGCGCTTTCAGCCAAGTTTCATCAGTCGCAATGTGGCAATTGCTCCTTTCTCAACTCGCTGAAATCACTCAAAAATCCATCTTTATGCTAACCTGAGTTAAAAGTAAACACACTCTAAACGAGCCCTAATGGATTTTTGAAAATCGAACTTATGGAATGCGTATGTCAGTGGTGTCCAGCGGGGGGGCAGTGGGGCAAAAAACGGATCCCCCCGAGCGTGGCTTATTTGTAAAAGTCACGGCGGGGGGACGGTTGTGGCCTTGGTCTGCTTACAGCGGGCAGGGGAGGGATGGTTATCGGGCGATATGTGCGATGACGTCGGTTATGAAGTTGTTTCGTTCGGCGCCGGTCTTGCGGGAGATGTGGTCGCAGTTGAACCATTGGGCAGAGTTCATTCCGACGGGGGTGAGTGTCATTGGTGCGAGACAACCCATTATGTAGTTTCCGAATAGTTCGGAGTCGTCTTCGGAGGTTGTGATGAGTGTTGTGTCGTCGATTGAAAGACAGGGCATGATTGATCCTTCAGGAGTGAAATCGTAGACGATTCCCTTGATGAAAGATTTGTCGATGAATCCTTTGAGCATGGCCGGCATGGCCCCCCACCATATCGGGAAAATGAAGATTATTTTAGTCGTTTTCGAGAGAGTTTCGGCATACTGGCGGCTCTGAGGGTCGGAGGAGTTTCCTGAAGTCCAGCATGCGAGGTCGGCAGAGTCGAGGACGGGATTGTAGTTTTCGCCATAGAGGTTAATCACGTCATATTCGCGTCCCTCGCGGGTCAGGACGGTTGTTATCTCGTTGAGGATTCTGTGGCAGAAGCTGTCGGTCTGGGGATGGCAGAAAACGATGGTGATCATGAGTAGGGTGGGTGTTGATAAAGGGGGTTAGATTCCGAGTGGTTAATAGAGGCAATATGTCAATAAAACAAGACAACAGCCGCGATGGTTTTGCGGCTGTTGTGTTAAATATGGTTAACTGACGAATGTCGAGGAATGCCTGTCAGTCCTGTCGGTTCCATTGCTCGACGACGTCGCTGATGTCGATTCCGAGCATTTTCATTTCGCTGAACAGGTCTTTGAGGCGGGTGTCGAAGAATTCCTGCCGCCGCAGGATCTGGACTCTCTGTCGGGCGTCGTCGGCGAGGAAGTAGCCCATTCCGCGTCGCGAAATGATGAGGTCGTGTTGCTGCAGGTAGTCGAAAGCTTTCAGGACGGTGTGGGTGTTCACGGCCATTCTGACAGCCATTTCTCTGACTGACGGAACTTTGTCGCCGGCTATCCATGATCCTGAAATTATGCAGGAGAAGCAGTAGTCGATTATCTGACGGTAGATCGGTATGTCGTTTCTGAAATCCATTCAAACACACTCTTAAAATTGGAGAGATTTCATTTTGCGATAGGCAAGGGTCAACATCAGAACGGTATAGCAGACGGCGACGGCCGCGAGCGTGTAGAGCAACGGCATGAGGTTTCTGAGTACCATTCCGGGGAATTCAGGATTGGCGGGATCGGAAGCTACGCGGGCGAAGTCGGGATTGGATGCAATGTCGTTTAAAGTGCCATGGATGGCCATGACCGCTCCGCTGATTCCGGCGATGACGCTGTAGACGACGATTGTCAGGATTGTCATTCCGATGGCCATTCCGATGGTGTTGCGGATGCGTGTCGCTACAATAAACATGCATGTTACGAGTGGGGGAAACGCGTTGGTGACCGTTGCCAGGCTTTTGAAAGATAAGCTGTACGTGTTTAATGAATCCGCAAGCTTCAGGAATTCGGATGGTTCGCAGTATAATCCGAGAATCTGGGATGCGGCCATGTTGGGGAGGTAGACGAGGATCGGATTGATTATTAGGCATGCTACGGCGAGGACGGTCATTTTTTCGGCTGCGGTGGCGGGAAGCATCGTTCTGACGACGGGGCTTGCGTTGCGGCAGTAGAACAGGGGAAAGAAGTAGAGCATTACCGACAGGATGAGGGACAGGAGTCCGGAGAAAAAGATACCTAATTCCCACTGGTTGAGAAGGGTTGTCAGGATGCCGATTGTCAGGCTGACGGCGGGATATAGAATTAATGCGAGTCTGAAGGATGGCATGTAGAAGCGGACGACCATCATCATCCGCCGGAATGAAAGTTTGCGGGATTGTGTCATGAGTCTGTTTCGGAAAGTAGTTTTATAATCGAATGTCGGCTTGATACGTTCTGGAGACCGTTGTAGAGGAGTAGATAGTCGATGTCGGTCAGAGGCGAACCGGGTCTTCGCGGTAAAATGGCGCGGAAGCGTCCGAAGAATTGTTCGATGTAGAGCGCGTCGGCCGGGGGCATGGTTTCTGTGACGAAGTCGATTCGTTCGACAATTTCCCAGACGGGCATGTTGAGGATGAGCCGGCCTGCAGAGAGGAGGATGACGGAGTCGAAGAGCTGCATGAAGTCAGCGACGGTGTGGGTGGAGAGGATGACTGTCTGCGATTCGTCGATGCATTCGGACATAAGGGACAGGATCAGCTGTTTTGCGGTAATGTCGAGTCCGTTGGCCGGTTCGTCGAGCAGGAGTACGTCGGGACGCAGAGCAAGGGCGTAGGCGAGGATCGCTTTTTTTCGGTTGCCGAGCGAGAAGGAGTCGATCGGTTCGTCGCCGTTCATTCCGAATGTCTCGAGGTTGTGGCGAAGCATTTCGTGGTCGAAGGAGGGGAAGAACGGGGCGTGGAGTCTGACCATTTCGTTGATTGTCGGGAATGGGAACTTCATGTCGTCGCTGACGAAGAAGATGCGCTGCATGAGGGCCGGGTCGCGTCGGCCCGGAGCCATACCTTCGACAAGACATTGTTCGGGGTCGGCGGGAATCAGGAGTCCGGCGATCAGATGGAGGAGTGTCGTTTTGCCGGCTCCGTTCTCACCGAGCAGAAGATGGATGCCTGGCGTTATGTCGGCTGTCATGTCGGTGATGGCGTAGAAGTCTTTTCGGTTTCTGTAGGCGTAGGTAAGATTGCAGAGCGAGATCATGACCGGTGTGGTTTTTAGGTTGGTTATTTAACGGGTTCTACGGTGTAGCCTGCGTTGCGCAGGAGGCTAATGAGTCCGGTGTCGCCCGGAAGGTGTCCGGCACCGACGACGATGAGGATTGACGCGGTCGGAATTGCGCCGATCAGGATGTCGAGCCATGCGCGGTTGCGGTTTTCGAGGAGCATGCGGGCGTCTTCTTCCGTCATTCCGTCGGTCTGGGCTTCGGCGATCAGTTCGGCGAGTCCGTTGAGGTCGGCAGCCATGTATGTGTCGGCGAGAGCATGGATCTGGCGAACGGTCTTGTCGGGATCTTCGAGGATTTTTTTCAGAGCGTCGGCCTGTGATGAGATAGGAGCGCCGAATAGGAGCTGGAGCTGTGATTCGACAGATTCGAGTCCGAGGACTTCTTTTCCTGCTTCACGAGCCATTGTCTGGATCGATTTGTCGAGCTGTTCTTCGGGGTTTGATTCGGGGAGGGCCTTGCGAGAGAGAACGACGGCGATTGTGTTTGAGACGGAGGCAGGTTTTAGGGCTTCGAGGGCTGCGGAATTGACCGGGAGTCCTCCTTCGGCGAGGAGTCGGTCTATGGAGGCGAGGGTCTTTGGGTCGAGGACCTTGCTTAGAGTGCTGTCGGCGGGAGCGAGCACATGGCTGACCATTTTCATCTGTGTCGATGGGTCTTCGAGAACCGACATGTCGACTTCGCCGTAGACTTTTTCAGCAGAGGCGAAGGCGTTGTCGAATCCGGGGGTCGATTCGAGGACCGATAGCGGGGCGAGGTGGTGAGTGCCGAATATCCACGATGGAGCGGCTGCATCTTTTCCGGTTACTTTCCAGAGCAACTGAGCGTTGGCTGTTGCGCATGAGAGGCTGAGGAGAAGGAGTGCGAGGAATTGGAATGTACGTTTCATAGGGAGATGATGTTGGGTGGGGGTATGGTTAGAAATGTGTTGTTGCGGTGTTGTAGTGTCGTACAACACTGCAAATGTACAAACAAAAAATAAATTGCCAAATGAATCGGCAATTATTTTTGAAAAAAAAATGTAGTCGCGCCTTATCAGGGATGTTGTTCAGGTTCGTGGACTATGTAGGGGGACTGGTCGGGGATGAAGAGTCCGGCTTTGAGGTGGGTGAAGATTTTCAGACAAGCCCATGCGTCGATGGCCGCGTATGTCTGCTGGGCTTCGGTCAGCTGGATGGCTTCCCAGTTGCTGAGTCGCTGCCCTTTGCTGATTCGCTCTCCGAAGAGGATTGCGAAGATTTTCTGAAGACTTGCGTCGGTGATCGAGTATTCTTTGACGAGGTTCTGGAGCTCGATGAAACCCTGCGGGTCGAACGGGCAGATTTTGTGGAGGTTATGGAAGTCGTCTTTGAGAGAGAGTCCGATCTTTGCGACGTCGGGGTTTTCGAGGAACTGGCGTAGCTCGGGGATTATTCCGGTTTTGTTGATCCGGAAAAGAAATGCGTGGGCAGCTGTCGAGATCTGAATTAGAGAGACGGTGTGGTTCTGTCCTTTTCTGAAGTTTGGCCGAGTTTCGGTGTCGAAGCCGACGACTGCCTGGCATGAGAGGAATGCGATTGCCTGACGGGCCATGGCCGGGGAGTCAATGACTGAAACTCGTCCGGCGAACCGGACGGGGGGCAGGGAGGATAGGACCTCTTTCGGAATAGAGATTTCGATTAGGCTTCTGGTCATAGGTTTTATTCTCCGTTGCTGGGTTGAAACGATGGTATGTCGATTACGGGTGTTCCGGGGAAAAGGCGTGAGACATACTGACAGATGAAGCGTCGCGTGTCGGCGGCAATTGTCGGATCGGTCGAGTCGAAGTGGGTGTTGTAGAGGATGCTGTGGAGCGGTATGGCTCTTGCCGCGAGGGCTTCGAGCGAGAGGATTGTGTGGTTGATCGAACCGAGTGTGGCGTTGGTTACGAGAGCTACGGGGAGTCGTCGCGAGGCGATGTAGTCGATAGTGAAGTATGTGTCTGTTATCGGGACCATCAGTCCGCCCGCGCCTTCGATGAGGACTGTGTCGTAGCGATCGGCGAGGCGTGAGGATGCTCTGTCGATTACGTCGAGGTCGATCTCTTTTCCGTCCATTTTAGCGGCGAGCTGGGCGGAGGCGGGGTAGGAGAAGATGACAGGCGCGGTCGTCATGTCGAGGTCTTCCGGGAGGAGTCCGGAGCCTGTCAGATGCCGGTGCATTAGGATGTCTTCGGAAGATCCGACGCAACCGGTCTGGATGAATTTCTGGGTTATTACGGATCGACCTTCTTTTGCAAGGATGGTCGCAAGGTGGGCGGTCGCGTAGGTTTTTCCGGCGTCGGTGTCTATGCCGCTGATGAATATTATCTCTGCCATAGTCGTTAGAGGTGGGGGTGTCTGGCTTTAAACCGTTGTTAACAATAAGAAGGAGTGGACGGTGGAACCTTCAAATCGAATCAGTTTCTTATTTTTTTCCGGGCTTCTTAGAGTCGGTCTCGTCGGCAAATCGGTCGGGGAATGAGAGGGGGACTTTCGGGCGCATCATCGCGTAGACCACCATTCCGACTCCGAGCAGGATGAACGGGATGCTAAGCAGCTGTCCCATGTTGAGGATCATGTCGGCTTCGAAAGCGACCTGGTCGTTTTTGATGAATTCGATGAGGAATCTCGGGAGGAAGATTCCGATCAGGAAGACACCGAATATCAGTCCTGGACGGCTTTCGAGATTCTTTTTCCAGTACATCCACATCAGGATTGCGAAGAGTGTCAGATAGCATAGGGCTTCGTAGATCTGTGTGGGGTGGCATGCGATGCCTTCATACATGGCATGCCATTCGCGTGATCTGACGAACCACATGCCCCATGGGAGGGTTGTCGGACCGCCGAAGATTTCGGAGTTCATGAGGTTGCCGGTGCGTATCATGGCTCCGACGAGGGCAATCGGAATGACGAGCCGGTCGAAAGTCCAGAGAGGGCTTCGCTTCGTTGTGAAAAAAGAGAAGCAAAGGACTCCGATAATAACGCCGATGGTGCCGCCGTGGGATGCGAGGCCTCCATTCCATATCTTGATGATTTCGGCCGGGTGGGCGCCGTAGTATTCCCATTCGTAGAAGAAAACGTGGCCGAGGCGTGCGCCAATGACGGTGCCGGCCAGAGTCCACATGAGAAGGATTCCGAGCCAACGTTCGGGAGCCCCTTCATGTCTGAACATGCGTGCGACGATTTCGTAGCCAATCAGGAATCCGAGGGCAAACATCATTCCATACCAGCGAACGGATATGGGGTTTGAGATTATTTCGGGGTTTGCGTTCCAGATTATATAGTTCAACATAGGAAAGAAAAAATGGTGATTCCGGAAAATTCCGGGGTTTGATTCAGGGTGCAAATTTAAGCAGAAATCTCCAAATCTTAATCTCCGGCAATGAAAAATGATGGCGAGGGAATTGAAATTAGCAAAAAAATTCGTAGCTTTGGCGTTGGGAAAATACTGTCCATGAAAACTGACTATAATAAATAACCATTCATAATAAATTAAAAGAATCTTAATATGTTAAGCCCTGAAGACCTCGCCTACGCCGAAGAGCGTGGCATGGATGCCTCTCAAGTTGAGGCTCAGCTGAACCGTTTTAAGACCGGTTTCCCTTATCTGAAAATCAAAAGTGCCGCACGCCAGGGCCAAGGAATCGAGGTCCTTTCTGCAGAAGAAGAGGAAAAATCGATTGATCGCTGGAAGTCGTTTCTGGCCGATGGCGGGGATGTCTGTAAGTTTGTTCCTGCTTCTGGGGCGGCGTCGCGCATGTTCAAGGCTCTGTTTGAGTTTGTCGACGGAGAGGCTGAGGTTCCGGCGGAGGGTTCGGATGTGGCCCGTCTGGTCGCCGAGATCGAAAAGATTGCATTTATCGACGATCTTAACGCGACGACGTCGGCACTCTATGGCAAAAGTGTCGGGGAGCTGAAGTCGGAAGGCCGTCTGAAAGAACTGATCGCTGCGATCATCAAGCCGGAGGGCATGAATTACGGCGGTCTGCCGAAGGGCCTGCTGAAGTTTCATTCGTATGCAGCGGGAAGCCGTACTCCGATCGAGGAGCAGCTGGCCGAGGGTGCGCAGACGGCGGCCAACGGATCCGGCGATGTCAAGATGCATTTCACGGTTTCGGCCAACCACCGCAGGCTCTTCGAGGAGAAGATCGCTGAGGTCGCTCCGAAGATGGGTGCAGAACGTGGGGTGAACTATCATGTTTCGCTCAGCGAACAGAAGCCGCAGACGGATACGGTCGCAGTCAATCCGGACAATACGCCGTTTCATGAGGATGGGCATCTTCTGTTCCGTCCGGGCGGTCACGGCGCGCTGATCGAAAATCTCAATGATATTGACGCGACGGTTGTCTTCATCAAGAATATCGACAATGTCGTGCCTGATTTGCTCAGAGAGCCTACTGTCAGATACAAGCAGGTGCTCGGGGGTTATCTGATCCGTCTCCACGACCAGATCGAGTCTTATCTGCAGCAGCTTGCCACGGGCGATTATAACCGCGGCACTCTGCAGGAAATGCTGCATTTCCTTCACACGGCATTCTCGATTTCCGACCGTTCGATTGACGGAATGAATGATACGGATGTGGCGATGTATGTCCATGAGAAGCTGAATCGTCCGCTGCGTGTCTGCGGAATGGTGAAGAATGAGGGCGAACCCGGCGGCGGTCCGTTTATCGCGTTTAACCGCGACGGTTCGGCTTCGCTCCAGATTCTTGAAAGCACTCAGATCGATCCGACGAATGAGTGTTATAAAGAGATGGTGGCTTCGGCAACCCATTTTAATCCGGTGGATCTGGTGTGCTATATCAAGGACCGCAACGGAGACAAGTATGATCTGACGCGCTATGTCGATCCGGACACCGGTTTCATTTCGTCGAAGTCGAGCCACGGCAAAGAGCTTCGCGCAATGGAGCTTCCGGGGCTGTGGAACGGTGCGATGAGCGACTGGAACACAGCTTTTGTCGAAGTGCCGATCGCTACGTTCAATCCTGTAAAAACAGTCAACGATCTGTTGCGCCCGACTCACCAGAGCTGATCGGGTAAGTTGTCACGATAGATATTTCAGCCGTTTCTGAGCCGGTGGCCACCAGCTCGGAAACGGCTTGTCGTTTTTTGGGGGAAACAATAGTCGGGCCGGGGGCGTTAGAGAGTATAATATACTATGATGTATGTATTCTTATGTCAATGATATTATTATGAAACGCACGATTCTGACTGTTTTTGCTGGGTTGCTTGCTGTCGCAGCGTCCAGCGCGATGCCCGATATTCCGAGAACGAGTGTCAGCTACGATGTTGTCTACCATTGGGGACTGATAAACAAGGTGGCCGGTCACGGCTATGTCACTTACCATACGGCCGGTTCTGGATTCTACGGGACGCTTGAGGGACACAGTATTCCGTGGGGAGGCCGGATCTACACTGTTCACAGTTCGCTTTCAGCGACGTTCGTGCCCACGTCGGGTGTGAGCCGCGAAATGATCAATTCGCTGCAGGGAGTCTACAGCAAGCCGGAAGTCGGTTCGGCAGGTTCGCCAGCCCGTTTCAAGGATATATATGGCGGGGGGACGCTCGACGCAAGTCGGGAGACGATGGAGGCTGTCACAATCACGTCGAATATGCTCAGTATATTCTATTATGCGAAAGAGCTTGATTTCCCTTCGATGAGTGCGGGCGAGCGTCTGACGATTCCGATTGTGGCCGATGGGGCAGACAAGCCGCTGTATGTCACCTATGAGGGGATGACAGACTATAGCTATGGGGGGGTCCACCCGTGCCTATAAGATAGTCTTTCAGTATACCTACAACGGTGTGCCCGACAGCTATCCGGTCACTTGTCTGATCGATTCTCAGAGCCGTGTCCCGGTTCAGTTTTCGGCGGATCTTCTGATCGGCCATATAGAAATGTGTTATGTTGAGTGAACTTCGGCAGAGGCCAATGGTTATTAAGTCACAAAGTTTTCCTATCTTTGCAGGAGGACACACGCAGTCAGGCCCCGTCCGGGCGTAACCAACAAGTCTATCAACAAACATATATAAATATCCGATATGAAACATTCTTATCTTTTCCTTGCCGACGGATTTGAAGAAATCGAGGCAATCGCAACGGTTGACGTGCTCCGCCGCTGCGGCATGACGGTCAATACGGTTGCAATCAATCCGGACGGCCAGGCAACGGGAGCCAATGGTGTTGTCGTGACGGCCGACCGCGTGATCGACGATGTGGAGCTCGACCCGGGGACAGAATGGCTTATCTGTCCGGGCGGAATGCCTGGAGCTTCGAATCTTGCTTCATGTGAAAAGCTGAGCGGGATGCTGACGGCACATTATAGCAACGGTGGCCGGATTGCGGCGATCTGTGCGGCTCCGGCAGTAGTGCTCGCTCCTCTCGGAATTCTCAGCGGCCGTAAGGCCACGTGCTATCCCGGATTCGAGTCGATGGTCGAAGACGGCGAGATGACTGGCGATCCGGTTGTGGCGCTTGATACGCTTGTGACTGGCAATGGCCCGGGCAATACGATCGCGTTCGCACTGGCAATAGCTTCAGTCAGCCGCGGAACGCAGGCAGCTGGCGAAGTCGCGTCCGGAATGATGGTCAGAAAGTAGCTGTCGCTCCGAGCCGGAAGATTCTCTAAATGTTAAAAATTCATTTCGGCGGATAAGATTATGAATAACTTTTCATAATTTTGTCGCCGAAATCGATTCAAGTAAAAAAAAGTCTCAGAGGGTGCGGACCTGCGCGCTCTCTGACTTGCATATGAAATAAAATGGCATCAATCAACAATCTCGTTATAGTGGAGTCGCCTGCCAAGGCAAAAACTATTGAAAAATTTTTAGGGAAAGACTTTAAGGTAATGTCGAGTTGCGGGCATATCCGCGATCTCAGCAAAAAAGACTTTGCAATTGGCGGCAACCATTCCTTTGAGCCGGAATATGAGGTTTCGGCCGATAAGGTCGAGATTGTCGATAAGCTTCGCAAGGCGGCGTCGCAGGCAAAGATGGTGTGGCTCGCATCCGATGAGGACCGCGAGGGAGAGGCTATAGCGTGGCATCTCTATGAGGTGCTCGGGCTGAAGCCAGAGACGACACGCCGCATCGTGTTCCATGAGATTACGAAGCCTGCGATCCTGAGCGCTATTGAAAATCCGCGAGAGATCGATCTGAATCTTGTTGACGCGCAGCAGGCCCGCCGTCTGCTCGACCGGATTGTCGGGTTCGAGCTGTCGCCGGTTCTGTGGAAGAAGATCAAGCCGGCGCTGTCGGCCGGCCGCGTGCAGTCGGTTGCCGTCCGTCTGATCGTCGAGCGCGAGATCGAGATCCGCAATTTCAAGTCGGAACCATATTTCCGTGTGACTGCCCGTTTTCTGACTCCCGACGGTCAGGCTGTGAAGACGGAGCTTTCGCGCCGTCTGTCGACAGAGAGTGAGGCTCGTAAGTTCTTGGAAGACTGTTCGTCGGCCGGATTCAGCGTGTCGGATGTGACAGTGCGCCCGGTGAAGAAGTCGCCGGCACCTCCGTTTACGACTTCGACGCTTCAGCAGGAAGCAGCCCGCAAGCTCGGATTTACGGTTTCGCAGACGATGATGGTGGCCCAGCATCTCTATGAGGCGGGACATATCACCTATATGCGTACGGACTCGCTCAACCTCTCGAAGCTTGCACTTGCGTCGATCGCCAACGAGGTCAAGGCCGAGATGGGAGAAGAGTATCTGAAAGTAAGAAACTACCATACGAAGTCGAAAGGTGCACAGGAGGCTCATGAGGCGATCCGTCCGACATATATCGACCGTCATACGATCGATGGGACTTCGCAGGAGAGTCGCCTCTATTCTCTGATCTGGAAGCGTACGATCGCATCTCAGATGGCTGATGCCGAGCTTGAGAAGACTACGGTCGAGATCCAGCCGTCGACCCGCAGCGAGAATTTTGTCGGTCAGGGCGAGGTTGTGCGTTTCGATGGATTTCTGCGAGTGTACAGTGAGGGTTCGGACGATGCATCAACGGAAATGCCGGAAGGAATGCTTCCGAAGGTCAGCTGCGGTGAAGAGCTTTCGCTTGCGGAGATGAATGCCACCGAACGCTACACCCAGCATCCGCCACGCTACACCGAGGCCTCGCTCGTCAAGAAGATGGAGGAACTCGGAATCGGCCGTCCGTCGACTTATGCGCCGACGATTTCGACCATCCAGCAGCGCGAGTATGTGACGAAAAGCGATCTGAGCGGGGAGCCCCGTGACTATAAGACGATGACTCTCGCCAAGGGAACGGTGGCGGAGTCCACTCTCACTGCCAATACGGGAGCTGACAAAGGAAAGCTGATGCCGACGGATATCGGTGTAGTTGTCAATGAATTTCTGACCGAGCACTTCCCGAAGGTCCTCGACTATAATTTCACGGCGGATCTCGAGGAGCGTTTCGACCTTGTCGCCGAGGGTCAGGCCAAGTGGAAGAAAGAGATCGGAGATTTCTACGAGGTGTTCCATCCGGAGGTGGAGCGAGCCAACGAAATGCGTCTTGAGCATAAGGTCGGCGAGCGGGTTCTCGGTACGGATCCGGCGAGCGGCAAGCCGGTTTCGGTCAAGATCGGCCGTTTCGGCCCTGTCGTGCAGATCGGTGAGAGCACCGATGAGGAGAAGCCCCGTTTTGCCTCACTCCGAAAGGAACAGTCGGTTTTCGACATTACTCTTGAGGATGCGCTTAAGCTGTTTGAACTGCCGCGTGTCCTCGGGGATTACGAGGATGCGGAAGTGTCGGTTGCCGTAGGCCGTTTCGGCCCTTATGTCCGTCATGCCGGCAAATTCGTTTCGCTCCCGAAGGATCTTTCGCCGATGGAAGTGACGCTTGATGAGGCGATTGCGCTGATAAATGCCAAGCGGGAGGCCGACAGTAAGAAGGTTGTCAAGGAGTTTCCCGAGGATGAGGATCTTCAGATTCTCAACGGGCGCTATGGGGTCTATATCTGCTATAAGAAAGGCAACTATAAGATTCCGAAAACGGTTGCCGATCCTTCGGCTCTGACCCATGAGGAGTGCATGAAGATCGTTGAGGAGCAGGATTCGAAGCCGCGGCGCACAACTGCTCGCCGCGTGACCGCATCGCGCCGCACAAAGAAATAAAAAAATTTTTAGAAACACCCCTCTAAATGGCCCGAAATCAAAACAGCAGCCCGCGCCGCCGCGGCGGAGTGGCACCCGATATAATCAAGGAATTTCCAGTAGAGCAGCCGTCGCGTCTGCTTGACCATCTGATCCAGTCGCTTCCCGACCGCAAGCGGACTGTCGTCAAGCAGCTGCTTGCCCACAATCAGGTGGCAGTCAACGGAAAGCCGGAGCGCCAGTTCGATCTCCAGCTCGAGTCGGGCGACGTTGTGAAAGTCAATTTTACGCGCGAGTTCCGAGTGTTTTATAACCGTCGCCTCAAGATTGTCTACGAGGACGATGATATAATCGTGGTCAACAAGGGCTACGGCCTTCTGTCGATGGGCAATGACAAGACTCCCGACGGGACTGCGTATTCGATTCTGCGCGATTATGTGAAATGGGCCAATCCGCTCAACAAGATCTTTATCGTTCACCGTCTTGACCGTGACACCTCGGGGCTGATGATGTTTGCGAAAAGCGAGGAAGCGAAGCGGCGCATGCAGCACAACTGGAACAATATGGTCCTGAACCGCATCTATGTCGCGGTTGTCGAGGGTATTGTAGAGCAGGAGGATGGAGTCGTGCGCAGCTATCTTGCCGAAACCTCGCGCTATGAGGTCTATTCGACAGATGACCCCGAAAAAGGCCAGCTTGCAGTCACCCGCTACCGACGTGTTCAGCACGGAGGCCGTTTCAGTCTGATGGAGCTTGAGCTCGACACCGGCCGCAAGAATCAGATCCGTGTCCACATGAATGATCTTGGCCATCCGATTTCGGGCGACAGAAAGTATGGCGCGCAGGCATCGCCGCTTCACCGTCTGGCCCTTCACGCGCGGACGCTCCGGTTCAAGCATCCGATGACCGGAGAGCTTATGGATTTCTCGACTCCTGTTCCTTCGGGATTCCTTGCCGTCACCCGTCGCTGAGATGTGGACAAAAGGCTCATTATCCATGATCTGAGGATAAAGAGCAAACAGGAATAAACGGGCGACGGAGGGTCGATAAATCGGAAAAAATTTCGTTCGGAACGAAAAAAAATAGCTATATTTGTGGGAAAGTTTATTAACCCTAAAGATTATCATTCCCATCTATGGCAACGAAACCGTTCAAATATCAGGAAATGTTTCCGATGTCGGCTGACACTACGGAATATTATCACCTGACATCCGACTACGTCAAAGTTGAAAAATGGGGCGATCGCGAGATGCTTGTGGTCGATCCCGAGGCGTTGACAGTCCTTGCCCGTCAGGCTACCCATGACAATGCTTTTATGCTT
This sequence comes from uncultured Muribaculaceae bacterium, assembly GCA_910586475.1. Classification (GTDB taxonomy): domain Bacteria; phylum Bacteroidota; class Bacteroidia; order Bacteroidales; family Muribaculaceae; genus Paramuribaculum. Next base: position 45,479 of record CAJUHM010000007.1, on the reverse strand, counting down.
CGTCGCGAGCATAACGAAATGGTGGCCAAGATTCTCCGCGATCCGGAAGCAAGTGCCAATGACAAATTTGTGGCTCTTACAATGCTCCGCAATGCAGAAGTAGCTGCCAAGGGCCAGCTGCCGTTCTGCCAGGACACGGGCACGGCTATCGTCATCGGCAAGAAAGGTCAGAATGTCTGGACCGGCGGCCACGACGAAGAGAAGCTCTCGAAGGGTGTCTATGACACTTACACAGAGAATAACCTCCGTTATTCCCAGAACGCGCCTCTGAACATGTATGACGAGGTCAATACAGGCTGCAATCTTCCGGCTCAGATCGATCTCTATGCTGTTGACGGTGACGAATACAAATTCCTCTTCGTTGCCAAGGGCGGAGGATCGGCCAACAAGACGTATCTCTATCAGGAAACCAAGGCTCTGATCAATCCGAAGACTCTCGTTCCGTTTCTCGTCGAGAAGATGAAGACGCTCGGCACAGCCGCATGTCCTCCCTATCATATCGCGATCGTTATCGGCGGCACATCGGCAGAAATGAACCTTGCGACTGTCAAGAAGGCTTCGGTCAAATATTACGACAATCTTCCTTCGGAAGGCAATGAACTCGGACACGCGTTCCGTGACCGCGAACTTGAAAAACAGCTGCTCGAAGAGACCCGCAAAATCGGTCTCGGCGCCCAGTTCGGCGGCAAGTATTTCGCTCATGACATCCGTGTGATCCGTCTGCCGCGCCACGGGGCATCGTGTCCTGTCGGTCTCGGCGTCAGCTGCTCTGCCGACCGCAATATCAAGGCGAAGATCAACCGCGACGGTATCTGGCTCGAAAAACTCGATGCGAATCCCGGCGAACTCATCCCTGAAGAGATGCGCAGGGGGGGCGAGGGAGATGTCATTTCAATCGATCTTAATCGTCCGATGGCTGATGTTCTCGCCGAACTCTCGAAATATCCGGTTTCGACACGCCTGTCGCTCAACGGCACCATTATCGTCGGCCGCGACATTGCCCACGCGAAGATCAAAGAGAGACTCGACCGTGGCGAGCCGATGCCCGAATATCTGAAGAACCATCCGATCTATTATGCCGGTCCGGCCAAAACGCCCGCAGGAATGGCTTCCGGATCGTTCGGTCCGACAACTGCCGGCCGTATGGATTCGTATGTCGATCAGTTCCAGTCAGCCGGAGGCTCAATGATCATGATCGCGAAGGGCAACCGCAGCAAGCAGGTGACTGACGCCTGTCATAAGCATGGCGGTTTCTATCTCGGATCGATCGGCGGTCCGGCGGCAATTCTCGCCCAGAACAGCATCAAGAAAGTAGAGCTTCTCGAGTATCCTGAACTCGGCATGGAGGCGATCTGGAAAATCGAAGTAGAAAACTTCCCCGCATTTATCCTTGTCGACGACAAGGGCAACGATTTCTTCACTGAAATCGCCGAAAAATGCGCTTCCTGCGCGCTTAAGAAGTAAGCTGCCTGAACTGAACAACTGAAAAGTCAGCTGCAGGACGGGTCCCCACTATTGTGGATAATCATAAGGAATAAGCGAAATGGACAGCTACGATCCCCGAATGGACGAACCTCCTCCGATCCCCGTGGTAGAGCAGGAAAATATTCCCGCTCCACCGCCCGCACGGCCGTCGTCAACGGTCTCACCGCCGCCACCGCCTCCTCCTTTTGCCGGAGAGGTGACGTCGGGAGAGAATGCGAACGCGATCGGATTGATCGGATTTGTCTTCTCGGTTCTGTCGGCGGTTACCTGCCTGGTGCCAATTTACGGGTGGGGATGTTGGCTCGTCGGGTTTGTGTGCTCCTGTATCGGGTTGTCGCGCCGCCCGAAAAGTTTTGCCTTGGCCGGTCTGATTATCTGTCTTGTGAGTGCGATGCTCATGGTCGGTTTCTTTGTGATAATTATATCGGCCAGCACGAAATAGGTTGTTTTTTATAGATAAAAAACCGATGCGGAGTCCTTCAATGGAGCTGCATCGGTTTTCTTTTACTCTTTTTGTCGGAACCGGGACTAAGCAGTGACTGCCTGTCAGGTTGCCTTCAAGTCGGAGTTGTCATTGAATTGTCAAATCAATTAAAGCATATTTAATAAAAATAGGACCGAAAATGCGGGATTTTTTGTGTAATTTTGCGAGAACGCTGAAATAGTATCATTTCGAACCAATGAGTGTTTTGTTTTGAAATTCTTCACTCGGCGTGGCATGACAGTGCCGTGGGTTCTCTCCTCCGTTTTGTCCATGGGAAGCTGTCTGAGAACATTCGATCCTCTTTTCTCCTTCCTTCCTCCGCCGCGTCAGCATTGTCAGCTGTAAGGGGGCGGACAGCAAAGCAAAAAATAAAAAACGACATAAATGACAAGTAAATGGAATTATGCACCCCTTACTTACGAAGAGCAAAAATCAGAATCGCAGTTAGCTAAAGAATTTTCCAATTGTCCGCCTATCAGTCAGTTGCTGGTAGAGCGCGGCGTGACTACGCTTGAAGAGGCGGAGAAGTTTTTCCATCCGTCGCTCAAGGATCTTTACGACCCGTTTCTGATGCCCGACATGGACAAAGCGGTCGGGCGGCTCAACAAAGCTATGGGAAGGAAGGAACGCATCATGGTGTTTGGCGACTATGATGTGGACGGCACCACCGCTGTGGCGTTGGTGTTCAAATATCTTCGCCAGTACTACTCCAATATCGATTACTATATTCCGACCCGCTACGATGAGGGCTACGGGATTTCCAGAAGGAGCATCGATATGGCCGCCGAGCAGGGTGTGAAACTGATCATCATACTTGACTGCGGAATCAAGGCCAATGAGGAGATCGCCTATGCGAAATCTCTCGGAATCGATTTTATCATATGTGACCACCATGTTCCTGACGACGAACTGCCTCAGGCGGTCGCAATCCTGAATCCGAAGCTCGAAGGCTCGAGCTATCCGTGTCCCCATCTTTCGGGATGCGGCGTCGGTTTCAAGTTCATGCAGGGCTTCGCACAGAGCAACGGAATCCCTACGGGCGATCTGGAAGGAATGCTCGATCTGGTTGCAGTCAGCATCGCGGCCGACATAGTCCCGATGGTTGACGAGAACCGTATCATGGCCTATCACGGCCTACGCCGTCTTAACATGAATCCTAACATGGGCCTGAGGGCGATCATCAGGATATGCGGGCTCATGGGAAAGGAGATCACGATCAGCGATGTCATTTTCAAGATCGGTCCGCGCATCAATGCTTCCGGCCGTATGCAGAGTGGGGCTGAGGCTGTCGAACTTCTGGTGGCGCGCGATGTCAGCGACGCTTATGAGAAGGGTAAGGCTATCGATCAGTACAACAAAGACCGCAAGGAGCTTGACAAACGGATCACTGAGGAGGCCAACAGTATTCTCGAACACCACGGCGAACTGCTGTCGGACCGCAAGTCGATTGTCATCTACAACAAGGACTGGCACAAGGGCATCATCGGGATCGTCGCTTCGCGACTGACCGAACTATACTATAAGCCTTCGGTCGTTCTGACCCTTGCCAACGGTCTTGCAACCGGTTCGAGCCGTTCGGTGCAGGGCTTCGACATCTACAAGGCCGTCGATTCGACGCGTGATCTTCTTGAGAATTTCGGCGGTCATCCCTATGCTGTCGGGCTTTCGCTCAAGGAGGAGAATATTCCAGAGTTCATAAGACGGTTCGAGGAGTATGTCGCCGCCAACATCCGCCCCAGCCAGCTTGAACCGCAGCTCGACATCGACGCTTACATAACGTTTTCGCAGATCACTCCGGCGTTTATCGCGACGCTGCGCCGTTTCAACCCGTTCGGTCCGGGCAATACCCGTCCGATCTTCTGCACGCGCGGTGTGATGGATTTCGGCACGAGCAAGCTTGTCGGCAAGAATCTCGAACATATCAAGTTCGAGCTGGTCGACGATACGTCGGGAAAGGTGTTTCACGGAATCGCGTTCAACATGGCCGAGCATTTCGATCATGTGCATTCGCAGAAGCCGTTTGATATCTGCTATACGATCGAGGACAACAAGCATCAGAGTGCTTCGTCGTCGATCCAGCTCTTGATCAAGAGCATCCGTCCCCGCAAGTAGAGCGATTCATGACGCAGTCTCCCACTCCTCATTCGGTTCTTAAGAAATACTGGGGCTACGATTCGTTTCGCGAGCTCCAGCTTCCGATCATTGAGTCTGTGCTCAGGGGAGAGGACACGCTCGGGCTGCTTCCGACAGGCGGGGGCAAGTCTCTGACGTTTCAGATTCCGGCGATGATTCTTCCGGGTCTGACGCTTGTTGTCACTCCTCTGATCTCGCTGATGAAGGATCAGGTCGACAATCTTCGTTCGCGCGGGATCAGGGCGTGTGTGGTCCATTCGGGTCTGTCGCGGAGCGAGCAGAGGCTTGCAATGGACCGCTGTCGGTTCGGACATGCCAAAATGCTTTATCTTTCGCCCGAAAAGCTTCAGTCGAAGAGTTTTGTCGATGAGCTCGGGCGTATGGATGTCAGTCTGATCGTTGTCGATGAGGCTCATTGCATTTCGCAGTGGGGATATGATTTCCGCCCCTCGTATCTCCGCATCGCCGAGTTGCGCCGCCGGTTTCCGGAGGCGCGCATGATGGCGCTGACGGCTTCGGCTACTCCAGAGGTGAGCGCCGACATCATGGATCGTCTTGAATTCCGCGGACGGCGCATGTTTGTCAAGAGTTTCGCCCGGAGCAATATTTCCTATATCGTCCGTTTTGCCGACCATAAGCAGGATATGCTGCTCAGGGTTTTGCGCAACACTTCGGGGAGTGCGATCGTCTATGTCCGGTCGCGCAAGCGCACGCGCGAGATTGCCGAGCTGCTTGTCGCTGAGTCGGTATCCGCGGAGTTCTACCATGCAGGTCTGTCGGCGGAGGAGAAAAATGACCGTCAGAACAGATGGAAGTCGGGTCAGACGCGGGTGATTGTGGCGACGAATGCTTTCGGAATGGGTATTGACAAGCCAGATGTCAGGACGGTCGTCCATGTCGATCTTCCGTCGTCGCTCGAGGAGTACTATCAGGAGGCTGGCCGTGCAGGCCGCGACGGGGAGCCGGCTTTTGCGGTTGTCATTGCTTCGGCGGCGGATAAGGCTACGCTGACGCGGCGCCTTAATGAGGCGTTTCCGGATAAGGATACGATTAGGCGTGTCTATGAGCTGGCTTGCAATTTTCTGGAGATAGCTGTCGGGTCGGGCTACGGCCGGATGGAGGAGTTTGATTTCACGCTTTTCTGCGAGCGTTTCCGTCTGAATCCGCGGATTGCCCGGAGTGCTCTCGGTCTGCTGACAAGCGCGGGCTGCATTGAGTATGTCGATGAGATCTCGACGCGTTCGAGGCTGATGGTCACGATGGATAAGCATGAGCTTTATTCATTGAATGTCAGCGAGAGGGCCGACCGTGTCTTTCAGATGATCCTTCGCTCATATACGGGGCTGTTTGCCGATTATGTCAATATCTCGGAGACGTTGCTTGCGAGCCGTCTGCAGATGTCGTCGAAGCATCTTTATGAGGCTCTGCTTGAACTGAGCCGGAGACATGCCGTCAGTTATGTGCCTCAGAAAACGTCGCCCTATCTGATTCTTACGACGTCGCGTGAGCTGCCCAGGCATGTTCAGCTTCCGCGGAGTGTCTATGAGGATATGCGTCAGCGTATGGAGAAGCGCATCGAGGCGATGAAGGGGTTTGTCTTTAACGGCGAACAGTGTCGTGTGGTCACGATGCTGCATTATTTCGGAGAGGAGGAGGCGCGGGAGTGCGGAACGTGCGATGTGTGCCGCAGTCGCCGCAAGGCCGCCCGGCCACCGGTTGCCGACCGACGTGGTCTGATGGGGGAAATCGTCAGAATCGCGGGACAGCCCCGGCCAACGACGGTCGACTACATTGCTTCGCAGCTGTCGGTCAGCGCCGAATCGCTGCTGCCACTGATCCGTGAGCTTATGGATGCGGGGCAGGTGAGGGTCGAGGGGCTGGTTGTGTCGGCTTGCTGATGTCGGGTCAGCTTTCGTGGACGGGGCTGAGGAGTGTCAGTCGGCCGGAGTTATTGTGATGGCAAATCCTCCGGAGGCGGCTTCTTTGATCTTCAGTCGGGTTTTTGAGTTTATTTTTTTAGTTTCGATGACGTAGCTCTGAGGGTTTGTGATATAGTGGGCATCTTTGCTGTCGCGATAGATTGTCGCGTTGAATCGGCGTCCTTCGGGAAGGAATGAAAGGTCGACTACGGCTGTGCGCGGTTCGAGTCCGTTTGTCCCTCCGACAAACCACTGGTCTTTCCCTTTTGCCTTGCGGGCGGTCGTCACATATTCCATCGGTTCGGCTTCGAGGTAGTAGCTGGCATCCCAGTCGAGAGCGACATCCTTGATGAACTGGAATGCGTCGGCGAACCGTTCGTAGGTCTCCGGGAGGTCAGCTGCCATCTGCAGTGGCGAAGACATTGTCACATAGAGCGAGAGCTGGTTGGCGATTGTCGTGTTGACCCACGATTTGTTTTTCGGATTGTATTTCGAGATGTTGTTTTCGAAGAGGCCGGGGGTGTAGTCCATCGGACCGCCTATGAGTCGGGTGAATGGCAGAATTGCGGTGTGGCCCGGTTTAGTGCCTCCGAAGGCGTGATATTCCGAGCCTCTTGCCGATTCATTGCCGATGAGGTTTGGCCATGTGCGGCAGAGTCCGGTCGGACGAACAGCCTCGTGGGCGTTGACCATTATGCGGTAGTCGGCAGCTTTTTTGACGGCGTGGAGATAGTGGTTGTTGGTCCATTGGCTGAAGTGGTTGCTGCCTGCTGGAATAATATTGCCGACGTAGCCGCTCTTGACGGCGTCGTAGCCGTTTTCTTTCATGAACCGGTAGGCCTCGTCGAGGCGGCGTTCGTAGTTTCGGATCGAGCTTGAGGTTTCGTGGTGCATTATCAGTCTGACGCCTTTTTCGGCAGCATAGTCGCGCAGTCGCGGCAGATCGAAGTCGGGATATGGGGTTATGAAGTCGAAGACTTCGTCTTTTTCCTTGCCGGACCAGTCTTCCCAGCCGATGTTCCATCCTTCGACCAGAACGGCGTCGAATCCGTGTCTGGCGGCGAAGTCAATGTAGCGGATGACGTTTTCGGTGGTCGCACCATGTTTTCCGTGTGGTTTTGTTTTCGAGTAGTCGACCTTGTCGAGATGGATATTGGGCAGGTCACTGGTATAGCTCCATTTGCTCATTCGATTGATCATTTCCCACCATACCCCTACATATTTGCATGGTCTGATCCAGCTGACATCTTCGATCGCGCACGGTTCGTTGAGATTCAGCGTTATTCTCGAGGCGAGGATGTCGCGCGGGTCGTCGCTGACAATGACAGTGCGCCAGGGTGTCGTGCAGTCGCTTTGCATGTGGGCTTTATCGCCTGCGGCGTCGGGGGCGAGAAGGGAGGTGAATGTCAGCGATTCTTTGTCGAGCCGCAGATGCATGACGGGGTAGTCCGTGAGGGCTGCTTCATGGAGGTTGATGTAGAGGCCGTCGTCGCTTTTGAGCATGAGTGCGGTCTGGACGTCGTCCGGTCCGGTTTTTCCTTGCCATCTGTAGGTCGGGTTGACTGTCGAATCGAAGTGGCTCCGGATTTCGCTAAGGCGCGAGCGGGTGTATTCATATTCCTGAGTGTCGTTGTCGGCGGGGATCCACCATGCGGTCAGGTCGCCGGGCATAGCGAACTGGGTCATCTCGTCGGTTATGACGAAATAGCTGAGTTTCTTCTGCATCGGAAATTCGTAGCGGAATCCGATGCCGTCGTTGAAGAGGCGGAAACGGATGTCCATCCTGCGTTTCGTTGCCGGCTGAAGCAGACGGACGGTGTATTCCTTATAATGGCTGCGGATCTCAGATTCCTCGCCCCAGACCGGTTGCCAGGTCTCGTCGACTGTCGTGGTGTCGATTCTTTCGATCGAAAACCCTTCTGTCAGGTCTCCGCCGGTTTTGAGTTTCATTCCAAGCATCGAGGATCTGATCACGTCGCGGTTCTTGAATGTGATGGAGTATTGCGGCGATCCGCTGTCGGTCAGCGAGAAGTCGAGGGCGATATTGCCGTCGGGCGACTTGACTACTTCGGACTGGATTGCAGAGATGCTGAGAAAGAGTGCGGCTGCGGAGCAAAGGGTTTTCTTCATGTTTGATGACCGGATTAGAGATTAGTTTTCGCAAAATTAGTTTTTATTTTCGTAATGAAAGGGAATTGTTGCGTTGTGAAATGGCATTTAATTAATTTTAACAAAGTGAAGGGCGGTTTTGTATAGTAGAGAAAAATTTGATAAATTTGTAGCAAATTAAATTTTGATCCTATGAAAAACTTAAAGGATTATTTGGGGCTTTGGGGCGTTTTGTCTGTGGCATTGCTTCTGATCTGCATTATTTCATGGTCCGACGGGTTCTCGCTGTTCGGGATCGCGCTGAAGCCGGCTCCGATCGCAGAGCGGCTGACCCGTGAGCCGGAGAGGTCCGATGTCGGCGCGTCAGTCGCGCTGAAGCAGATTGCGGTGTGTCCTGTCGAGAAAAAGATGACGTCTGACACGGCGTCGCACCGTATATTGATTTTTGGAGATTCGATGCTTGAGGGGCTCAACCGCCGGTTGGGTGCGTATGCGACGGAAAATGGTCATACGCTCAATTCGGTCATATGGTATAGTTCGACAACGAAGACGTGGGCCGAGTGTGACACTCTGCGTCATTTTCTGCGCCGGTTCAAGCCGACGTATGTTTTCGTCAGCCTCGGTGGAAATGAATTGTTTATCCGCGGGATCATTGAGAGCCGCGACCGTTATGTCAAGAAGATTCTCAAGGATCTGGGCGATATACCATATGTCTGGATCGGTCCGCCGAACTGGAAGGAGGACACGGGAATCAATGAACTTATCGCGAGCAATGTCCCTGCCGGCCGCTTTTTCGTTTCGAATGGCATGAAGTTTGACCGCCAGAAGGATGGCGCTCACCCGACCTATGAGTCGGCTGCGGTCTGGTTTGACAGCATCGCGCGGTGGATGCCGCTCCATGCGGATCATCCGATCCGGATGCGCCGTCCGAGCTCTTCTGCGCCGGGACGTCCGGCAACGGTCATGGCGCTGAAGCCGCCGACAGACTGATCAGATATTATTTAATGAAAAAAAACGTAGCAGCAATGGAGATGAGCAATATATTCCATAACATATGTGAGGTTCTGAGATTCGAGGCCGATAACCCGATGATTTTTTCGAGCGGGCTTTTCTGGGTTCTGTTCATTATATTCATTCCGGTCTATGCGCTTCTGAAAAAGCGTCTGTGGCAGATGGTTGCTTTCGTTGTCGCGTTCAGTCTCTATTTCTATTATAAGTCGTCGGGGGGGTTCTTCCTGCTTCTGATCGGGACATCTCTGATCGACTGGCTTCTTTCGAAGCTTGTCGTGATGGTTGAAAAGCGATGGGTGAGGCGTCTGTGTGTGTTTGCCTCGATTGCCAATTCGCTCGGAATCCTGTGTTATTTCAAGTATGCCAATTTCTTTATGTGGAACTGGAACATGATGGTCGAGGGTAATTTCCAGCCGCTCGACATTATTCTGCCTGTCGGAATCTCGTTCTATACGTTCCAGTCGATCAGCTATATCGTCGATGTCTATAAAGGAGTCGTCAGTCCGACCCGGACGTGGCTGGAGTATCTTTTCTTCCTCTCGTTTTTCCCGGCTCTGGTGGCGGGGCCGATTGTGCGGGCCGACTATTTCCTGCCGCAGATACGCGAGAACCGTCATGCGACGACCGACGAGATGTTTGGGGGGCTGTGGCTTATTATTCTCGGAATCATAAAGAAGGCTATCATTGCAGACTACATAGCGCAATATAATGATCTTATTTTCGAATCCCCGACCGGCTATTCGGGTTTAGAATCGCTGATGGGGCTTATTGGCTATGTCATGCAGATCTACTGCGATTTTTCGGGCTATAGCGATATGGCGATCGGCATTGCGATGATCATGGGTTTCAGGCTGATGAAGAATTTCGATTTTCCCTACAAGTCGAGGAATCTCAGTGAGTTCTGGCGCAGGTGGCACATCTCGCTGTCGACGTGGCTTCGCGATTATGTCTATATTCCTCTTGGCGGAAACCGTAAAGGGACGCTGCGCACGTATGTCAATAATTTCCTGACGATGCTTGTCGGGGGGCTCTGGCACGGTGCTGCCTGGAAATTCGTGTTCTGGGGCGCGATGCACGGTGTCGGGCTTGCGGTCCACAAGGCTTGTCAGCCGATGTTGCGCCGCCTGCCGGACATATGGATTGTCAGGGCGTTGTCGTGGGGTCTCACGATGGTCTATGTCTCGCTTCTTTTTGTCTTTTTCAGAGCTGCGTCATGGGAGGATTCGTGGTTGATTGTGGAGAATATCTTCACGAATTTCTCGCTCGAATATGTGGTGCCGTTTTTCACGGCCCGCAAGGTCTGGGCAGTGATGATGGTCGTCATCATAGGCTCACACTGTCTGCCGAGCCGTGTCTATGACCGGCTCGAAAACTGGTTCATCAAGGCTCCGTGGGCGGTCAAGCTGCTGGTTTTTGTTGTCGTTGTGCAGCTTGTCATCGAGTTTATGACCGAGAATGTGGCCCCGTTTATCTATTTTCAGTTCTGATCAGGGGAGCGTTACGCTGAAGTAGGGGTTGGGGGTGTGTTCGCGGCGTGCGATCTCGACCAGTTCGCTGACTTTGTCGGGGTGTTCGGCGGCGATGTCGTTGAGCTCTCGGATGTCGGTGTCGAGATTGTAGAGCTCCGGTTTTCCACCTTTTACAATTAGTTTCCATGGTCCCTGACGTACACCGATCTGATCTGTTTCGTCGAATTCCCAATAGAGATGGTGATGGGTTTCGGTCTGCTCTTTTCCAAGGAGGGTCGGAAGGAATGAGATTCCGTCGAAATAGTCGATCTCTTTCGTCTTGTTGCGGTATGCTTCGGGGAAGTCTTTGATTCCGGCGATGTCGGCGAATGTCGGCATCAGGTCATAGAAGATGACAGGCTGGTCAGTGACTGTGCCCTCTTCGACGTGACCGGGCCAGCTGACGATGAACGGCACGCGTATGCCACCTTCGTGGATCTGACGTTTCAGCCCGCGCAGAACGCCGTCGCGTCCGAAGAATGTCGGATCGGCACCACCCTCTTCGTGAGGGCCGTTGTCGCTGGTGAAGATTACGATGGTGTTGTCGTCGAGATTTTTTTTGTGAAGCAGGTCGAGGACTTCGCCGACATATGTGTCGAGGCGTGTGATCATTGCGGCAAACTGGGCGTGGGTGTGGGTCGTTGCGTTGTAGCGCGACCAGGGCTCTCCGGCCCAGTTCAGGTCGGTTGTGAATTTGTCGCGGTAGGATTGGAGCAGAGAGTCGTCGGGCTGATACAGCTCGGCGTGGGGAAGAGTGTAGGTCAGGATGCCGAAAAACGGTTTGTCGTCGGTCTGACGGTCGATCCAGTCCATTGCGGCCTGATGGATCAAGTCGGCCGAATACTGGGATCGTCGCTCATATCCGGGTCCGGTCATCGGGTGGGGTGTGTTTTCTTCGAGAATCACACGTACGGTTGCCGTGTCGCCCATTGCGGGGTTGTAGCGGTTCAGGAAGTTGGGATAGTAGAGATGGGCCTGGAACTGACAGATATATCCGAAAAATTCGTCGATTCCTCGCTTTTCCGGAACAGAACAGGATCCTTCGTAGCCGCCGGCCCATTTTCCGAACATTCCGGTCGTATAGCCGTTGCGTTTCAGGAGCTCGGGTAGGATGATGTGGTCCGGATCGTAGGGGTGCTGCCCGACACGAGTGAATTCTTCGTTGACGCCGTAGCGGACAGTCGGGACGTTGCGCCAGTATTCCTTGTTGCCGCGCACTTCGCAGTGGCCTGAATGCTGGCCTGTCATGAAGGACGCACGCGACGGTGCGCTGACCGGACTCCCCGCATAGGCTTGGGTGAATTTCATTCCTTTTGCGGCCATCGAGTCGATGCGTGGGGTTGAAATGTAGGGCTGTCCGTAGCAGCCGAGATCACCGTAGCCCATGTCGTCGCACATGATGTAGATTATGTTTGGCTGACGGGGAGAGCTGGCGTCGGAATTTGTGGCTGCGCAGGGTGCGGCGATTGCGGCTGTTCCAATGATGATGATTGCTTTGCGTGAGTCGGTTTTCATGAATCAGGGAGTTTTGAGGATTGGGTGGAATCGGAGTGGTTTTTTGATCAGTTGTTGAATTATAGATTGATGGGCGGCACGGAAGCTCCGTTGGGCGCACGGATGAGCAGCAGCCGGGAAAGCGTCGGTGCAAGGATTCGTGCGTCGGTGTTTTCCGTTATCTGCAGGCGTTTCAGTCCGGGAGCGACGAAGAAGGCCGGGATGTCGGCCGCGGTGTGCCGTAGAGCGCCGGATGCGCGGCCAGTCCCGTCGTCGATTATCTGCCATCCGGGAGCAACTTCAATGATTATGTCGCCGGCGTGGGTGAAGGAGGTATTGCGTTTGAGCGCGTCGGGGTTGTCGCCGGCGCGCGATGCGAGGATGTCGTCGATCGTGATGACGTTGCTGATGCCGGCCATTCGTCCGAGAAAGTCGGCGACTTCACGGCGAAAGTCCTGAAGGCTCAGTCCGCGGTCCTTGATGAGGTTTCGGTTCAGAAAGAAGTGTCGGTTGTGGTAGCCGAGAATCCAGTCGCCGTTGCCGTGGACTGACATCAGATGGATTCCGAGGAGAGAGACAGCACGTTTGACGGAGTAGAGTCCGGATGGAATGTTCCAGCGTTTGTCGTCGGGTGCCGAACCATTGTCGGATGGCAGTCCGGCGAGCATGATTGTCGGGCCTGTGCCTTGTGGACAAGCCTGTTCGAGAGTCTTGAACAAGCGCTCGAGGTCGCGGTCGAGACGGATGTAGCTGTCGATTGTTTCGGTTCGCGAGGCGTCGGACGGGATGGTGTAGCCGATTGTGATCATGTCGGTGGCTTTTGCTGATCCGAGGCTGAGTTTTGTGATGAGATCAATGGCAACGTCGGTCACTTCAGTGTTGGCCAGCGGGGATTCGATGAAACGGTTTACGCGGCGCACTTCTTTGCGAGGAAATGAGTTTTTAAACGGTTTCTGCATTTCGGAGGTCGTGATTCCGGGATAGAGCGACAGCTTGAGCAGCGGCGTCCATTTCATCGTGTCGAGGCGTGTGTCGAGCGGGTTCAGATAGTTTCTGTCGCGAAGCGGCACGGGCATCTCCTTGTAGTAGGCTGTCGTGGCCCAGTTGGCGGTCATGTTGTTGATCCAGTAGGCTCCGTTGCCAGCATGGGCCGCTCCGACAAGAGCTGTTGTCGCTTTCGGGGCTACGGCGAAGACGCGTCCCTGTCCGTCGGAGTCGATCCGGAGCTCGTCGGCTACGGTCGATACTTTCAGGGCCTCAGGCGAAAGGGTTTCGTCGGTGAAGTTGCCGATCATTGCGGGGTTGTGGAGCGGCGAACGGGCAAGTTTTGTCGAAGTGTCGTAGATTTTGTCGGCAGGCACTCCGTTGACAATCGGCGAGGCGCCGGAGAAGACAACAGCCGAAGCGGCGGCGTAGTCGAGTCCGGGTCCGAAATCGATCCGGTCGATAGACGCTCCGGAGTGCATTATTTTTTTGAAGCCGCTGCCTGTGAATGTCGATTCAAGCAGCCGCAGATACTCGCCTGTGAGTCCTTCGACCGTGATGACAGCGACAAGGGGCGATTTTTTTTGCTGGGCGAATGTTGTGAAGGTAGCCGCTGCGGTCATGGCACACAGCAGTAGCAGACGAAATTTATTTGTTATTTTCACGTGTGACCTGAAGAAATGATGACGAAAGAATGAAATCGGCCAGCAGAATGGGATAGAAGGCCGGATTGGGGCTCTGGATTCCGAAGAGTGCGATGATGACATAGAGTGCGATCAGACAGATGTTGAGGCGCATGTAGTTCCTCAGGAAGCCCCGGACTCGCGGGATCCTGATCATTGCCGGAACAAGGAAGCAGAGCGGGTTGACCCATAGATAGTTCCAGTTCGGGGAGGTCGCTTCATGCGACGAGACGAAGATCAGAAACGTCAGCACCAGTCCGTTGAGTCCGAGAACCGAATAGAAGATGGCGTTGATCCAGGGACAGAATGCTCTGCGTCGGATTGATCTGACGGCGTAGATCAGACAGATGGTTGCGAGTGTCCAGAAGATTGCGAGCGGTGTGAGATACCAGGGTGTAGGTTTTTCCGCAGTCCCGTTTTCAGGGCCGTCGGATACGATTCTCTCGCTCCTGACGAGCGGACGGTGGCCATCGATAGTTGCCGTCGCAGCAATTTTCTCAAGCACGACCGGGGCGAATCCTGTTTCGCGGGTCGAGATCTCTCTGTCAATGCCTGAGCCGAGGGCGAGGTCAATGCCGAACTGATACCACGGGTAGTTGCGGTGATAGGTGCGCATTACGTTGCGGAAGGTCGCTATGTTGTCGTCCAGCGCCTCTCTTTCGGAGAATATGATTGAGTCGCCGATGGCTTCCTCCACGATTGCGAGCGGACGCGTGGCGCAGTTGTCAAGGACATAGTTGTAGCGGTAGACCCGGTTTTCCGGCCGCAGGTTTTCCGTGACCAGTGCAATGACACGGGCCGCTTCCTCTGGGGTCAGATCAAGGATCTGCTCTGTCACGCGTCGGTTTTCCTGACGATAGAGCGAGATGAAATAACCGTAGGGCCACAGTCCGACGCAATAGTCGGTTTCGCCTTTGACAAATCTGTAGACGAAGTTGGGGGCGCTAAAATCAAACAGTCCCCAATTGGCTACCATGTCGTCGATGGCTGTGCGGATGCGCAGTCCGCTGTGGCCTTCGAGTTCGTAGATCTGACATCCGGGGGCGACTGTCAGAAGGCTTATTGTGGCAGCGGAATCGACAGGCGTCGGATCCTGTCGCGAGGATAAAGACTGAGCGTTGGCCGACAGAACGACGGCCAACGCTATTATGAAGAAATAGATTCGTTTCAGAATTGTCATTTCCGGTGATCTATATAACCAGAAGATTCTTCTTACATGATTCCGCGTTCGCGCAGTTTGCACTGCCATGCCCATGCGGAACGCATAGTGTCTTCGATTGTCGAGTCGGCAACCCAGCCGAGCACATTGTTTGCGTGTGCGGGGTTGGCCCATACCTTTTCGATGTCGCCTTCGCGACGTCCGACGATCTTGTGGGGCACTTTTACGCCAGTAGCGCTTTCGAAGGTGTTGATGAGTTCGAGCACGGAGGTGCCGCGTCCTGTTCCGAGGTTGAAGATTTCGATCTGGTCGTCGGATTTGTCTTCGAGCATGCGCTCAACGGCGATCACATGGGCTTTCGCGAGATCGACAACGTTGATATAGTCGCGGATGCATGATCCGTCGGGGGTGTCATAGTCGTCGCCGAAAACGCTGAGCTCTTTCCGGATGCCCATCGCGGTCTGTGTCAGATAGGGGATGAGGTTCTGTGGAACGCCGTTGGGAAGTTCGCCGATCTCAGCCGAGGGATGCGCTCCGACGGGGTTGAAGTAGCGGAGGATGACGCTCTTGAAGGGTGCGCCGGATGTGATCACGTCAGTGATGATCTCTTCAGAGATCTGTTTGGTGTTTCCGTAGGGCGATGTAGCCTTTTTGATGGGCGACTGCTCGGTGACGGGGTTCACGTCGGGCTCGCCATAGACAGTGCATGAGGAGGAGAACACAATTCCCTTCACGTTGTTCGGAGCCATCAGGTCGAGCAGGTTGAGAAGGGTGTTGAGGTTGTTGCGATAGTAAAGAATCGGTTTCTGCACTGATTCTCCGACGGCTTTCGAAGCTGCGAAGTTGATGATGCCGCGGATGTCGGGATAGTCTGCGAAGAGTTTCTTAAGGGCTTCCATGTCGGTGCAGTCGGCTTCGACGAAGTCGGGGCGGAGTCCCGTGATGCGTTCAATCCCGTCAAGTACATCTTTATTGGAGTTTGACAGGTTGTCGATTATGACGACCGGATATCCGGCATTCTGGAGTTCGACAACCGTATGTGAACCAATATAACCGGTTCCGCCGGTTACAAGAATACGATCTTTTTTCATAAATGATTGATTGGGGTTATAGGGAATTATGAGTTAAGTTTCTATATATGTGCAAAATTAGGTATTTACTCCGAGTTGTGCAACGATTCAGCTGATTTTCCATCGGTTTATGGCTTCCTTCTCTTCGCAGGATTGTCGCGAAGATGGAAGACTTTCATTCTGCACTCCTTGCAGTCGAAGTCGACACGGAAGCGGTCGGGGCCGGATTCGAGATAGAGCGGACCGTGCCACTGGCGTCCGGCCGGAGTGCGCAGGCAGCGGTTGAATTCGCGGCGCAGACAGTAGCGGGTGGTCATTACTCTCGTTTCGTTTCCTTTCGGACCGGCGGTCTCGATGGCCGGTTCGATTGATCGGATGCCGTGGTCGGTGTAGAACTGACGTGCCAGAGAGTTGGCGACATTGTCGTGGTAGTCGAGCCGGTCGGTCCATGAGATCCGTGTGTCGGCCTGTTCCGCTCTCCGATAGTCAAACGGGTGGGTCGCGACAATCGTTTCTGTCAGTTTTTCCAGTACGCGCCGTCTCAGAGCTGCGAGGCGTGATCTCGGGATGAACAGGTTTCCAGCCTGATCAATGATTTCCGAGGCTGAGAAGATTGTGTCGCCTGTTTTAGAGAGCACATCGCGGCGCGAGTCTGACTGCGGGCTTTTTGCTTGGGCGAGTTCAAGCGGTTCGCTAAGGCTGACACTGTTCCCGTTGCTGTCGGCGGCGTCGAGCGCTATGCCGGACGGGATGGTGCGGAGGGTGAGTGTCAGCGGGATCGATCGTCGCGCTGTGTCGCCTGCGAGGGCTTCTTCCCGAAGACGGTTGTGGTTGCGGTAGAGGACGGTTCCTGCCGGGATGTTCTGCGGCGAGGCTGGAATTATTATGTTGCCTTCGGCGCGGTTGGCGCGAAAGCCGACAAACAGTCCCTGGCGGTTGAAATAGCCGAGGCCGTCTCCGTTGGCAAGCTGACAGCCTGAGTCGATACGGATCTGTCCGTGGCTGCATGCGGTCACTTTGCCGACCGGCTTTCCGGTCCATTTTGGCGAAAGGGTTGACGCCATCTGAACTGTCGGCCGGGGTGCTGTCGTGAAATAAGTCGTGAAACCGCGGTTGAAACTTTCCGAGAGGTCCGGCACGAAGTTTATTTCAGAATCTCCGATCGAGGCGCGGCGATAGAGGTCGGGGGCTGTGCTGATAGCATTGTCGATCGCTTTACGGTAGGCGGCCACGGTGTTCTTGACATAGGCTGCGTCTTTTAGCCGGCCCTCGATCTTGAACGACGAAATGCCGGCTTCGAGCATTCGGCCGACGAGTTCCGAGCGGTTGAGGTCGCGGAGTGAGAGCAGATGGCGGTTTTCAATAAGTGTGTTGCCGTCTGCGTCGAGCAGATTGAAACTGTGGCGGCATATCTGAGGGCATTCACCACGGTTGGCACTGCGTCGGGCGGTGGAAAAACCGGCCTGACAGTCGCCGCTGTAGCTGACGCACAGAGCACCGTGGACAAACGCTTCCAGCGGGGTGTCGGGGACTGCCTTGTGGACAGCCTCCATTTCCTCAAGCGTCATTTCGCGCGGCAGGACAAGCTGTGAAAAACCTGCCCGGGCAAGGAAAATGGCTTTTTCCGGAGTTCTTATGTCGCATTGGGTCGAGGCATGGAGGGCAATCGGAGGGAGATTCATTCGGAGGATGCCCGTGTCCTGTACGATCAGAGCGTCAACGCCTGCCCGATAGAGTTCGTCAACAAGCGTTTCGACCTGCTGGATCTCGTTTTCATAGACGAGGGTGTTCAGAGTGACATAGACGCGGCAGCGGAACTGATGGGCGAACTTGACAACGCGGCGGATGTCTGCGACGGAATTGGCGGCGCTGCTGCGGGCACCGTGTGATGATGCTCCGATGTAGACGGCGTCGGCTCCGTGTCGTATTGCTTCAATGGCGATGTCGGCGTTTTTTGCGGGAGCAAGAAGCTCGATTAGGCGTGGTTTAGGCATACGGTGCAAAAATACGAAAAATTAACCACGCCCGGCGTTTTTGCGATTCCATTTTTGAACTTTTAACGGGACGTCATGTTATGGACTATAAGAAACTGTTTAAATTTGCTCTGAAAGAATCGATGCGGTTTTCCTGCTGAACACTCTCTTAGGGCGAGTGAGGCCGATAGGCGCTGAAAGCTGTTGGTCGGCAAATGGTTAAGCAATTCATTATATAATATAGGAATAGTTATGAAGAAAATTCTGATTGGCGCAATGGCGCTCGCAGCAGTTAGCCTGACTGGCTGCAATGAGGCTGAACGCCTCGCCTCGCAGGTTGAAGGAACCTGGAGCTCGACTCCGCAGATGCTGGTCAACGATGCCGGTTCGCAGGCTACGATGGTCGAGACGATTACTTTCGAACGCGATTCGGCAAGGACCGGCGGTCCGGTTGTGATTGTCGGGATGGTGTCATCTACCGGGTCGATGACCGGCAGTGATGCGCTTGTCCAGCCGTTTGAAATAGCGGCTTCGGCCAAGTCGACAGTGACAGGGAGGTGGACGGCGATCGACGATGATGAAATCATGCTTGCTCTTGATGTGGCCAATATGTCAGTGGCTGTCGATCCGAGTGGTCTCGTCATCTCCAGCAATGTGCTTGACGGTGCGACGCAGTCGAATCCGGAAGCTCTCAAGCCGCAGTTTGCCTCGATGGTCGAGGCAGCTCTCAGACGTCAGCTGCTTGCGCGCTACACTTCGATGACGAAACTCGATGATGTTAAAGTGAAAGATAACGGATCTCTACTGAAATTCGAGATTGGAAAGACCGATTATGTCTATTCTTCGCAGAATCCGTCGGCGGCCTTGAATAAATAGGCCTGCGTGGCGTCAGACTGCGGTGTGCAAATAAGCCCCCGTTTCCCGGTATTTGTCAGCTCTTGGCCGTCCAAGCGTTGACAAATGCCGGGGTGCGGGGGCTGGCTTTAATTCCGGCACGCCGCATTGTTGCGCGTTATGTCTAATGACGGTCTTGTCCGGTGGGCTGAAGATGCTGCCTGACGTGGGGGGGATGAAAACAACAAAGGACACTCTCACGAGTCTCCTTTGCGATTACACATAGTACTTAACGTCAGTGGATGTATTATTTTGTTTGATATACTTATGAAAAAGCGTTTTTTGAAAACTGTTGTATTAACCTATTGCAAAGATATACGATAAATTTATTATTTCCTAATGGTTGCGAGCCGATTGGGTTTGGTTTGTTTTGTGGCGTGACTGCAAAATCAGGGAAATGATTGCAGATTAGGGGCGGATTCCTGGGATTTTACGGACAATTGTCGTGAGAGAGGGGTCAAATGCTTTCAAATGGTTATTAAGTTAAAGTAAGTTAAGTTATTGCGCGGCGTTTTTTCGCCAGTGAAAAAAAGGTGCTGTTTCATAAAAATAGTTCGGTTGGTTCAATTGAGAAGAAAAACTATTGCAAAAAGTTTTGATAATTAAGAATAAGGAATTAATTTTGTTGCGAAACGAAAGCGTGTAACTTTCGTTTGTGCATGAGATGTCTGCTGTGGCTCTCCTGCGACTATTAGACGACAAAGAGAGAATCAATCCAATTCATCAATATCACTTAAATAATATCTATTAACATGAAAAAAACTTTACTATCTTTAGCAGTTGCGGCATCAACGTTTGCTGCCAGTGGCGCAACTTACAACGGACAGCTTCAGGGGATGCTCGGCAACCTGATTCAGGCGGATGCGGTCGTGACGGTCGATGACAATGGCGACGGGACTTCGACGGTGACTATCCTCGAGTTTGAAGCCGATGTCATGGGAATAAACTCAACAATAGGTCCGGTGATGTTTGAAAATGTGACGACAGCCTCTTCCGGCGGTGTTGTCACGTATGCGGGCAGCTGTAAGGATCTGCAGATCGGGAGAGTCTATCAGTATAATCTCAAGATCACTATGGATATGGAGGGGAAGGAGAGCAACGGCCGGCTGACGCTTAACTACACCGGAACCGGAAGCATGGCCGGACAGACTCTCAACGGATATTTTACTTTCAAAGGTAATCTCGAGGGTGGTTCTTCCGAAGATCCTCTGCCTGAGGGTGTGTATTTCAAAGAAGATTTCGAGTGGATTGCTCCGTGGGCGGAAGTCGGAAACGGCAAGCCGTGCGGTTCGACTGTAGAGGAGGATAATCCGGAAGCAAATGCTCCTCAGCTGGCTACTCCGAAAGTCGATGGCGTCTCGGCTTATCAGGCTTTGCTCAACAAGGGCTACACGATTCTTGCTACACATGCTTCCAGCAAATCTGAACGCAAGCCAGAAGCCCAGACTTATCTTCAGTCGAATTATCTTAAATTCGGTCTGACGGGTTACTATTCCGGAATTGTCATGCCTGTTAAGAATGAGATTCCGTCGGATGAGGAGATTACGATTTCGTTTGACTGGTGTTCGATGCGTCAGGGTTCCGGAAAGTGGGATCCGACGGAGCTTGTGGTGATCGTGACTACAGACGGTGTCGATCATAAATATGCGGTTGATGCATGGAATTTTGAAAACGGTGCGGCTTACAAATGGATAAACGAGAAGGTGAGTGTTCCCGCAGGGGTGCTGAAGAGTGGTTCGACAGTGACGATGCGCAATGCCGATTCGCAGTGGCCGGTTGCAGGAAGTGCTCCCGCTCTTCGCTGGATGCTTGACAATGTCGTGATCGGTAAAAGCGAGATTCTTGCAGGAGTCGGTTCGGTTGAAGTTGATGCCGATAATGAAAATATGCCGGTTGAATACTATAATCTTCAGGGCATCAGAATGAATGATGACAATCTCCCTGCCGGACTCTATATCCGTCGCCAGGGTTCGAAAACTGAAAAAATTCTTGTTAGATAAGAATCGGCCGTTTTCCGGCGTGTTCATAAAAAAGTAATATATTGTAGGAGCGGCATCCGATTCAGGGCGCTGCTCCTACGCTCGTTATGCGGAAAGGTTTAATCGGGAATGGTTTATTTTAGGATAGTTTAAGTGTTTGTCCGGCCGGTAGTTAAAAGATAGTTAAGATTGGTGGGGCGACTAAACTCCCGGGCTCTGACGCTGTCAAAGAACCGTACAGAACGAAAAACGATAATAACTAACTTAAAAAAAACATAACGATTTATGAATAAGAA
Source organism: uncultured Muribaculaceae bacterium (assembly GCA_910586475.1). Lineage (GTDB taxonomy): Bacteria > Bacteroidota > Bacteroidia > Bacteroidales > Muribaculaceae > Paramuribaculum. Next base: position 24,298 of record CAJUHM010000007.1, on the reverse strand, counting down.
AATTTTTGGAATCGCACTCGTAGCAATGTCTTTAATCTCATTCTCGTCAATGGCTCAGACTTCAACTTCAACTACCGGAAAGAAAGATGGAACCTGTCAGAGAGTCTGCAAAGATGGCAAACAGAAGTGTGGAAAAGAACGTAACGGATCAATGAGCAATCCTTTCGAAGGTCTTAGCCTGAGCGCTGACCAGCAGAAAAAACTTAAGTCACTTCAGGAAAAACGAATGGCAGAGAGAAAGGAAAAATCGGAAAAGGCAAAGGCTTCCGCACAGGCCGATCGTCAGGACCGGATGGCAAAGCGTAAGGAAAGCAGAAAACAGTTCCTTGTAGAGGTAAAGTCGATTCTGACTCCCGAGCAGTATGTGCAGTTCCTTGAGAATAATTTTCAGTCCAGAGGCTGTAAGGCAGGAAAAGGTCACGGACATGGTGGTCGCATTGCAAAGAAAGCGTTTCATAAGCATGACGGCAAGCGACATGGCGACCGAATGGTGAAGGATTGCAAAAAAGCAGCCTGCAATAGTGGAGCTAAAACAAATTCCTGACAGAAACAGCTACATATATAGATAATCTACCCTCGCCGTCCGGCAGACAATTTCAGGCGGCTGTGTCAAAAAGAACTGCACCCCAAAAGTTAGACAAAAAACTTTTGGAGTGCAGTTCATTATCAGTTGGCCCAATTCCTTCGGACGCTCACTCTCAGTGACCTGCGTTGTCAGACACAAAGGAAACAGGCATCCTAACAACAATCCAAATTTTACGTTCATGTTTTTCATAATTAGTACAATAATACTTTGTTAATCTTACAGATAATCCGTTGACAACAAACAAGTCCTCTGATAAAGTACTGCAAAACAAAATAGGTCAAGTGACTGATGTTCATTCTCTTTAATAATATCTTACCACACATTTAAGAAATGAACAGAACCCGACTTGAACTATATGAGGAAATCGTAACCGATGCTTTGAAAAGTTATTTATGATGATACGAAACTACGCAAAACAATCCGGCGGTCTTTTCCCCCGCATGGCAGGCAAAATAGCAGCAATGATGTTCATGCAATATGTCAATTTTGTTAATCATCGTCAGATTGGGCGGATAAGATATTCTCTAATTTAATTCAACCAACAGGTAGTCTTAAAATTTTATTAGTGATGCAAACAAGGTTAAAGCACAGTAGTACTTTTGATTGTTCATTCGCTTTCCTAAGATGAATCTCGATGTGGTCAGTAGTCACGGTCGGCAACTCTCTTCGAGATTGATTTGTTAGTGATATATATTTGTTTTATCTTTGCAAACAAAATGATAGCACTATGGAAGCAGCAGTACAAAAGAAAGCCACAATGTTCCGACTGAGCGTTGATTTGATAGAGCGTCTTAAAGAGATGGCCAAGAAAGAGCATCGCAGCATTAACAATTTCGTCGAGTGTGTGCTGCTTGACGTAGCATGAGCCTAACGAAACAACCAAAGCAGCCATTGAAGAAGCGCGTAGCGGAAAACTCCGTGATGTGCCGCCGGTTGATACATCTTCAGCAGAAGCCATGTTTAAGTCTATGGGATTATGAAGAAACTTCGTCCCTCGACTCAATATAAAAAGGACTTAAAGAGGATTCGAAATAACCCGAAGAAAGCAGAGGCATTACTTGAAGTTTTACGACTGTTGGAAAATGAATTGCCAATTCCAGCAATTTACAAACCGCATATGCTGACAAGTGATTCTGCGGGTTGCATGGAATGCCACATTCAAGGCGATTTTCTGCTAATTTGGATTGACCAAATTACTAATGATATTGATTTGGTGCGACTTGTCTCTCATTCAGAATTATTTGGCAAAGGAGCTAAAAGATAGGACATAGTAGACCGAGATAATGCTGAAAAAGGCAGTCGTCTCGGTCTTTAATTGTTTCAGAATGATGGCGTTGGATGTCTCGCGTTTCTTTTCGAAGTATGCGAGGAAGTCCATCTTTAGTTTGGTCTTGTCAAAGAATCCGAACTGATCGTTTACGAGGCCTGATAACGGATGCAACGGATGGCCTCGGCTTTCTCTTCCATTTCCTGATCATAACCTCAAAGCTCTAAAAAGGAGAAGCTGCGCCGTAAACCTTAATTACGACACAGCGCCTTTGTCTGTTTTTTCAGTCGGGGAATGGTCTGATGCCGCGGTTTGTTTTGAGGCATTCATTTTTTTAGGAAATCGAGGTTTTGTCGCTGACTGATTCGCGGGCCGGCCGATGAGGCTTTGCCGTAATTTCTGATGGAAAAATAAGGAACAGACTGGAAGATGTCAGTTAAATCAGTTGAAACCGAATGTTAATCTACGCTTTCGCGAGGGGGGAGGATGATGCGCTTTTGCGGGTTAATCTTAAGAAGTAGTGGAGGTTATGGTTTTGGCTGTGTTAACAGAAGCTAATGCCTGTCAGAAATATTAACCAAAGGGGAAAGTCGGGGCTGAGGGGCTATTGCGGAAATTGAGGAGATGTTGTAAATTTGTAAATGAGGCAGATAAATGAGTCGATAAATTCAAATCGAGAAATCTGTCTCCGGGCCGTGTCCGAATGGAAACCGGGCTTCGGCATCCGATTGAACGAGTCAATGATTATGTGATACAATATTTAGTTAGAAAGGGAGAATTCCGCTTACACGCTCAGGCAGCGATGCCGTGGCCGGTGAAAGCGGAATTCGTTTTTTTGTTGGGGAGGGGCTATTGAGCGGTTGTGTTATCAGAGTGCCTCTGGCCGGAATTGCCGTCGAGCGCAGCGGATATTGTGTCGATGGCTGAGTCGGGAGTGATCCAGATGACGGATGGATCGCGTCTGAGCCATGTGAGCTGTTTTTTTGCGTAGACGCGTGTGTTTTTCGCCATGCGAGCGATTGCGGTCTCTCGGTCCATTTTGCCGTCGAAGATGGCAAACATCTCTTTGTAGCCAACGGTGTTGAGTGAGTTGAGATGGCGCATGGGGTAGACGCGGCGAGCTTCTTGTTCGAGCCCGTCGCGTATCATTGCGTCAACGCGGCGGTTTATTCTGTCGAATAGAACATCGCGAGGCAGGTCGATGGCGAATTTTAGGATTCTGAATGGCCGTTCTTTTTTTGCTCCTGTGCGTAGCGACGAGTATGGCACTCCGGCCTGGAGTGTTATCTCGATGGCGTGGATCATCCGTTTGTGGTTGTTGCGGTCGACGATTTCGTAGTAGTCGGGATCGAGTTCCTGAAGTCGCTGTCGGACGGCCTCAATGCCTCCGTCGGCGAAGATCGCGAGAGCGTGGCTGCGTATGGGGTCGGAAATTGTCGGGAGGTCGTCGATGCCCCGGGTGACGGCGTCGATGTACATCATCGATCCTCCGCACATGATTGCATATTCGTCGGTTTCGAACAGACGTCCGAGCAGATGGAGGGCGTCGGATTCGTAGTTGGCGGCGCTATAGTAGTCGGTCAGATCGAGAGTTCCGATGAAGTGGTGAGGTGCGGACTGGAGCTGGGAGGTGTCTGGGGCAGCGGTGCCGATCGGCAGCCCGCGGTAGATCTGGCGGGAGTCGGCGGACAGAATATGACAACCGAGCCTGCGGGCAAGGCAAATGGCCAGATCGGTCTTGCCAGAACCCGTAGGCCCGGTTATGACAATCAGTGTCGGCATCAGCGTTGAGCTATGATACGGGCGATTTCAACGATTACTTCGGTCGCCTTTTCCATAGAAGGAACGGGCACGAATTCGAATCGGCCGTGGAAGTTGAGCCCACCGGCAAAGATGTTGGGACAGGGGAGTCCTTTGAATGAGAGCTGCGCGCCGTCTGTTCCGCCGCGGATCGGCACGACTTTCGGTTCGACACCGGCTTCTTTCATGGCTTCGACGGCAATGTCAATAATGTGGCTTACGGGTTCGATTTTCTCTCGCATGTTGTAGTACTGGTCGGAGATTTCGAGCGAAGCTACGTCGGGGAATTCGTGGTTGATCTTGCGAGTCAGATGTTCGAATTCTTTTTTGCGACGTTCGAAGCGGTCGCGGTCGTGGTCGCGGATGATGTAGGTCAGAGTCGTCTGTTCGACAGTTCCTTCAATGGAGATCAGGTGGTAGAATCCTTCATAGCCTTCGGTGTGTTCGGGAGTCTCCCATCTGGGGAGCATAATCGCAAACTGGTTGGCGATGCGGATGGAGTTGATCATCTTGTGTTTGGCGTAGCCTGGATGGACGTTTCGTCCCTTGAAGGTTACTTTCGCGACGGCCGCATTGAAGTTTTCAAATTCGAGTTCTCCTATTTCACCGCCGTCCATTGTGTAGGCCCAGTCGGCCGCAAATCTTTCGACGTCGAATTTGTGGGCGCCTTTGCCGATTTCTTCGTCGGGGTTGAATGCGATGCGGATGTCGCCGTGTTCGATCTCGGGATGTTTTTTAAGATAGTCGATGGCTGTCATGATTTCGGCGATTCCCGCTTTGTCGTCGGCGCCGAGAAGAGTGTTTCCGTCGGTGACGATCAGGTCCTGTCCGACATAGTGGCGAAGTTCGGGGAATTCCTCGGGGGAGAGGATAATGTTTTTTTCGGCGTTGAGCGTGATCGCCTCACCATCGTAGTTTTCGACGATGCGTGGAGAGACATGTCGTCCGCTCATGTCGGGGGATGTGTCGAGGTGGGCAATAAAGCCAACTGTCGGAATTCCCTTCCGGTCGGTGTTGGCGGGCAGTGTCGCCATTAGGTATCCGTTGTCGTCGAGAGAGATGTTGTCGAGTCCCATCGCACGGAGTTCTTCTTCGAGATGTCGGGCAAAGATCATCTGTCCGGGTGTTGATGGGGTCATATTGGTCAGTTCGTCACTCTGAGTGTCGAATCTGACATATTGCAGAAATCTGTCAACTACAGTCATTGGTAGGATCGATTTTGAGGTTTAATTAATTTTACAATGCAAAAGTAGCGAAAAAATACGGAATTTCGTGTTCTTAAGTCAGATTAAATGAGTCCGCGGCGCAGTGTCACCTGAGGCAGTCCGCTCCCGTCGCCGCTCGTGTATCTGAGTCGTTCTGACAAACCGCCGGCCATCCGGATTAAAAGCATAAAACAGGATGTCATGGTGCTCTTTGCCGTGTCTGGGGCCGGTCGGTTGGGGTTGGGGGGCGTGGCCCTTTGTGTGCATACGGCGGCACTCAGGAGGGAATGGTGTCAGTCGCCCGAAAATTCCGACACGCTGTCGGCATTCATAAAATCCTACAATTAACATCTTAGTTTCTGAAACCATTTCTGAATTGAGGGAAAATTGCTAAATTTGCCATTGACATGCCGGATAGAGAGAACGCACCGCGTCCGGGATGCCGAAGTTAAACCAGCCGGAAGTGTCGGTAGGCCGAAGACCGGGTGGGGAGAAAATTCTCAAAGAAAACGTTATGCCGAAATATCAACTTGACAATCTTGACAGAAAGATACTTAAAAAGCTGTCGGCCAATGCGCGGCGTCCGTTTCTGGAGATCGCGCGCGAGTGTAATGTGTCCGGGGCAGCGATTCATCAGCGTGTTCAGAAGCTGACGGCCGCAGGAGTGTTGCGTGGCTTCGAGTCGCTTATCGCTCCGGAGGCAATGGGTTATGACACGTGTGCTTACGTAGGATTCATATTGAGCGATCCGTCGGATTTCGACCGTCTGCCGCTGGAGCTGAGGAAGATTCCGGAGGTTGTCGAAGTGCACTACACGACCGGAAAGTATGACTTGCTGGTTAAGCTCTATGCGCGCAACAATGTCCATCTTCTGGAGCTAATCCACGGTCGTCTGCAGGCGCTTGGGGCCGGACGTACGGAGACGCTGATCTCTTTCAGGGAGGAGTTCCGCAGGCCGGTGCCGATTTGTGATGAAGTAGTGTTTAAGAACCCATCGGATGATTGATTACAATATTTTAGCTGATGCGGCCGAGGAAATGGCGCGTCAGGCCGGCAGACGGCTACTGGATTTTTTTCGTTCGGCTCACCTGCATGTAGAGACAAAGCTGAATGAGAGCGATATTGTGACGGAGGCTGACAAGGCGTCAGAGGAGGTCATTCTGAGGATGATATCGGAGCATTTTCCGACCCATTCGGTTCTGTCGGAGGAGTCGGGCGAGTCTTTCGGTGACTCGGAGTACCGCTGGGTCATCGATCCTCTCGACGGAACAACGAACTTCCGCAGCGGTCTTCCTTTTTTCTCGGTTTCGATCGGGATTGAACACCGTGGGGAAACGGTTGCCGGAGTGGTCTATGCTCCTCGGCTTGACGAGATGTTCCGCGGGGTGAGGGGGTGTGGCGCGACGCTAAACGGCAGCGTGATCGGCTGTTCGTCGATCGCTACGCTCGACCGCGCTGTTGTTGCAACGGGATTTCCGGTTGACAAGAATGTCACGGCGGACAATAATCTCGATAATGTCGGGCGTCTGCTACCCCGCATCCGCGGCCTTCGTCGGCTTGGATCGGCGGCGATCGACATCTGCTATACGGCGGCCGGTTTTCTGGAAGGTTACTGGGAGATGAATCTCCACGACTGGGATGTCGCAGCAGGTCTGCTCATTGCAAGTGAGGCCGGCTGCAAGTCGGGAGAGTTCCGCAGAGACCGGAACCGTTCGGTCGTAGTGGCGCCTCCGCAACTTTTCGACGAGATCAGCCGCGAACTTTCGACAGTTCCGAACAGAAGCGAATTATGAAATAAAAACTAAAGGGTGTCTGGATTTAAGACGGATAAGCAAAACGAATATACAACAAAGACCTTTTTATGTTATCCTCTCAGAGGCTATATTCGGCTCTTTACGGATCGTATCTCGAAAATCTCTCTTTGAGCGAATGAAAGTTAAACCCAAACACTCTTTAAATAAAGCATATAAAGAAAAATGTCAACACAAACAGCCGGTTTTGCCGGCGGACTCTGCCCGACTTCGTTCCTGCGAGAGATTGCCGCAGGGGCTGAGGCTCCCTATCTTCTTCTGCATGTCGACAACCGGATTCCATTTGCGATTTCGCCGCTCAGCATCGAGCGGCTGACCGAGATTGCGGATGAGAGTTCGGCGGCTATGGTCTATTCGGACTATACGGATCTGTCGGACGATGGCGCTCCGGCGATCTCTCCGGTCAATGACTATCTCGATGGCTCGGTTCGCGATGATTTCGATTTCGGTCCGGTCGTTATGGTTAGGACAGGATTGCTTAAGGAGGCGGTGGGGCGTCTGGGAGACTATGAGTTTGCCGGATGGTATGCGCTCCGTCTGGAGCTGAGCCGTCTGGGTGGACTGGTGCATGTCCCTGAGCCGATGTATGAAACGGCGAGTCCGGTTGAGACGGTGAGCCAGTTTGATTATGTCGATGCGCGAAACCGGCAGGTGCAGATCGAGATGGAGCGTGCGTTCACGTCGTATCTTGCGGCTACGGGCGCTCTGGTCGAGGGGCCATTGGCGCCGGTCGTGCATGAGGGTGATTTTCCGGTTGAGGCAACGGTTGTCATTCCGGTGAAAAACCGTGTTGCGACGGTTTGTCAGGCCGTAGAGAGCGCACTTGGCCAGAAGACGGATTTTCCGTTTAATGTTATTGTCGTCGACAATCATTCGACCGACGGCACGACCGAGGCACTTTCGGCGATGGCGTCGGGAAATCCGGGACTTGTCCATATCGTTCCGGAAAGCCGGGCACTCGGGATCGGCGGATGCTGGAACGAGGCTGTTCAGAGCCGATATTGCGGCCGCTATGCGGTTCAGCTCGACAGCGATGATCTTTATGCGTCGCCGGATGTTCTGTCGCGCATCGTAAAAGTGTTCCGCCGCGACGGGGCCGGTATGGTCATCGGGTCCTATTCGTTGACTGATTTCGATCTTAAGCCGATTCCGCCGGGGTTGATCGACCATCGGGAATGGACAGATTCGAACGGTCCGAACAATGCGCTGAGGATCAATGGTCTCGGGGCTCCAAGGGCGTTTTTTACGGGTCTTGTGCGCCGGATGCCGTTTCCGAATGTCAGCTATGGGGAGGATTATGCGATGGCGCTGCGGATAAGTCGGTCGTATCGCGTGAGCCGCATTTTTGATTCTCTTTATCTCTGCCGGCGGTGGAGCGGGAATTCGGATGCGTCGCTATCGCGGGAGCGCATGAACCGCAATAATCATTATAAAGATACACTGAGAACGCGCGAGCTTCAGGCTCGTCGTTCGCATTCATCAGACTCGGATGGGACAATCGATTGATATAGAGGAATTATACCGGCGCCAGCTGGAAACCTGGCCGTTGGCAAAAGAAAACTATGAGGCACTTGCCGGATGCTACCGGAAGGAGGTTGCCGCCGGGGATCATACGCTGGTCCTTCAGTTTAATCCGGGGCGAATCCGTTCGTCGGCGGCAGTCGTCGATCGGGAAGCGGTGGCGAAGCGGCCCTGTTTTCTCTGTCGCTCCAACCGCCCGTCGGAGCAGATTGCCGTTGACTGGGGGGATTATGAGATATTGGTCAATCCCTATCCGATTTTCCGCCGGCATCTGACGATTGCCTCGAAAGCGCATGTGCCGCAGCAGATAGCAGGGCGCGTCAGAGATATGCTTCGGCTGGCGAGGGATCTCGGAGGCATGACGGTGTTCTACAACGCGTCCGGTTCAGGGGCTTCAGCTCCGGATCATTTTCATTTTCAGGCAGTCGGGCCGGAGGATCTTCCGATGATAAAGTCGATCGATGCCGGCCGGCTATGGATTGCGGCGGGAACGGAGCGTGTTGCCGGAAGTGATGCGGATTCGCTCGCCGAGCGTGTCGATGGGATTCTCTGGAGAATGTTTCGCGGATGTGAACCTGAGGTCAATCTCTATGCCCGTTTGTTGGACGGGGGGTTGCTTGAGGCTGTTGTTGTCCCGAGACGTGCGCATCGACCGTCGATCTACGGTAGCGGGCCGGGCCAGGCTCTGATTTCGCCCGCGTCGGTCGAAATGGCCGGTTTTTTTGTGGCTCCGCGCGAGGCGGATTTTGCTTTCTGTTCGGAGGGAGACCGTCTGCAGGAGATTATTGAAGAGTGCGGGGGAGTTTCCAGACCTACTGATCCGGGGGAGCGAAGTCTTGATGTCGGCATCGTCAGGGCCGGCGAGATCGAGGTTGAGCTTCACGGCGGCTTTGAGGCGGAGGGATTGCCCGAGGAGGATGTCGCAGGGAGGCTTAAACTGTCGGCGGCTGGCATGTCGGGGATGCTTTGCAACGGATTGCCGGTTGATCAGCTTGTTCTGATTCCTAAGGAGGACGATGCCAGTTTTACGTTGCGCAATGTGATGATCGGGATCGGTTTCCACTGGCAGCAGTATGAGGATCAGTCGTTCCACGGGAGTCTTATTCTCCGGCGCGACGGCGATATGATCCAGGCTGTCAACCGGGTCGGGATCGAGACTTATCTGCGGAGCGTAGTGTCGTCGGAGATGAATGCGTCAGCTCCTGAGGAGTTCCTGAAGGCTCACTCAGTCATTTCGCGAAGCTGGGTGCTTGCGCAGGTGATTCCGCCGGCTCATCTCGACAACCATGATTTCACGGAGACGGAAGCTGAGACGGTCAGGTGGTATGACCGTGATGCGCACACGGGTTTTGATATCTGTGCTGATGACCATTGTCAGCGGTATCAGGGCTGCACGAAAGCGTCGACGCGAAATGTTGAGTCGGCTCTTGAGGCTACGCGTGGAGAAGTTCTTGTTTTCGGCAATGATCTTTGCGATGCCCGTTTCTCGAAATGCTGCGGCGGAGTTACTGAAATTTTCCAGACGTGCTGGCAACCGGTTGATCTGGGTTATCTGCAGGCGATCGACGATCCGTTCTGTGGGCGAGCTCCGGAATCTGTATTGTCGACAGTGCTTAATAACTACGATCAGTCGACGACTGAATATTACCGCTGGAGAGTGGAATATACGTCTGATGAACTGTCAGACCTGATCTGCCGTCGTTCAGGAGTGGACTATGGGAGGATCGAGGAGCTGAGGCCCCTCCATCGCGGACCTTCGGGCCGCATTGACCGGCTTGAGATAAGGGGAACGAAACGGACTCGGGTGATTGGCAAGGAACTCGAGATCCGCCGGACGCTTTCGGAATCGCATCTCTATAGTTCGGCTTTTACGGTCGAGGTTGCGGAGCGTGATGATTCGGGTCTGCCGGAACGGTGGGTTATCGCTGGCAATGGCTGGGGACATGGCGTCGGGCTGTGTCAGATCGGAGCGGCAGTCATGGCTCACGAGGGTTATGGCTACCGCGATATTCTTCGGTTTTATTTTCCGGGAGCGCGACTGATGAAAATCTATTAATCAGGTTGGAACGATGAAAGATTTCAAGATTGAGCGGCGTTCGGGATGGCTATGGGTGCCGTCGCTTTATTTTGCGGAGGGATTGCCTTATGTCGTTGTGATGACGCTGGCTGGAATAATGTACACGCGTCTGGGCGTCGGCAATACGGAGATGGCGTTTTTTACGTCGTGGCTGATGCTTCCGTGGCTGATCAAGCCACTGTGGAGCCCGATTGTCGATATTATCAGCACGAAACGTCGCTGGGTCATAGTGATGCAGTGGGCCGTCGCGATTGCGCTTGGTTCGGTTGCGCTTGCGCTTCCGGGCGAGTATTATTTCAGGATTTCGATGGTTTCGTTTTTTGCGATCGCCTTTCTGTCGGCAACTCACGATATTGCGGCCGACGGGTTTTATATGCTTGGACTTGATGAGCGCGGTCAGTCGTTTTTTGTCGGTATCAGGACGACGTTCTATCGGGCTGCGATGCTATTCTGTCAGGGACCGGTCGTGATGGCGGCGGGATATATGGAGGAGATGACTGGCAGTGTGAGCCGCGCGTGGATGTGGACTTTCTATGGCCTGTCGGCTCTTTTTCTGCTTCTGGCTCTGTGCAATTCGCTGACGATGCCTCGTCCGGAGAGGCGGTCTTCGACAGTTTCGGAGTCGAGGAGGGAACGGATTGGAGAGGTTGTCCGAGAGTTCGGGCGCTCGTTTGCTTCGTTTTTCAGCAAGCCTCAGATTCTGACTGCGCTTGCTTTCATGGTTCTCTATAAGCTGCCGGAGGCTCAGATTATCAAGATGATCAATCCGTTTCTGCTCCATTCTGTCTCGGACGGGGGGCTTGGCCTTACGACGCGTGAGGTTGGAGTTGTCTACGGGACGGTCGGTGTGATCGGTCTGCTGCTGGGCGGTATTGCGGGCGGATTTGTCGTTGCGCGCGGAGGTCTGAGGCGGTGGCTGATGCCGATGGCATGGAGTATGTCGCTGACGTGTCTGAGTTTTGTCTATCTTGCTTACGGAGCTGATCATTCGTTGCTGACGATCGGCTGCTGTGTGTTTGTCGAGCAGTTTGGCTATGGTTTCGGGGGAACGGCTTATATTCTTTATCTGATGGCGTTTTCCAGCGGACCTTTCAAGACGTCGCATTATGCGATTGCGACTGGTTTCATGACGCTTGGCACGATGTTTCCGGGGATGGCTGCGGGGTGGATTCAGGAGCAGCTTGGCTATGGGCTTTTCTTTGTGTGGACGATGGTTTGTTGCGTTGTGACGATTGCTGTCGCGTGGCGTGTGAGGCGAACGGGTCTGTGATTCTGCCGCTTCAGATTTGCCGAGCTATTACATGAAAACAGATTGACGACATCAGCAAGGCATTAATCCATTTTCGTATGGCTGCGGCTGCTTGAGCAGCTGCGACGGAGAGTGGCGATCAGGGAAAGTCTGTAATGCTTTTGGGCTAAGCGATCGGATATGTGGAAGAAATAGTAGGCGCTGTGTCGAACCTGGGATTCTGACACAGCGCCTTTTGGTTTCGGATGGATGGGGGCGTCGTTTTTATCTGTTGACGCGGAAGGGGGCGTTGCCGGTTGCGAGGAAGTCGACGATCTGGCGCGCGGCAGCGATTCCGGCGTTGATGTTGGCTTCGGCGGTCTGTGCGCCCATTTTTTTCGGTGTAAAGAATACGCGTCCGGGGAATTCGGATTCGAGCAGGGATGCGTTGTCGGGGCGTACGTCGGCGACATATTTAATGTCAGGACGCTCGCGGAGCGCTTTTGCAAGCCCTTCTTCGTCGATGACTTCCTTTCGTGCGGTGTTGATCAGGACACCTCCTTTAGGAAGGAGTGTGATTAGGTCGAAACCGACGGAACGGCGTGTTTCGGCAGTCGCAGGAATGTGGAGTGAGACGAATTTGTTGTCTCTGTAGAGGTCGCAGATGTCGTGGACTGGTGTGACACAGGCCTGTTTGATTGCATCGTCCGGGCAGAAGGGGTCAAGGGCGTAAACGTCCATTTCGAAACCTTTTGCGATGCGTGCGACGTTGCGTCCGACCTGTCCGAAGGCGTGGATTCCGAGGCGTTTTCCGCGGAGTTCTGTTCCTGAAGTGCCATCGAACATGTTGCGGACTGCCATTACGGTCATACCGAATACGAGTTCGGCGACGGCGTTGGAGTTCTGTCCGGGTGTGTTTTCGACGCAGACGTTGCGCTGTGTTGCGGCATCGAGGTCTACGTTGTCGTAGCCGGCGCCGGCACGTACTACGATTTTCAGTTTTTTGGCTGCGTCAAGGACTTCAGCGTCGATTTTGTCGGATCGGATTATTAATGCGTCGGCGTCGGCAACTGCGTCGAGGAGCTGCTGGCGGTCGGTGTATTTCTCGAGAAGCTCAAGGCTGTGGCCTGCTTCATCCACTACATTGCGGATTCCTTCGATTGCCACTGGGGCAAACGGTTTTTCGGTTGCTACGAGTATTTTCATCGCGATCAGAGTTTAGCTTCGAATTCTTTCATTGCATTGACGAGAACTTCGACGCTTTCCATTGGCATTGCGTTGTAGAGGGATGCGCGGAAACCTCCGACAGAGCGGTGGCCTTTGATTCCGACGATGCCTCTTTCGGAAGCGAAGTCGATGAAGTTCTTTTCGAGTTCTTTATATTCGGGAGTCATCACGAAGCAAACGTTCATGATCGAGCGGTCGGCGGGATCGGTGACCGTGCCCTGGAATATCTTGCTGGAGTCGATTGCGTCGTAGAGTCTGGCTGCTTTTGCGAGGTCGGTTTTTTCGATTTCGCGGATGCCGCCAAGCTGTTTGTAGTAGCGCAGAGTCTGGAGCGCAGAGAAGATCGGGAGTACTGGGGGAGTGTTGAACATCGAACCTTTTTTGATGTGGGTGCGATAGTCGAGCATTGTGGGGATCTGACGGTCGACGTGGCCGAGGGCTTCGTCGCGCACGATGACGATTGTCACACCAGCGGGGGCAAGATTTTTCTGAGCTCCGGCGTAGATGAGATCGTATTTCGAGACGTCGATCGGACGGGAGAAGATGTCGCTCGACATGTCTGCGATCAGAGGCACTGGGCTTTCGGGATCATAACGCATTTCGGTACCGTAGATAGTGTTGTTGGTCGTGAAATGGAAATAATCGGCGTCGGCGGGAATGGTGTAGTCTTTGGGGATGAATGAGAAGTTGGCGTCGCGGGAGGAAGCGACAACGTCTACCTCACCGAAAAGACGGGCTTCCTTGATTGCGTTCGAGGCCCATGTGCCGGTTTCGAGATAGGCTGCTTTTTTAGCCATCAGGTTGTAGGGCAGCATGCAGAACTGCATGCTGGCTCCGCCTCCGAGGAAGAGGACGGAGTAGCCTTCGGGGATTTCCAAAAGTTCTTTTACGAGTGCGGTTGCCTCGTCCATAACTGCCTGGAACTCTTTGCTTCGGTGTGACACTTCAAGAACAGAAAGACCGGTGTCGGCAAAGTTAAGAATTGCGTCGGCAGTGTTTTTGATAGTGTAGGGGCTCAGAATTGACGGGCCTGCATAGAAGTTATGTTTTTTCATATCGTTTGGGTTTGGGGGATACGTTTCGCAAAAATAGTTATTTTTTTCCAATAGTCGGGTGTCCTTTGCAAAGGAAGTTTGCGTGAAGGTTGCGCCCGAAGGAGGGATCAGTTGATTACGATTTCGTCGATGAAAAGCCATGCGCCGGGTCTGTCGTGGCCTTTTGCCTTGATTTTCACGTAGCGGGCATTTGCATTGGCTGCGACGGCGAAGTTTTTCATCATGATTTTCGGATACAACGGGTCGACGTCGGACCAGATTGTTTCGACGGGAGTGAAGACTTTTCCGTCGGAAGAGATTTCGATTTCGACATTTTGGGGGAGGTGGACCCATGCTCCGGGAGCGTGCATGAATGTGGCTGCGACGGAATGGATGTAGGCAGATTTTCCGAGGTCAACGATCGCTTCGAAGTCGCCGAGGAATCCCTGCCAGCGTTTGTCTCCGTAGGTCCAGCCGCCACGTAGGCCGTCGACGAGTGTCGAGTTTCCTGCGGCGGGGTATTTGGAGTGGTAGGGAGTTGTGTATTCGACTTTCGCGCCGATAGCCGAGTTGACGACGGGTGTGAGGCTTTCGCGGCGTTCGCCATATTCGTTCGCGAGGTCGAAGGTGGTGTAGCCCATCGAGTCGAGTAGTGTGTTGAGGGCGAGCGCGCGGCGGTGGAAGTCGTCATAGTTTTTTTCAGGAGTTGACCATCCGATCTCTGCTATTGCAAAGGCTCGGGGATAGTACATGTATTCGGCGTGGGAGTCTGTCGGAATGTATTCGGCCCAGAGGTTTGCCTGAAGTCCGATGAGGTTGGAGGCTTCTTGGGGTGTCAGCGAGGGATCGACGGGCTCGTAGGAATAGACTTTTTTCAGGGGAGTGAAGCCACCTATCGAGACGGGTTCCTTGAAGGCGGCGTCCTGGGTGTAGTCGATGTAGCAGAATTCGCCGGGTGTCATGACGACTTTGTGCCCGCTTTTGAGGGCTGTGATGCCGCCTTCGGTTCCCCGCCATGACATTACGGTCGCGTTCGGAGCGAGTCCGCCTTCGAGGATTTCGTCCCAGCCGATGATGTCGCGACCTTTCGAGTTGAGATATTTTTCGACACGATGGATCGCGTAGCTCTGCAGTTCGTCGACATCTTTCAGTCCTTCGGTTTTAATACGGGCCTGACAGTCGGGACATTTGCGCCATCCTCCTTTGCTTGCTTCGTCGCCTCCGATGTGGATGTAGGCTGATGGGAATACGTCGATCACTTCGTCGAGCACGTTTTCGATGAACCGGAATGTCTCTTCTTTTCCGATGCAGAGGTCTTCGTCGACGTAGGGGAGTCCGGAGCAAGAGATTTCGGGATAGGCAGATGTCACTTCCTTGCTGTGTCCGGGGATTTCGATTTCGGGGATGACGGTTATGTTTCGTTTTGCGGCGTAGTCGATCAGATCGCGAAGTTCTTGTTTGGTGTAGTATCCGCCAGTGGCGCGGCCGTCGGTTTTCTCACAGTAGCGGGCTCCGTTGTCGCACCAGTCCTGCCATGTCGCCTGCGGACGCCATGCGGCAAATTCGGTAAGGCGTGGATATTTTTCGATTTCCATTCTCCAACCGGCTGCGTCGGTGAAGTGGAGATGGAGTTTGTTCAGTTTCATGAGAGCCATTGCATCGATCTGCTTTTTGAGGAAGTCGGCCGATCGGAAGTGGCGTGAGACGTCGAAGAGGAGTCCGCGATGGGGAAACCGCGGGGTGTCGGTGATGCGTCCGGCCTGTAGTTCAGTTGCATCTTTTGTTCCGGTCATCTGGATGAGTGACTGGATTGCGTAGAAGGCGCCGGCGGCCGAGGGGGCTTTGACGTTGATGCGCCGCTGAGTGATGTCGAGGGTGTAGTTTTCGCCAGTCCCTTTGCCGATTTCGATCATGAGGTCGGCTTTAGACGGTTTTTCGGCTGGGGTGAAAGTCTCGGGGAGAAGCGAGAGATAGTTCGCAATTCGTCCGTCGGAGTCGCCTTTGACGGCGAATGTCAGTGCGCCTGCCGGTAAAGCAAAGGATCCTTTGCTTTGGGTGAATTCGGTCGGTCGCGGAATGATGTCGGCGGCTCCGACTGTCAGAGCCGAAGCCGAGAGGCTGAGGGTCGATGCGAGAATGGTGGAAACTAATGTTTTTTTCAGGTTCATGTTTAGAAGCAAAAAGTCTATAGTGGGTTTGGTATTATTTTCGTTTTCGGGCCGGAGACGATTATGGTCGGGTCAGGATTTGCATGCGGCCTGGTGGAAATGGCAGTGTTTGATCGATCCGTCGCTTTCACGCAGGTGCATTCCGTTGCCCTCGCAATAGCGGAAAGCTTTGCAGTCGGCGCATATTCCGGTTTTCATCCAGCTGTGGTCGCGATAGATCTGAAAACGGTTTTCCCAGACGTCCCAGATGCTGTCGCCATCATAGATGTTGCCTTGCGCGAAGTCAGCCCGAATGCTCGGGCATGCGCCTATCGATCCGTCGATCAGTACGGAGGCGATAGAGATTCCGGCCTGACAGGTGAAGAAGTGGTCGCGGACCTCACCTTCGTAGTTGCCGAGGAAACCTTCGCATGCGAAGGCGCAGCGTATTGCCGCTTTTTTTCGGGTCTCTCTGATGAAGTCGAGCAGGCTGATGAATTCGCCGGATGTCAGATTGAATTCGGGGCAGTTGCGTGCTCTGCCGGAGGGGAAGATGGTGAAGAGCCTCCATTCTCTGACTCCGAGGGATATGAGTAGGTCGAGGATCTGAGGCAGAGTCGGCAGTGAGTTGCGGGTTACGCATGTGACGACATCGAAACTGATGTCAGGATCTTTTGCGGCCAAAGCGATGGCGTCGCAGGCTTTCCGGAATGAAGCGGGATTTCCGCGCATTGCGTTGTGGTCGTTTTCAAGTCCGTCGAGGCTTATTGTCAGATTGTGGATTCCGGCGGCTTTGAGTGAGGCGAAACGCGATGGCGTCAGAGCGAGTCCGTTGGAAACGATGCCCCACGGGAGGCGACGTCGGTAGAGCTGCAGGCCTATTTCTTCGAGGTCGGCACGCATAAGTGGTTCGCCTCCGGTTATCACTATGTTGAGCCGGTTGGTGTCGACATGGGGGATCAGGTCGTCGAGGGCGCGCAGGAAGTCTTCGGCTGGCATGTCGGGAGTTTCGGAGGATGTCTTGCAGTCGCTGCCGCAATGTCGACATCTGAGGTTACAGCGCTGTGTGCATTCCCAGAACAGCTGTCTCAACGGGTGGCGTCGGTTGAGGTCTTTGCGTTGCTGTCGAGCGATTTCGAGAGCGAGGCGGTGGCGGATGTCAATCTTATGCATCGGTCAGGGTTGAGTCGTTGGGGCTTTTCAAGACGGAGAAAAGGATCGCGCCCTCCTCCTTTTGCAAATTTATCCAAGATTATCCGGTCTGGCAAGCTATTGGGGATTATTTTAGGATTAAAGATCCCGTTCGCCGATATTTGTTAACGCCGGGATCTTATAATGAAGATGTTTTTCGATCGAACAATCCGGCTTGAAAATGAGTTAAAATAGTGGACTCATTTTCTTCTCTCCAATTGAGCCGGAGGCCTCGTGAATGAAATATAGTCAGAGGTGTCCGGCTTTTTTGGGGGGGAGAAGAGTGTAAGGTGGGATGTTGAAGTGTCGGTTGAGAGGTTGTCGCTATTTTCCGGCAATTGCAGTGAGAAGCAGTTCGGGTCTGATGTATCTGGCTGATATTTCCGAGATCAGGTCAGGGGTCAGGGATTCGATCTGCTTTAGTTTTGCATTGAAATAGCCTTCGGGAATTCCTGAAGTGGCGGCAGAGATGTAGTAGCCGATGGTTGAGAATGGGCTGTCGAGAATGCGCGCCTGAGATGATAGGAGGTATTGTTTCAGCCGTGTCAGTTCCTCTCCGCGTGGCGGATTTACAGCAAGTTCGGTCAGTTCTTTGCAGACTTCTTCGCATAGTCGGTCGACGTGGCGGCAGTCAGTGTCGGCATAGATCTGGATGTAGGATCCGAGCCGGTTTCCGAGGAGCGAAGCGGAGATTCCGTAGGTCAGCCCGAGGCGTTCTCGAATGTTTGTCATCAGCCGGCTTCCGAAATAACCTCCGAGTGCAGAGACGGCAATGTGGAGCGGTATGTAGTCCGGGCTGGAGCGGAGGATGGTCGGAATGGTCATTATTACGGCGCTCTGGAGTGCGTCGGGTTTGTTGATCCGTTCGGTCGTTAGCGGCGGCTTGGGTGAGTATGGCGGAGTCTGAGATGTGAATTTGCGGGATTCAAAGGGGACTTCGGAGAATGTCGCGGCGATCATCTCTTCGATCTGCGGGGTTATGTTTCCGGCAATGAAGAGTTTTCCGGAAGACGGTGAGACTGTCGAGCGGAAGGATTCGAGCATTTCGTTGCGTGAGATTGCCCGGATTTCGTCGGGTGTGTCGACTTTCGCTGCGGGGTGGGTTGCGCCTTTGGTGATTTTGTCGGATGCGCATGCGGCCAGAAAGTCGACGTCGTTCATTGAGACTTCGATGTTTTTCGCGAGACCTTCGCGTCTTACAGCCAGAGCGTGTTCGTGGAAGACGGGCTCGAAGATCATTTCCTTGAAAACGGGCAGTGTGGCCTCGAGCGTTGAGTTCAGCGACCGCATTGCGAGGGAAAAGGTCTGTTCGGAGGATTCGGGTTTTAGCCAGGCTCCGTTGAAGTCGAGAATGCGGTTTATTTCCTCACCGGAGAATGAGGCTGTCCCTTCGCGGCGCAGGATTGAGTCGAGTGCTGCGATTGCGGGCGACTTTCGGTCGGTTGTGCCACCCGGCGCAATGTAGGTTATGAAGTTGACCGGTTCGGCGCATTTGTCGTAGGTTATCATCTCGATTCCGGAAGGAAGAGTCCGGCGGCGCACATCCGGGAGCGAGAATGCCGACATGGTTGTTACGGGAGGGGGTGTTGTTCGGGAGAGTGGCGTCGGGTTATTTTTCATTATAGTGGAGTTCATCAAAGCGTTTTCTTGCCAGTTCGAGTTCTTCCGGAGTGTCGACTCCGATAAGTGATGTTTCAGTCAGGACCACTTTGATTCGGAGTCCTGCAGCAAGCCATCGGAGCTGTTCGAGCCTTTCGGCCTCTTCTGCGGGCGACGGAGGGAGAGATGGGAGTGAGAGGAGGGTCTGCCGGCGGAATGCATATGTTCCGGCATGGATGTGGAATGTTGTGGTTTTCAGCCATTGTTTCCATTCAACCCCACGGACATATGGGATTATCGAGCGACTGAAGTATAAGGCACCCATTGAATTGTCGAAGACGACTTTTGTGTTGTCGGGCGAAAAGAGCGTTTCGAATCCGTCGGCCGGATCGAATTTCCGCGCAAGAGTCGCAATCCGGAATGCCGGGTCGGAGAGGCTATCTGCAAGATTCCGAATGTCGTCGGTGGCGATGAATGGTTCGTCGGCCTGAAGGTTGAGGATTATTTCGGCGTCGGTTGCAATTCTTTCCAGTGCATGGGCACATCTGGTCGTTCCGCAGTCGGCTTGCCGATCAGAGAGGATTGCGTTTCCGCCCCTCGACCTGACAGCCTCGAGAATCCGTTGGCTGTCTGTCACAACGAAGACGTTTTCGTGTCCGAGAGCTTCCGCGGCGCGCATGAATACATGCCAGACCATAGGAATGCCTCCGATCTCGGCGAGCGGTTTGCCCGGAAGGCGGGAGGACTGAAGCCTGGCTGGAATTAATGCGATGACGTTGTTCATTTATCTGTCGGGATATGGCTGTTGCCGGCTGCAAAATTAAGCGAAAGCCGAGAACTGAGTGAAAAATGAATGTTAAAACATTGAAAATGCGTTGGACCGGCAGGTCTAATATCTGTTGATTTCGATGAATATAGAGGTTTTGTGTCTCGTTTTGTTTTTGAATGTGGATAAATTGATAAAAAAATGATTAAATTTGTGGCATCACAAAGATAATCAACCAATTTATTACATTTAACTAATACCATTACATTGCTAATGAAAAAAATCTTTACACTTTTATGCCTGCTGGCAGCAGGGTCGGCAGCTCCCATTTATGCGGCTACGAATTACAAGAGTGTTGTCATCGAGCATGCAGACACTCATGTCAGCCGTATAACGATTGAGGCCGGAATGACAACAGCTATTGAGGACGGGATGTTTGTCATGTCATGTTCGAAAGGCGAGATCAGCTATGAATTGGATGATGTGCACCACTGGACTTTTTCGAAAGAATCGGGGGACTCTGATGGCTGGGCCGGAATAACGGACATCAGGAAGGATAATGCCATTACGATCGACTGGTCGGGCAATATTCTGCATGTCGGCAATCTTTCAGTTCAGACTGTGGTCACTGTGACGTCGCTTGATGGCAAAAGCATGTTTCGCCATACGGTTTCGGGAGAGTGCGAAATTGATCTCGGAGAGTTTGCGACAGGTGTTTATGTAGTCAATATCAATAATCAATCATTAAAGGTAGCTGTAAAATAAACAACAATGAAAAAAATGATTCTATTTGCGGCTGCCGCGCTTGTTGCGACGTCCGCTATGTCACAGAACGGTCAGTTATATCTTTTCCGCAATGACAAGCAGTTTAACTACTATGATCTGAAGGATCTGACCGATATAAAATATTCAGGGGGTTCGTTGGGTTACACAAAAATGGCAATAGAGACTTCTGATGGCACTTCATCGTCGATTAATATGTCGGTTGTCGACAGCTGCGTTATCCGTCAGACTGTCATTCCCGATATTCATGTACGTCTGACAGATTATCCGGATCTGAAAGATCTGATCAAAGACAGTCAGCACGGGAAATCATTCGTGTATGACGCTACTCTCAGAATGGACGGAAACGGACTGTATGATGATCTGCCTGAACAGACTGTCGAGTTCCGCGGCCGCGGAAACTCGACCTGGAACTTTGCGAAAACACCCTACCGGTTCAAGATGGCCAAGAAGACATCGGTCTGCGGCATGGCCAAAGCCAAGACCTTCGCGCTTATCGCCAATTATATCGATCCGTCGCTGATGAGAAATGCGGTTGCGCTTTGGACTGCCCAGCAGCTTGGCCTGCCTTATTCAAACCACTGTATTCCGGTCAATGTGTATCTCAACGGCTACTACAAGGGAGCATATATGATGACTGAAAAAATCGGAGTCGGAGGCGGATCGGTTGATATCAATGAGGAGACTGGAATGCTTTTTGAGCTCGATTCGAACTACGACGAGGACTTCAAGTTCAAGTATCGTTTTGCAAACAATGCGGCGAAGAGTCTGCCGGTCATGGTCAAGGATCCCGATCTGACGGAGATCAAGCCGGACGAGTCCGAACGTTCAGAATATTTCTCGAAGTGGCAGGCTGATTTCACTGAAATGGCTGATGTTGTCGTCAATCCGGGCACGAAGAAGATTTCGGATTATGTCGATCTTAGGGATGCTGCCTGCTTTGTTCTGGTCAATAGTCTTGCCTGCAATCGCGAACTCCAGCATCCGAAGAGTCTTTATCTTTATAAGGAGGGCCTCGGCTCGGAATATCTCTATCATTTCGGACCGGTCTGGGATTTCGACTGGGCATTCGGCTATGATGGATCAACGACAATCCAGAGTCATGCGACTGTGCTTTTTGAACGCGACGGAGACTATGCCGGAATGTCGTTTATGAAATCACTGGTCTGCAATTCGGAGTTCCGCGCTGTCTATAAGGAGGTGTGGAATGATTTCTATACAAACATCTATCCTCGCCTTCTGGATTATATGGCAGAGTATGCATACCTGATCGAACCGACCGGCAAGCGTGACGGTCTTCTCTGGCCCGACGCATATGCGACAAGTTATGCTTATGCTCCGAGTGCTTACGACCGTGTGGCAAAGGTCTCGGAACTTACCGAATGGGTTAAGAAACGTGTCGAGTGGTGTAACACACAGTCGAACTGGGGTCTCTACTGATCAATTATGATTTAGCCGCTCCGGCCGGTCGGAATTCAACATTCAGACCGGCCGGAGTTGTGTTTTCTACATATGGTAAGTTGGTGTGGGATAGACGATTCCAAATGTTATCAACATTTTGCTGACATTTTGTTGACAAGTGTTGTCCGGGGTGTCAGTAAGAAGGTTTGTCATAAAGCAAGGAGTTGAGTAAATTTGCAAAGAAAAATCATCTGATATAAAAAAGATTGTCCAATGACTGACGTGATTCGCTTACTCCCTGATTCTGTGGCAAATCAGATTGCCGCAGGTGAGGTCATCCAGCGTCCTGCATCTGTGGTGAAGGAGCTGGTAGAGAATGCTGTTGACGCCGGTGCGACGTCGATTAAGGTCATTGTCAAGGATGCCGGACGCAGCCTGATCCAGGTTGTTGACAATGGTAAAGGAATGAGCGACACTGATGCCAGAATGGCATTCGAGCGCCATGCGACGTCGAAAATAGTCAATGCGGAAGATCTTTTCTCGCTCCGTACGATGGGATTCCGCGGAGAGGCTCTTGCTTCTATCGCGGCCGTGGCGCAGGTCGACCTTCGCACGATGCCGAAGGGCGCCGAAGTCGGCACTCGTCTGATCATCAACGGGTCGATTGTGGAGAGTCAGGAGCCGGAGGCTTGTGCGGCCGGGACCAACATGATGGTCAAGAATCTGTTTTTCAACATTCCGGTGCGCCGTCGGTTTCTTAAGCGTGACTCTGTCGAACTGAGCAATATTCTCCGCGAGTTTGAGCGTCTCGCTCTTGTCAATCCGGGTATTGATTTCGAGTTTATCAACAATGACTCGACGATGCACAGGATGCTTGGCTCTTCGATGAAGCAGCGTATTCTCGATCTTTTCGGAAAGGGACTTGACAAGCAGCTGCTTCCGGTCAGCACCTCTACACCGATAGTTTCGATCGAAGGATTTATCGGGCGTCCGGAAAATGCGCGTAAGCGCAACGCTCTGCAGTATCTGATGGTCAACGGGCGGCATATGCGCCACCCCTATTTTCATAAGGCGGTTCTGATGTGTTTTGAGAATCTTATTCCGTCTGATTCACAGCCGAATTATTTTCTCAGTTTCACGGTCGATCCCCAGACGATCGATGTCAATATCCATCCGACTAAGAATGAGATCAAATTCGAGAATGAAACTCCGATCTGGCAGATCCTGACCGCTGCGATCAAGGAGGCGATAGGAAAATTCAATGCCGGTCCCGGAATTGACTTCGATATTGTCGACGCTCCGGAGATTCCTGTGTTTCGACCCGACCATATGGCTGAGCATTCGATCGAGATCGACACGTCGTATAATCCGTTTCGTCAGGAGACTCCTAAAAATCCGGCGTCGTGGTCGGGGGGCGATTCTTTTAAAAAGACGGGTGTCGGTTCTGACTGGGATCAGCTCTATGAGGAGTTCATTGGTAAGCCGACGGTTGTCGAGTCGCAGATCGGAACCGCTACGTCGCCTGGTCTTGATTTCGGCGAACTGAAAATGGAGAGTGCCGAGGCGATGCTGATTCCGGATGATAATGCCGGTTCTTCTGCTGGCAGTCGGTCCGGAGGAGAGGAGTCGTCGACCATTCAGGTCAAGAACCGCTATATTCTTTCGGCGACGGCTTCGGGAGTGATGGCTGTCGATCAGCACAGGGCGCATGTCAAGGTCCTCTATGAGCAGATCGTCGGTCGTCTGGCTGAGGGCAGTGCTCCTTCGCAACGCATAATGTTTCCCGAGGTATTCTCGCTGACGCCGGCGCAGAGCGCGGTTCTTTCCGACATATCAGACAGGCTTTCGGGCTGTGGTTTCGAGATGTCATATCTTGGCGGAGAGAGCTGGAGTCTGTCGTCGCAGCCAATGATTTCCGACGGCATCAACCCTGTCGAGGCGCTGATCTCGATTATTGAAGATTATCAGCATGCCCGTCCGGACGATGATGTCGGGAAATGGCGCAGCTCGGTGGCGTTGTCGCTTGCAAGAAGCGGGGCGATCAAGCGAGGCCAGAAGCTTAGTGCTGAGGAGCGTGACCATCTGATAAATGAGTTGCTTCAGCTGCCTACCCCGAATTACACCCCAGACGGGAAACTGATTATCAGTATGATCTCGGCCGATGAGCTTGCGGCGATGTTCCGTTGAGCGGAAAAGCGCCAAAATAGCGAAAGATTTTGAATAGAAGAAAAAGTTGTGTAAATTTGTAACCGTGATTTCCATTATCCAACATATACAGTATCTCATTGTGTGTCATGACTGCGTGGTTGTGCCTGGTCTGGGTGCATTTGTCGCCCAGCATATCCCTGCATCGATAAGCCATGACGGGTGCTCGATTCTGCCTCCGTCAAGGGAGTTGAGCTTCAATCCGTTGCTGACACATGACGACGGTCTGCTCGTCAATTCGATCACGCGCCGCGAGGGTGTCAGCTATGAGTGCGGCCGGTCGGCGGTGGGCCGTGAGGTAGAGCTTATCAACCGTCGTCTGCGCCATGAGGGAACGTTGCTTCTTGACCGCATAGGCACTCTGACTCTTTCGGATCACGGTCTGATGGAATTCACTCCTGTCAAGGTCAACGGCGTGGCCAATCTGGCCTATCGCGGTCTGTTTGAGAT
>CAJUHM010000006.1 GCA_910586475.1 uncultured Muribaculaceae bacterium | reverse complement strand
ATAACGTTTGAAAATGGATTTCATTGCATTAATTCTTTAATAAAACATACTTAAAGACATTTTTTAATGGTTAATTATGATTCTGAATGTGTCTGCTACTGCGTCCGCACATGAAAGTACAAGATGATAGACGCCGGGCTGAATGGAGCTAACGTTGATCGATGCTCTGATGTCTGTTGAAGCGAGTGCTGTCGAAGTCGCGATCGAACCGTCAAGACTGACAAGTGTAAGAGTGTAAGTCTGATTTGCTGACAGGTTGCTGAGTACAACTTCAATATAACTGTCTGCTGGATTTGGTGTGCATGAAGCTATCCGGCCTGTTACATTTGATTTCAGACGTTCGTTATTGATCGCTTCCTGCAACTGGCGGATGGTTTCATCCTGATCGTCGACCAACTGACGCAGCTCCTGAGTGGATTTGATCAGTGCTGTTATTATCTCGGTGTCATTTATCAGAGTGTCTCCGTCGGCAAAGACAATACTTGACGGAGCTATAGCTCTGTATGTATCGACCGCGGAAGTTGTGACGGCATTGGTGGCCGCCGACCGCAGAGCTCGTTTCGGATTGATAGCCGATGAAGCCAGCAGATGAAGAGTCGGTGGAAGCTCTTCAACTTCTTCTTTGTTTCGTATGTCTGACATCTGATATATCTCACCACAATACAGAGCTTGTTTCCCTCTGTTCCAGTCATAGAGGCTCATGGTCCCCCTATTTCCAGAGATTGATGGAGAAAGATGCTCAGCTGTGTCAGCGAGTTCCGGAAGATGGATCTTAAACTCACCCCAAGGACATGAACGGTGACGCATGATAAATCCGCCCGGAAGTTCAATTGCAATTTGTAGCCTTGGCTCTGGGACATCTGGATCGACCCTGACTGAGTTAGGAGTAATAACAATTTCGGATAGGGCAGGAAAAGCTGTTGTTGAAATTATGAACATCAGCAACAAAAAGAGAGGATGTTTCATGGCAATTTGGGGTGATTAATGGTTGGTTGAAAGGCTATTTTGCGCAAAAATAATGACTTGCATTCCGCATAGCAAGTGAGATCGCAATTTTTTATCCTCGATTAACTTTATTTAACGCTGAATTTGCATTCCATTTGTATTTTTATGATCAATAGGATTATCTGATTGTTTGAAATATTAAAACTGTTTAAAAATACAAACTTGATTGAGAGAATTTTTCGGATAAATTTCGCAAGTTGAAAAAGGAGCATAGCGGGCTATGCGACTGCTGAGACTTGGTGCAATTAGCCCCAAAAAGGCCACATTATATTCATGCTATTTGTAGTTAATGTGCCTTAAACATACTCTTAGTATTCTTCCGTCGCAACCGAATCATCCGCAAATGTTGTATTTAGACATTCGGAAGAACGGTTTCGGGTTATTTTTGCGGCATGTTT
The DNA here is from genome assembly GCA_910586475.1 of uncultured Muribaculaceae bacterium. Taxonomy (GTDB): domain Bacteria; phylum Bacteroidota; class Bacteroidia; order Bacteroidales; family Muribaculaceae; genus Paramuribaculum. The sequence goes on along the minus strand of CAJUHM010000006.1, from coordinate 60,801 downwards.
GCACGCCGACAATTTACACCTCTGCGGCCTCGTCCGGTTTCCATTCAGCGCGACTACGCCGCCCAGTTTGAACGCTGGGTCGGCTATCGCCTCCATCCTCACGCCCGACGCGTCGTTGCATTCATTGAGCGTCAGCGCGCACGCCGCCAGCCACAACGGGTCATCGTCTGCAACGACCCTGCCTCATCCGACATTCTCCGAGCCACACTCGCCGACTATATCCGCTGGCGCGCTGCTGTCGTGCAGCCCGGCGATTCCTTCTGTGTTGTCGGTCGTAGCCGCACCGACATCAGCCGCATTCTACCCAAACGTAAGCTGTCGGTTCTTCCCGACCCCCGATGGCAGCCGATCCTCGTCTCCTCTCGGACGCCCGACCACTGCCGCGGTCTCAACTTCAGGCTCGCCCTGATCCTCGATGGCGACTGTTTTCCCCATCGTGGCCGTGCACTCGAACAACACTGGCGTGCGATACTTCCAGCCATCGACCTCGGCCCGCAGTCGCTGCTCATACTCTGTGGCTCCTACAGGTCTCGTACCCGCGTCAACTACTTTTTCCGCCTTGTCCGGCAGTCGCGGCTTCCGGTTCTCGATCTTGGATCGCCTCCTGAAGAATCAGCCGGACAGTCTGCTTCCGCCACTGTCACTCAGCCGCTCACGGTCATGATGTTTCTTCATCCCGGCCGGCTGCCGGTCCCGCCGCAGTTTTCTCCGCTCCGACAAGCCTTTCTCTCATGAGCGCCGCCGTATGCGCACAAAGGTCCGGACTCTCTCCGGATCCAAATACGGCAAAGAGACCTTTGACATTTTGTTTTCTCAGAGAGTGTTTGGAATTAAATCAAATTAAGACTGAGGAAATTTTTTGAACGAATTCCGCGAGTTGACGCAGGGAGCATAGCGGGCTATGCGACTGATGAGACTTGGCGGAATTCGCCAAAAAAGGCCTCAGGATTATTTTGAAGTTTCTGCCGTTCATTCGTATTACTGTTAACGCGGTTTAAATTCAAACACTCTCTCAGCCTCTGCCACAATCGGTAGCCGTGCATAAAAAAGACGCTGTGTTCAAAATTTTGAACACAGCGCCCTCAGTGATGTTTAGCGGACTTGATCGGCTGGGATTCACCAGTCGATCAGCCTCCGAAGTTGTCGTAGTGGATGTTTTCCGGATCGACGCCCAGCGAATCGAGCATCTTGTTGACAGCATTACTCATCGGGCCGGGGCCGCACATGTAATATTCGATATCTTCCGGATTCTCGTGATCCTTCAGGTATGTTTCTAAGATGACCTGATGGACGAAGCCCGGAGTGTATTTCACACCGGCCGCATCCGCTGCGGGATCGGGGCGGTCGAGTGCAAGATGGAAATGGAAGTTCGGGAATTCCTTTTCAAGATTCAGGAAGTCATCGAGATAAAACACCTCATTAAGTGCGCGGGCGCCATAGAAATAATGCATTTCGCGGTCGCGGGTGTTGAGCGTTTTTGTCATGTGCATGATCTGGGCGCGCAGCGGAGCCATACCGGCACCTCCGCCGATCCACATCATCTCTTTCTTCGAATCGAAAATCGGGTGGAAGTCTCCGTAGGGGCCGCTCATCAGCACCTTGTCGCCAGGTTTCAGTGTGAATATATAGCTTGATGCTATACCGGGCATGACATCCATGAATCCGACTTCGGGTTTTGGTTTGAACGGCGGAGTGGCGATTCTGACCGTAAGCATGAAGCGGTCGCCCTCAGCCGGATAGTTGGCCATTGAATAGGCGCGGACCGTCGCCTCTTCGTTGCGGCATTTCAGACCGAACAGATCGAATTTCTCCCACGCAGGAAGATATTCTGCCCCGATCGAATCCTTGTCGATATCCTTGTCGTAGTCCATTTCATAGGCCGGAATCTTGATCTGTGCATAAGAGCCGGGTATGAAGTCCATATGCGCGCCTTCCGGCAGAGCCACAATGAATTCCTTGATGAAGGTGGCGACATTCTTGTTCGACACAACCGTACATTCCCACTCCTTGACATCGAGAACCGATGCGGGAACGGCGAGTTTCATATCCTCCTTCACCTTGACCTGACAGGCCAGACGCCAGTTGTCTTTCATCTCTTTACGGGTGAAATGGACCGTTTCGGTTGGCAATATGTTGCCACCGCCCTCGAGCACCTGCACCTTGCACTGGCCGCAGCTGCCCTTGCCGCCGCAGGCCGACGGGAGGAATACGTTATTGTCCGCCATTGTCGAAAGCAGGGCTTTTCCCGAATCCGCCTCAATGGTGGTGTCGTTGTTGATTGTGATCTTGACCTTTCCCGAATGGACCAGGAAATGCTTGGCCGTCAGTAGCACAGCGACAAGCAGCAGGGTGATCAGCAGGAATATGCCGACGCCGGAAACGATTGTCAGCGACGTCTGTGACAGAATAATAGTCAGTAATTTCATAGTCATTTTGGTTCTATCAAAGCTTTATCCCGAGGAAACTCATGAATGCGATCCCCATCAGTGCGGTGAGGATAAACGTGATTCCGATTCCACGAAGCGGTTTTGGAATATTGGAATATGTCGCGAGGCGTTCGCGGATAGCTGCGATCGCTGTGATCGCCAGAAGCCAGCCGAGACCCCATCCCCCGCCGGCGCAGATTGCTGTGCCGATGCTTGAGAATTCGCGCTGCTGCATGAAGAGCGATCCTCCGAGAATGGCGCAGTTGACCGCGATTAGCGGAAGGAAGATTCCGAGCGAGGCATAGAGCGACGGTGAGAATTTCTCGACGGCCATCTCGACAAGCTGTGTCATCGAGGCGATGACCGCGATAAACATGATCAGCGAGAGGAAACTCAGATCAACATCCGCATATTCCGGGCCAAGCCACGTCAGTGCGCCTGCCGAAAGAACGTAGGTGTTGAGCAGATAGTTGATTGGAAGTGTGACAACAAGCATGAACGTGACCGCAACTCCGAGTCCGAGTGCTGTCTTGACGTTCTTCGAAACCGCCAGGAACGAGCACATCCCCAGAAAGTAGGCGAAAATCATGTTGTCGACAAATATCGATCGTATGAACAGGTTAAGATTTTCCATCTTTTTATTAGTGTGCTATGTGGTTCGTAATCAATCTTCCTGAAGGTCTTTGTTGCAGAGTCGGTGAACCCAGATGATGCAGGCAACGACGATGAGGGCCATCGGCGGAAGAATCATCAGACCGTTGTTGACGTAGCCGTGATCGTAACACCACTGCGGAACAATCTGGTAGCCGAGAAGTGTGCCGCTTCCCAGAAGCTCGCGGAAGAATCCGACGATCACAAGAATGATCGTGTAGCCGATCCCGTTGCCGATCCCGTCAAGAAACGACGGCCACGGGCTGTTGGCCATGGCAAACGCTTCGAGGCGTCCCATCAGGATACAGTTTGTAATTATAAGTCCGATAAAAACCGACAGCTGTTTGCTGACGTCATACGTGTAGGCCTTAAGCAGCTGGTCGACAATGACAACCAGACCTGCCACAACGACAAGCTGCACTATGATTCGGATATTGGTGGGGATTGTGTTGCGTAGAAGCGAGATGATCACATTCGAGAATGCGAGCACCGCGATAACCGACATGCCCATGACGATTGCTGGCTCTAACTGAGCGGTCACTGCGAGCACTGAACAGATGCCGAGCACCTGCACAATCACCGGATTGTTCTTCGAAAACGGATTGAAGAAAACGCTCTTATAATTGATTTTATCTGCCATATCTTTTAGTTCTTGCTTAATTGTTCAAGATAGTTTTTATAGGGCAGGAGGCAGTTCTCGAGCATTGCGCTGACGCCCTTGCTCGTGATTGTTCCGCCCGAGATTCCGTTGACATAATCGGCTCCGTTCGACGGTGCCACTCCGCCCTTGACTACTTCGATCGGCAGATAGCGTCCATCTTTGAACAGGTTCAGGTCTGAATTGAACTGGTCCGTAAATGCCGGCTTCTCGATTTCCGCACCGAGTCCCGGTGTCTCACCCTGGTGCGCGAAATATGCGCCGTAGACTGTCGATCCGTTGCTGTCGATGGCGATATACCCCCAGATCGGACCCCACAGTCCCGCTCCGTAGGCCGGAAGAATATATTTGGTCTCTCCGTTTTCAAGTTCGCATACAAACACCGGTAGCTTGCGGTTCGCTTCCTCAATCTTGACTTCCTGGGCCATATTGATCGTGAAGGCATCGCCTTCGATCTCATCTCCCTGAGCGTCGACGAGGATCTGTTTTCTGATATAGCGGCTGAAATCCTCTTTGATTTCGCCTGGAGCGGGCGTGATGTGGACAGCTGCAAGAATCTGGCGCATTTTATCGGCGTCGATATTCTCCTGCTGACGTGGCTTCAGCGCAAGCGAAGTGGCCGCAAGCGCCGTGCCGACAACCAGCACGAGAACAATTATGTAAATTGTCGTGTAGACGTTGCTTTGTTTGTTCATCTTGTTTTAGTCATTAGGTTAGAGTCATTATCTTAGCGTGCGTTTCAGACGGCGTGAGATATTCGCCTGCACTACGCAATAGTCGATCAGCGGTGCCAGTGCATTCATAAGCAGTACGGCAAGCATCGCACCCTCGGGATAACCGTTGTTGTATACGCGGATAATGATGGCTATGACGCCGACAAGGAAGCCGTAGATATATTTTCCGACACCCGTTCGCGCAGCCGTAACAGGGTCTGTGGCCATGAAGACTGCCGCAAATGCAAATCCACCATAGACAAGCTGGTCGATCGGTTGAAGTGCAGATCCCGGGTAGAGAGGACTTTGGAACGTGTAGGCGATCCAGCCCATAAACACCCCTCCCGCAAATACAGATGCCATGATCTTCCAGCTCGCGATCCCTGTGGCCAGAAGTATGGCCGCTCCAATGAGCACGCAAAGTGTTGAGGTCTCGCCGAACGAACCCGGATAGAGCCCGAGAAATGCGTTCCAGGTCGAAAGTATGTTGCCGGCCGCATCAGTCGCTGCGCTCGCGCCGTTGGCGATCTGGCCAAGCGGTGTCGCCCCTGTGAAAGCATCACTGTAATGGACCGTTCCGCCAAGGCCGAAGATCGGTTCCGCAGAGATGAATGCCCGGTCTCCGCTCATCTGTGCCGGATATCCGAAGAAAAGAACCGCGCGGGTCACCAGTGCGACATTGAAGATGTTGAAGCCTGTGCCTCCGAATACTTCCTTGACGAATATCACGGAAAATGCCGTTGCCACTGCCAGCATCCAGAGCGGGGTAGTGATCGGACAGATCAGCGGCACAAGAATACCGGTCACAAGGAAACCCTCCTGGATCTCTTCGCCGCGCCACTGGGCGACAACGAATTCGATCCCCAGACCGACAATATATGTCACAAGGATTTTAGGAAGGATGGCAAGGAAGCCGTAGAGCATGATTGACCAGAAATTAAGGTCACTTATGCCTGAGCCGATGAAATTCTGATAGCCGGCGTTGTACATTCCGAAAAGCAGACATGGCATCAGCGCAGCCACAACGATGATCATCACGCGCTTCGAGTCGAGACTGTCATGGACATGGACTCCCGACTGTGACGTCGAGCGCGGAGTGTAGAGAAATGTCTCGAAACCGTCGAACACCGAGCGGAACGCATGAAGCTTACCCTCTGGCTCGAAATTCGGCTTTATTTTGTCAAGATATTTGCGTAGCATTTATTTCTTTGCTTGATAGTTGGTTACATATTGTCTATTCAAGTTCCTTGCGGAGATAGTCAAGCCCTTTGCGAACGATTTTCTGAAGTTCGAGTTTCGAGGGGTCGACATACTCGCATAATGCGAAATCCTCAGGAGCGACCTCATAGATGCCGAGACGTTCCATCTGGTCGATATCGCGGGCAAGAACCGCCTTGATGAGATATTCAGGCAGGATGTCCATCGGCATGACTTTGTCATACTGCTCAGACATGATCATCGCTCTCCTTCCGCCATTGAGGCGTGCGTCAGGCGCGAATCTCTTTCCTGGCAGAAGCGACGAGATGAACGAACGGTTCACACTCATTTTCTTCGGGCTCATAGAGGCCCAGCCCATAAATTCGTCTACGTCGTCACCTTCCGGAATGACAGTGACCTGACGGTAGGGGAAATGGAGAAATCCGTTTTCGCCTGCGTTGACGCCTGTCAGCACATTGCCTGCGATGATGCGCAGATGATGTCCGGACCCTTCAGTCTCGCCTGCGATAAGTGGAGCGATCGCGGCGCCTGCCTGTGTGGTTACAATGCGAGGTTCTTTGACCTCCGAACCGACAATGGCGACAGTTGTCGACCAATCGGCCACACCGGTGAGTGCCAGTCGGCCGATACGCATGACTGAGACGATGTCGAGCGTCCAGACCGTCTCGCCTTTGTTGACTGGAGCGATGTTGGCGATCTGAACTCCCGGATTGCCGGCAGGGTGGGGACCCTCTATAATAATATTGTGGACAAACGACGGCAGCTCGATGTTGTCGTTTCGTCGGGTCGAAACATAGATCTCGCCCGACGTAAGTGTCTTCAGCAGTTCAAGGCCTTTTGCGATTTCCTTGCCCGCTCCAGCCGTAGTCTGCGCAAGAGAGAGGGCGAGAGGTGCCGAGTCAAACGCTGTGACGAAAATGTTGACAGGAGTGACTCCCGGAGTGGGAACGATGTCATAGGGTCGCTGGCGCATCATTGTCCAGAGCCCGTTGTTCTGAAGCCACGTCGCGATTTCGCCTGCCGATTTCCCGGGGGCTGACACTGCAGACGAGACTGCTCCGTTCTGGATTTCGACTTCGACACGGATGATTTTGCGTCGTTCGCCTCTGACAACGGCCTTGACTTTGCCCCCTGCGGGCGACACAAGTTTTATCTGCTCGTTGACTTTGTCAAACATTAGGGGAGTGCCTGGCTCTACCAGGTCTCCTTCTCTGACACTAAGCTTGGGAGTGAATCCCGGAAAATCATCGGGGTAGATTGCCGCGGACGATGAAGGAATTGCAATCGGCTTTTCTGAGCCGTCCAGACCTCCCTCGAGTCTTAGGTCAAGTCCCCTGTTAAGTTTTATGGATTTGCCCATGTGTAAAGCTTGAATTAAAATTATTTATTGACTGGATGCAAAGTTACCGATATTTTTTGAGAATTTTAAATAATTTTTAAGAAACTGACTAAAAATCTATATTGTGTTGTTGCGCATGGTCCGACAGCGCATTTGTCACTATTGAAGTGGTCGATTTTAGGTTGAAAGTGAAAAGATGGGAAAAGATTGAAGATTCATGCTTTTTTGGTCGAAAAAGTTTGGAAGTTGGAAAAATAATCAATAATTTTGCGTAATGCATTGCGACATCATAACCATCATAGTCGCGCTTTAAACCATGAAAATCTGCAACACCGCAGCTGGTCGTGGGACTTAATAACTGTAAACTATTAACTAACTTAAAATTATAACCATTTAAATCATCAAAATTTAGTAATTATCTATTATGGAAGCTCAAAAGCCCACTCAGCCGCAGGCTAAGCCCGCCGCAAAGAAAGTTGCTAACTCTGGTAGCAATGTAACCGGTATCAAGAATGCCTTCATGGTTATCTGCGCTTGCTTTGTTGTTGCAATCTGTCTTTTCATGTTCTGGTTCGGTCACGAATCTCACTTTGAAGAAGGTCACCCCATCGACCTTTGGGGAACTATCTATAAAGGTGGTTTCATTGTGCCTATCCTCCAGACTCTCTTCCTTACTGTAATTGTTCTCTCTGTTGAACGTTTCATCGCCATGAAGTCTGCTAAAGGTAAAGGTAACATCGCAAAATTCGTTGCTGGTGTGAAAGCTTGCCTTCAGAAGAAAGACATCGCTGGTGCAAAAGCTCTCTGCGAAAAACAGAAAGGCTCTGTTGCCGCTGTTGTTGCTGCTGCTCTCGTGAAATATCAGGAAATGGATGCCAACACTGAACTTACAAAAGAACAGAAAGTTGCCATGCTTCAGAAAGAAGTTGAAGAAGCTACCGCTCTTGAAATGCCCGCTCTTCAGCAGAACCTCCCTATCGTCGCTACCATGACTACCCTCGGTACTCTCGTCGGTCTTCTCGGTACTGTAATGGGTATGATCAAGTCGTTCCAGGCCCTCGCTCAGTCTGGTGCCCCTGACTCGACTGAACTTTCAACTGGTATCTCGGAGGCACTTATCAATACCGCATTCGGTATCGCAACTGGTGCATTCGCTGTTATCTCTTACAACTTCTACACCAACAAAATCGATAACCTCACTTACGCTATCGACGAAATCGGCTTCTCGATTGTTCAGACATTCGCAGCTACTCACTAATCCCTATTACCTAATTTATTAACTCGAATCATATAATTAAGTAATATGGGAAAAGTAAAAATTAAAAGAAAGAGTACCCTCATCGACATGACCGCGATGAGTGACGTTACTGTTCTTTTGCTTACTTTCTTCATGTTGACTTCTACCTTCCTTCAGAAAGAACCTGTCACTGTGTTGACTCCTTCTTCTGTTTCTGAAACGAAGGTCCCGACTGCCAACCTCGCTTCGATCCTCGTGAGCCCGGAAGGTAAGGTGTTCATCTCTATTTCTGGTGAAGCCGATCCCAATGTGGCAGAAGGTGCATGGGCTACTGAGCCTATCCGTAAGGAAGTGCTTAAAAATGCCGTCGCCGAGTACAACAAGTCTCACTCAAACAAGGTGAACCTCACCGAAGCTGAAGTTGACGCTTTCTCGAAAATCGGCACTTTCGGTGTCCCGATGAAGGACTTGAAGAAATTCCTCGCAATGTCTCAGACCGAACAGGACAAGTACATCACTGACATGAACAATCCTGGGGTCGGTATCCCCTTGGATGACAACAAAGACCTTACAAAACCCAACGAATTCCAGATCTGGATGCGTGCCATCTATTCTTCAGGCAACGACAACCTCCAGAGCCAGATGAAGAAGGGTGAAGGTATCGCTGTCAAGGCCGATAAGGATACTCCCTATGAAACAGTTCATAACGTTCTTGACAATCTTCAGACTCTCAAGATGAACCGATTCAGCTTGATGACTGCTCTTAAAACCGAACAGGATTAATCATTATGGCACAGATAGAACAATCAGACAAAGGCGGCAAAAAGAAAAAAGGCGCCCAGAAGAAGATGTCGATCCATGTGGACTTTACGCCCATGGTGGATATGAACATGCTCTTGATTACATTCTTTATGCTTTGTACCACAATGATCAAATCCCAGACTCTGCAGATCACTCTCCCGACTAACGAGAAGGTCGAACAGTCTGACATGAACCAAGCTAAAGAATCCGAAGCCATCACTCTTATTGTCGATACCGAGCGCGACGCTGACGGTAACATCAAAAAGGATGAAAACGGCAAACCCAAGAATATCGTTTACTACTACGAAGGTAAGCCCGAAGTTGACAATGATGCTATTCAGGCATTCATCTCGACAGGCTCTCTGCCCAACAATAAACTTGCGCAGGAAGCGTTTGTCGGAAACGAAGGCGACGTTCAGCGTGGTATCCGCAAAATCCTGCACGACCGCAACACTGCAGTTCTTTCCAAGATCGATGTTCTGAAGAAAGACTGGCGTGAAAAAAAGCTGTCACCCAACAAAGATGCTAACGACAGTATCTATCAGGCACGCGCTAAAGAAATCCGTAACGACTCTACCCTTACCCGTCCGGTTGTTGTCATCAAGGCTACAAACCGTGCTTCCTGGGAAGGTCTGATCGGTGCTCTCGATGAGATGCAGATCAACCAGATTTCACGTTATCAGATCGACAACATGAATAAGATTGACTCTCTCATGCTTGAAGACTACCTCAAAAAGCATCCTGCGAAATAATTTGATGATTGATTTTATGTTGAACTCCAAAATTTGAATGAAATATGGCAAAAGATGTAGATCTTTCATCAAAAGAGTGGCGTGACATTGTCTTCGCTGGAAAGAATAAAGCGTATGGAGCTTACGAGCTTCGCGCTGAATCCGCAAAGCGTCACAACAAGGCCATGATTGTTATCATTCTCATCCTTGCTATCGTTGCGATTCTCGCTGTGCTCGTAAACACAGTGATTGCTGCAGCTGAGGCACGTCCGGATGATGAAAACGAACAGGCTCTTGTTGAAATGGTGACCGAGGAAGCTCAGGAGGAGGAAACTCCCGAAGAAGAACCTCAGAAGTATGAAGAACCGAAGGAGGAAGTGATCAAGGAAGAGCTTCTTAACACGGTGAAACTTACTGAGATCGCCATTATAGAAGACGATAAGGTTACAGAACAGATCAAGAACCAGGACGAACTCAAAGAAAACACTACTGCAGTCGGTAGCCAGGATCAGGATCAGGGTGTCGATGACATCATTGATGCTCAGGAACACAAAGACGTTGTAGTTGTTGATGAGCCTAAGCCCGAACCCCCGAGGGTTGAGAAGAAAGAAGATGACAACAAAGTCTTCACTTCTGTTGAGCAGATGCCCCAGTATCCTGGTGGTGATGCAGCTCTTCTCGCTGACGTGTCCAAGAACATCCGTTATCCGAGCGTCGCTCAGGAAAACGGCATCGAAGGTAAAGTTGTCGTGCAGTTCGTTGTAACGAAGAACGGTACCGTAGGTGAAGTTAAGGTTGTTCGCGGTAAAGACCCGGATCTTGACAAAGAAGCTAAACGAGTGGTTAAGACTCTCAAGAAGTTCACTCCCGGTAAGATGAACGGTAACCCCGTTAACGTGTGGTATACCCTTCCGATTACCTTCAAGCTTACAAAATAATCCTTCGTGATTAGATATTTTAGAGCGGTGCGCCAGTCGGCGCACCGCTCTTGTCTTGCACTATTAAGGTTTATTAAGGTCGGTCAGTTTTATTTTGCCGCCAGTGTGGAGAGTTGTTTTTTGAGCTTGATACGAGTGGGAATTGGTGTCGGTTCGTGGTGGGGGATTAAACTAAGTTGATCCTGATATTGTTGTTTATAAAAACGGCTGCGAGTGCGAAATTGGCCGCTTGCTGCTGGACGTTTATGTCCGCCCGGTAGAAACCTTTAGACCTTTAAGATTATGAAAAACAAATTTTCTTCAGGAGGAATAATCGAAGCCTTTACGCGTCGTGTCTACGAGGCTGTCGAGAGTTATATCGCCAACCCGTTTAAGTATGCGGCTGATGCCCAGTTGCAGATAAGTCCCGATGATCTGACCGTTACACTTGCCGAGTCTGACTCTGTGATGCCCGATTGTATATGTGTGGAGATCGGCGGCCTTGTGGAAGTTACGCCGGAGGATAAGCTTGTGCCCTCTGCCGAGGGGGTGGCAACGCTTGTTGCCCGTTTCTGTACTTAGCCGCGAATGTCATATCGCGATGACGGGCCGTGTTCATTCATGGGGCTGCAGGGTGGCTTCCGGTTCAGAGGGAGTGGTCGAGTTTCTTGCTTTGTTTGGGTACGAGCAGCGCGCTCAGCTCCCAGAGGATATAGAGCGGAATGAAGACAACGAACAATGTAAAGGGGTCTCCCGTCGGAGTGATGATCGCTGCAAGAATCATAAGTGCTACAATTGCGTGGCGGCGGTAGCCAATGAAAAACGATCGGTCGGCGAGTTCGATCTTTCCTAACAACCATGATACTAACGGCAACTCAAATGTTATTCCCATAACAAGCGATAATCCGGTCAGAGTGTCCATGTAGGAATCAATAGCAATGACATTCGGAATTCCTGGACTGAGCTGATAGGTTGATAGAAAACGGAGTGTAAGTGGGAAAATCATGAAATAGCTGACCGCGATTCCGGCATAGAACATTATGGCTCCGAACAGCATTGCGCAACGTATTGCAGAGCGTTCAGATTTGTAGAGTGCCGGAGCTACAAATTTCCATATCAGATAGATATTCAGTGGAGTGCAGACTATCAATGCCAGCCAGAGCGACGTGGAGACGTGGAGCATGAACTGGGTGGCAAGTGCTATGTTGATGAGTTCGATATGAAACTTGCCAGGCGATTCTTCTTCTGAGATCGGAAGCCCGTATTCGGAGATCCGGTTCAGCAGACGGTAGAGTGGAAAGTCTTCGCGGCAAGGTGCAAGGATGACGCTGTCGAAAATCTCGGGCATCCATAAGAAGATAATGATTGCTGCTGCAATAAAGAAAATGGCTCCGCGCAAAAGCAGCGAGCGAAGAGCGTCAAGGTGTTCCCAAAATGAATCGTTGGCAGGTCGGTTGGTGTTTTCCGGTCGGGCAGATGCCTGCATGGCTGTTATCGGGGAAATTAATTTTCGTTTGCCGAGTCGGTCTTTCCGGAACTATCGTTGTCTCGGTTTACTTCGTTGTTTATCTCATTCATGCCCTGACGGAAACTTTTCACTCCTTTGCCGATTCCGCGCATCAGTTCGGGAATTTTTTTGCCGCCGAAGAGAAGAAGAATAATGAGTGCAATAATGAGAATCTCGCTGCCGCGGAGATTGCCGAGGAAAAGAGGAATGAGAGTCAGGATGTTCATGGGATAGAAAATGATTGAAGATGATAGTAGTTGTTGTCGGAACATTTGGGAGCGGGCTTACTTTATTCCGATCGCTTGCATATCTATATGCAAAGATACAACAAAATTTTGTAACTTTGCAACCGGATCGCGTATTACCCGCGTTGACGGAGGGCTATGTCTTCATTAGCCGCCGTGTCCCGTCGATAACTATTACTTATAATAAAATATAGCAGAATGAAAGCATTCGTATTTCCCGGTCAGGGAGCCCAGTTTGTTGGAATGGGCAAAGATCTTTATGAAAACAATGCCGAGGCTCGCGCCATGTTCGACAAGGCCAATGAGATTCTTGGATTCAACATCACAGAAATAATGTTTAACGGAACCGATGAGGAACTGAAGCAGACAAAAGTCACTCAGCCTGCCATTTTCCTTCATTCGGTTGTTCTTGCAAAAACGCTCGGCGAGGAATTCAAGCCTGACATGGTGGCCGGTCACTCGCTCGGCGAATTCTCTGCTCTTGTTGCCGCCGGCGCTCTGACTTTCGAAGATGGACTCCGTCTGGTTTCTGCCCGTGCTCAGGCAATGCAGAAGGCTTGTGAGCTGAAGCCGTCGACAATGGCTGCTGTTCTGGCTCTGCCCGATGAAACAGTTGAATCGATCTGTAATGAAGTTGAAGGAGTCGTTGTCTGCGCCAACTACAATTGTCCCGGCCAGATTGTGATCTCCGGTGAGATCGAGGCGGTTGACGCTGCTTGCGAAAAACTTCTTGCTGCAGGTGCGAAACGTGCTCTCAAACTGAAAGTCGGCGGTGCGTTCCATTCGCCTTGCATGGAACCGGCTCGCGCAGAACTTGCCGCTGCGATTGAAAAGACTGTCGTTTCGATTCCGATCTGCCCTGTTTATCAGAATGTTGATGCAAAACCACACACCGATCCCGCAGAGATTAAAGCTAATCTGGTCGCTCAGCTGACAGCTCCTGTCCGCTGGACCCAGACTGTTAAGAACATGATTGCCGATGGAGCTACTGAATTTGTTGAGCTCGGTCCGGGCAAGGTGCTTCAGGGTCTGGTTCTGAAGATTGACCGCTCGGTCGCAACTTCCGGACGTCAGTAAGAAATTTTAGATTAGATACTGAAAAAACAGACGGCGATGGCGGATTCCTATCCGGCACGCCGTCTGTGTTTTAGAGAGGGAATGATAATTATAGAAGAGGCGGTCGGCAATCAGTCTTTCCATGCATATACATCCCTGTGGAGCGCAGTCATGACATGGTTGAGTTCCGGAGCGATTCCGCTTGTCATCAGCATTAATTCGACCGGACTGGATTCGGGTGTGTATGGGGGCTGTATGTAATGGAACTCGGGATGGGAAGAGAACCCGTGGCGTCTGTAGAATCCGATTCGGCGTCGGGCCATTTCTCCGGTTGCTTCCGGCTCGACTTCGAGGACTACTGATTGCTTTTTGTTTCGTGCGATGAACCGACTGAGCGCGAGCGAGCCGATGCCATTGGATCGCATTGCCGGGGATACTGCAAAGTGCTCGATATAGGAGAAGCCGTCGAGCTTCCACCATGTCACCAGTCCACAGTCATTGTCGCCGATCCGGATGATCTCGAAATGGAATCGTTTGTCGGTGTCGATCAGTTGTTCAATTGAATGCCATGGGCGTTGTTCGTCGGGCGGGAATGATTCGAAATATAGTTTGCGGACTGAGTCGGGAATACGCGATGATTTCTTCACTTCAGAGAGTCTTAGCGAATAGTCGGTTGTCAGACGTGCAATTATTTTCATGAATAGTAGTGGAATGGCGAAAGCTCCGGCCGCATCTGCTATAAGGTCATACCAGTCACCGCTGCGTCCAAGTCCCATAGAGTCCTGCGCGATTTCGATTAACGCTCCAATAAGTGTCGAAGCGAGTGCGCAGGAGAGGTAGATGTTCGTTCCGGTGCGTTTCATGTATCTTGAGATGTCGAAGATGAAGACCGTTGACAGGACACCGAAAAATAGTGCGTGGACTACTTTGTCGATATTCGGGATCGATACGGACGGCACGCCGGATGGTGGCATCAGGGTCGTGATGCAGATGATGCAAAGGATTATAGCTGAAGCCATTCCTAATGGGAAGGCATTGAGAAGCAGAAAACAGGATTGGAGTTTTTTCATTGATAAGGATAATTATTGTAGGCCAGTCTGGGGCGTTTTGTCACTTTTACAAAAATAGTAAACTATTATGACATGAACAATTATAAAATTGCCGGTGTTTATCAAAGCGTCAGAAATGAAGGTACAATGAATTATGCGTTGTGATAAAAAGAAAGAAAAAATGTCAAAATGCTTTATAATTGAAAGAATAATGGCTAAATTTGTAAAGATATAATAGATTTCGCATTCTGAGTATGACCGTCAAGAGGTCGGAACTTACGCGTAGGAACACGTTTAAAAATTTTAATACTATCTACAGTGGCAAAAAAAACACAATTCGCTTCAAAGCTTGGAATGATTGCGGCTACAGTCGGTTCGGCTGTCGGACTCGGTAATATATGGAGATTTCCGGCGGAGGTGCAGGCCAACGGCGGCGCAGCCTTTCTGATTGTCTATCTGGTTTGTGTCCTTATACTTGGAATTCCGGTGATGCTGAGCGAGTTTGCTCTTGGACGCGCAGGTCGTAGCGATTCCGTCGGAGTTTTCAAGAATCTTGGAGCATCCAAAGGATGGTGGGGTGTCGGAGGACTTGCCATTGTGGCGAGCTATCTGATTCTGTGTTTCTATATGGTTGTGGCAGGCTGGTCGTTTGAATATCTATGGCAGTCTGTTACCGGAGGACTTTATGAACAGTTGACCGAAGGTCAGCCGGTGAATTTTTACGAGAAGATGGATGAGTTCATTACCCGTCCGACAGGACCTCTGCTGAACACCTATGTCATGATTCTCATAAATCTCGGAGTCCTGATAGCTGGAGTCAGGCATGGGATAGAGCGGATGTCTAATATCATGATGCCGATTCTGTTCGGAATTCTGATCATTTTTATATGTGAGACTCTCTCGCTCCCTAAAGCAGCTGAAGGGCTGGCATTTTTCCTTAATCCCGATTTCTCTCAGATCACACCATCGGTTGTTCTAAATGCTCTCGGCCAGGCTTTTTTCTCGCTGAGTCTCGGCATGGGCATCCTGATTACCTATTCGAGCTACTTCCCGAAAGATACGCGACTGATCCGCACGGCTTTCACTGTGGCGTCGCTCGACTTGCTTGTTGCTGTAATGATGGGTTTTATCATTTTCCCGGCGGTCACTTCATTCGGACTATCCGGAGATGGCCTGCGAGGGGCGACTCTGGTCTTCATCACGCTTCCTGAGGTGTTCTCGCAGATGGCACTGACGAGATTCTGGTCGATTCTTTTCTTCCTTCTTCTGACAGTGGCGGCTCTGACATCGACAATATCCATTGCCGAAGTGTCGGTTGCGTTTGTCCGTGACCGTTTCCGGATAGCGCGATGGAAGGCATGCCTTATTGTTCTGCTTCCGTTGTTTGTGTTCAGTTCGATATGCAGTCTGTCGCTCGGGCCGTGGAACGGGTTCCGGATCGCGGGATTCACAATTTTCGATTTTCTCGACAATCTTGCAACCAACATTATGCTTCCGGTTGTCTCGATTTTCATGTGTCTCTACATGGGATGGTTTGCGCCGCGTGATCTTCTTTCCAGGCAGCTTACCAACAACGGAACTTTCCGCACAAGGCTTTACAGGCCGATTCTTTTCATCATTCGGTTTGTCGCGCCGGTGCTGATCGCAATAGTGCTTGTGTCATATTTCTTTTGAATTTATCTGAACTAATACTATATTTTTATGTCGAACAGATTTTCAACCAGTGAACGAAGAGGTACAATCGTTGTCGTTGTCCTGATGGCGATAAGCGTATTTATTATCGTCATGAACCATGTCGCCGACGCCAAAGTTCCTGAAGCGGTTGCAATAGAGCAGTCTGGCAATGCGGCAACACATTCAGACAGCGTTGCAGAACGAAAGACGGCTCCAAAGCGTAAGACCAGAGCCAGCCACAAACCGCGTAAGACTCGATCATCAGACAAGGCTGTGGATAACGGACGCAGCAGGTCTGCGCGCAATCCGCTCAGTGAGCCTGTAGACTGATGGGTAAGTCAGGGAAAATATGTTTATTCTGTTTTTCATTTTCAGCGGCGTCTTTCTGACGTTGTTTCTTCTTAGATTCAGTCGTGTAGAACCCATGCATTCTCTTAAAGCTCATCCTCTGAAAGGATAAGATAATCTTCACGACTTCCGTAGCAATTATTCAGACAACAAACATACACACAATTGTCAATGTCATCTAATAGGGATAATACCCGGGCGCAGTTTTCGACCCGGATCGGAGTAATCGCGACAGCCGTCGGTTCGGCTATCGGTTTAGGCAACATCTGGCGTTTCCCCTATGAGGCCGGATCCAATGGAGGCGGAGCGTTCATGCTTTGCTATATATTTTTCATCTGTTTGCTTGGTATTCCTCTGATCTGTGCGGAATTTATAATCGGGCGGGCGACGCGCAGCAATGAGATCAAGGCTTTCGAAAAACTCGCGCCCGGCAGGAAATGGTTTCTTAACGGTTATATCGGGGTGCTGGCTTCGGTGTTGATTCTCAGCTTCTATAGTGTTGTCGCCGGATGGACGCTTGAATTCTTTCTGGTTGCTGTCACCGGTCATATGCCTTCGAATTCTGCCGAACTTCATCGGTTTTTCTCTGAATTCATTTCTGGCAACTGGCGTCCGCTCATCTGGACGATCGTTTTTCTCGTGGTGAACTATCTTGTTGTCTGTCGTGGAGTTCAGAAGGGGATCGAGAGGCTTTCAAACTGCCTCATGCCGGCAATGACTCTGTTGCTGATCGCTTTCTGCGTTAATTCTCTATTTCTGCCCGGTGCTTCAGACGGGCTTAGGTTTCTCTTTTCACCGGACTTTTCTAAAATTGATTCCGAGAGTCTGCTGAGCGCTATGGGGCAGGCGTTTTTCTCCCTGAGTATCGGCCTGGGTGGCATGCTGACATATGCGTCATATTTTCCTGACACGGTCAGGCTGGGGAGCTGCGCGACAACGACTGCCGTGCTTGACACTTTTGTTGCCATTCTCGCCGGCGTCATTATCTTTCCGGCTGTTTTTACCTATGGCATTTCTCCACAATCGGGTCCGACTCTGGTTTTTGAGACATTGCCAGCGATTTTCATGAATCTGCCGGGTGGAACTATCTGGGCAACCTTGTTTTTCTTTCTTCTTTTTCTGGCCTCGATTACTTCGACTATCTCTATGAGTGAAATCTCGATCGCCTATTTTGAGGAGGAGAGGCGGTTGAGCCGAAAAAAGGCGACGGCCCTCACTATTGGAATCGCAATCCTCTTAGGTTCAGTCTGCGCGCTCAGTTTCGGACCTCTATCGGATATGAAAATTTTCGGAAAAACAGTTTTCGATCTGTTCGATTATGTGTCTTCGAATATCTGCCTCCCAGTCGGGGGCATAGTGACTTCTATTTTTGTCGGATGGGTTATTGACCGGAAAGTTATTGACAGCCAGATGGGCTGTCGCGGCCAGCGTGGTTTCGGAGTCAGAGTGCTGATAGTCATTTTGCGTTATATAGCTCCTGCTGCCATCATGCTGATCTTTCTTAACTCGCTTGGTGTCTTGTGATTTATTGTCATGGCTTCATTCTGGGCATGACAGCCTCTCGCTAAATACGGCAGAGAAAGATTAGGCGCTGTGTCAAAATTCAGATTTTTGACACAGCGCCTTAAAATGTTGATCTTCAACTTTAGGGATTAAGCTTTGTAGAGCTCAACCTGCGCGGGAACGAAGTTGTTGATGAAGTCAGCGTGTTTGGCAACCTCTGCTTCGCCGAGTTTGATGTAGACTTCGGCTGAGCGGGTGAATTCTTCCGAACGGTTTGCATCAAGAAGAAGGAGGTAGCCCATGATGATGTTTCCGGCCATTTCAACCATGCGGCGCGCCATGAAGTCTGTGTAGGTAGAATCCTTGACTTCAAGCACTTTTGCAACGGCAGCTTCATATTTTGCAGTCATTGCTTTGAGTGTTTCACGCAGCGGTTCAAGGTTTTCGGCGATAGCCTGCGATTCATAGTCGCGGATCATCGAGAGGTATGTACCGGTCGAGACGTGGCGGATCGCAGCGACAACCTGAAGCTGGGTTGTTCCTTCATAGATCGATGTGATTCGGGCATCGCGGTAGATGCGTTCGCAGGCATAGTCTTTCATGAAGCCCGAACCGCCGTGGATCTGGATGCAGTCATAGGCGTTCTGGTTGCAGTATTCGCTACCCATACCTTTTGCCATCGGAGTCAGCGCATCAGCGAGTTTCGAGTAGAACTTCATTTCCTTGCGTTCATCGGCTGTCAGGCTGCGTTCTTTTGCGATATCCTCGTAGATTTTGTACATGTCGACAAAGCGCGAGGTTTCATAAAGCAGTGCGCGCGATGCGTCAAGTTTTGCTTTCATTACAGAAAGCATCTCGAAGACAGCGGGGAATTCGATAATTGCCTTGCCGAACTGTTTGCGGTCTTTGGCATAATCGAGGGCTTCGCGATAGGCGCGTTCGCTGACGCCGACCGACTGGGCGGCGATTCCGAGGCGAGCACCGTTCATAAGAGCCATCACATATTTGATAAGACCGAGGCGACGTGAGCCGCAGAGTTCAGCCTTTGCATTTTTGTAGACGAGCTCGCAAGTGGGAGATCCTTTGATACCCATCTTGTTCTCGATACGACGGACAGTCACTCCGCCGTCGCGTTTGTCATAGATGAACATCGAAAGGCCGCGGCCGTCACGGGTGCCTTCTTCCGAACGGGCGAGAACGAGGTGGATGTCGCTGTCTCCGTTGGTGATGAAGCGCTTGACGCCGTTGAGACGCCATGTGCCGTCGGGCTGTTCGGTTGCTTTGAGCATTACTGACTGAAGGTCAGAACCGGCATCCGGTTCTGTCAGGTCCATAGACATGGTCTCGCCCTGGCAGACGCGGGGAATGAAACGCTGTTTCTGGTCTTCGTCAGCGAATTCATAGATTGTTTCGGCGCAGTCCTGAAGTCCCCAGAGGTTTTCGAAGCCGGTGTCGGCGCGGCTGACGATGTCGGCAGCCATAATGTAGGGGGTGATGGGGAAGTTGAGACCGCCCAGACGACGGGGCATCGACATGCCCATCAGACCGGCTTTGCGGCAGAGGTCGAGGTTTTGTGTTGTGCCATCGGCATATTCGACATGACCGTCAACTACGCGGGGTCCCTGATGGTCAACGTCTTCTGCATTGTCGGCGATTGTTGTGCCGCAGATTTCGCCTACGACTTCGAGAACTTTGTCGTAGGAATCCATTGCATCCTCGAAATCGAGGGGTGCATAGTCGTATTTTTCGGCGTCAGTGTAGTCGCGTTCTTTAAGCGCAACGATTTTTTGCATCAACGGATGGTTGAGATGATGCTTCAAATCGGGGTTGTCAGTATAGAAATTAGCCATGGCTTATTTGGAGTTTTTCTTGTAATACTTAATGAGTTTGGGGATTACATCTTCGGCGTTGCCTGTGATGACAAAGTCGGCGATGGTGTTGATGGGTGCTTCCGGATCATTGTTGATCGAGAGAATGATCGAGCTTTCCTGCATACCTGCGATGTGCTGGATCTGGCCTGAGATACCGCATGCGATGTAGAGTTTCGGACGCACAGTGACACCAGTCTGGCCGATCTGACGGTCATGGTCACAGAAACCTGCGTCAACAGCCGCGCGAGAAGCTCCGACTTCGCCGCCGAGGGTTTCAGCGAGTTGATAGAGGAGGTCGAAGTTTTCGCGTGATCCCATTCCGTAGCCGCCGGCAACGACGATGGGAGCGCCTTTGATGTTGACTTTAGATTTTTCGATGTGGCGGTCGATGATTTCAACGACGAAATCTTCGGGATTTACATATTTGGAAGCTTCGAGGTTGATGACTTCGCCTTTGTATTCAGGATCGAAGATCTCTTTTTTCATCACGCCTTCGCGGACGGTTGCCATCTGCGGACGGCAGTCGGGGTTGACGATTGTCGCAACGATGTTGCCGCCGAATGCCGGACGGATCTGGTAGAGAAGGTCGGAGTATTCCTTTCCGGTTTTCGGGTCTTTGTGGTCGCCGATTTCAAGCGATGTGCAGTCGGCTGTCAGACCGCTGTGGAGGCATGATGACACGCGGGGGCCGAGGTCGCGGCCGATGCATGTTGCACCCATGAGGCAGATCTGCGGTTTGATTTCCTTGAAGAGGTTGATCAGAATTGCCGAATGGGGATTTGAAGTGTAGGGGAAGAGTCTGTTGTCTTCTACTTTATAGACTGTGTCGACTCCGTAGGGGAAGAGCTGATTTTCGATTCCTTCGAGTTTGTCGCCGATAACGAGGGCTTCGAGTTTAACGCCTAACTTCGATGCGAGCTGGCGTCCTTTAGTCAGGAGCTCAAGGCTGACGTCGGCGATATGGCCTTCGTCGAACTCGCAGTAAACTATGAGGTTGTTGTTGTCAGTCATGATTGATGATTGTTTTGGAGGTCGGAGATTAACCGATTGTGTGGTTGGCAATGAGTTCCTGAATGAGCTGTTCGATCTGTTCGTCGTTGTTTTCGATCGCGCGGCTTTCTTTTGCGGTGAAGACAACGTTTTCGATCGCTTTTACTTTTGTCGGAGATCCGGGCATGCCGATCTGTTCGGGATCAGCTTCAACAAATGCGGCGCTCCATTCGGGGATGTTGAGATATTCGCGTTTGTCGAGGAGTGCCTTGCGGTCGTCGGACAGCTTTTCTTTTTCAGAGGTCGAAGCGGCATATTTGAATTTCTGGAGACGCATTGCGTTTCTCGGGCGGCAATCGGCAGCCGAGCCGTTGACAGTCACAACGCAGGGGAGCGGTGCGCGGAGGGTTTCGACTCCGTTTTCCAGACGGCGTTTGATTGTGATCTTTTCAGGAGTGATGTCGAGGATTTCCTCGGCGTATGTGATCTGGGGGATGCCGAGTTTTTCAGCGATCTGGGGACCTACCTGAGCGGTGTCGCCGTCAATAGCCTGACGACCTCCGATGATGAGGTCATAGTTTCCGAATTTTTTGACTGCGCACGCGAGGGAGTAGGAGGTGGCAAGAGTGTCTGCGCCACCGAGTACACGGTCAGTAAGAACAATGCCACCGTCGGCACCGCGGTACATAGCTTCGCGAATGACTTCGGAGGCACGGGGAAGACCCATAGTCAGGATGGTAACGGTTGTTCCGGGGTTTGCATCCTTGATGCGGAGGGCCTGCTCAAGCGCGTTAAGGTCTTCAGGGTTGAAGATGGCCGGTAGGGCGGCGCGGTTGATAGTGCCGTCAGCTTTCATCGCATCCTTGCCCACATTGCGGGTGTCGGGCACCTGCTTGGCGAGCACAATGATGTTATAACTCATAAGATCTAAATTATTGGATGGTTAATGTTTTATGATCGGTTGGTTAACAGGTTGACGTGGCTGCGCAATGGCGAAACCACTCTACAAAGTTACATAATTATCCTGAAAGGAGCAAATTGTTTTGGTGCTTAGGCTGTTGAGTGGTGATGAACTGCTTTTAGGGCGTCTGTGTGATGTTTTATGGTGCTTGCGGAATGATCTTGCAAAAGCACGTATAATAGCAGATTGCACACCTCGGCGGCGAGGTGTGCAATCTGTGGGTGTAACCGGTGTGTCCGGCCTTAAATTTAGTTAACGGGGCTGCTGTTCCGGAGGGTTCAGTCATGGGAGGAACCGTCGAAACAGTGGGTGCAAATCTTGCATTTCGGCAACCCGATGGCATTGACCATGTTTTCGATCGAACTGAATCTGAGCGAAGTCAGGCCGAGCTCTTTGCGTATCTCTTCGACCATTTTTGTGTAGCGCGGCGATCCGGTTTTCGCATACTCTTCGAGGTGGGCGTCGTGGGATCCTTCAAGGCGTTCGATTACGCGGCGAGTGATCAGTTCCAGCTCGCTTTTCGACGCAGTGAAGTTGAGGAACGTACAGGGGTAGATGAGCGGGGGGCAGGAGATGCGCATGTGGATTTCCTGACAGCCTGCATCGTAGAGGTCGCGGACGTTGTCGCGGAGCTGGGTTCCTCGCACGATTGAGTCGTCGCAGAAGATGACTTTCTTGTCTCTCAGCAGCGATTTGTTGGCTATCAGTTTCATCTTTGCCACGAGTTCGCGGCGCTCCTGAGAGCTGGGGGTGAAGCTTCGTGGCCAGGTGGGTGTGTATTTGGCGATGCCGCGGAGATACGGAACGCCTTTTCCCTGGGAATAGCCGAGGGCCATGCCGATTCCGGAGTCGGGGATCGCGCTGACGAAGTCGACTTCGGTCTTGTCATCAAGAGCCATGTCGCGTCCTGCGACATATCTCATGCGGTCGACGTTGCGGCCTTCATACTGGCAGACAGGATAGCCGTAATAAGTCCAGAGGAAGGAGCAGATCTGCATCTCTTCGTTTGGTTTTCTTAGCTGTTTGATGCCGTCAGGAGTCAGCTCTACGATTTCGCCCGGGCCGAGTTCGTAGCAGAGCTCGAAACCGAGGTTGGGGAAGGAGCAAGATTCCGATGAGGCTGCATATGCGTCATCTTTTCGGGCGATCTGGATCGGAGTGCGGCCGAGACGGTCGCGTGCGGCCACGATACGTCCGTCGTTGAGCAGCAGGAGCATCGAGCAGGATCCACGCATTTCGTTGTAGACGTTTTCAATGCCGCCGACAAGGTCTTTGCCTTCGCTGATGAGCGAGGCGATCATTTCGGTCGGATTGATGATGTCGTAGCTGTGTTCGCAGAAGTGGTGTCCTTTGGCGAGCAGTTTCTTTTCAAGTTCGGAAATGTTGTTGATGCGTGCTACTGTCACGATGGCGAATTTGCCGAGGTGGCAGTTGACGATAATCGGCTGCGCATCGGTGTCGGAGATGACGCCGATTCCGGAATTCCCTTTGAAGTCGGCCAGCTCGTTCTGGAATTTGGTTCTGAAATAATTGTTTTCGATGTTATGGATCGAGCGGGTGAAAATGCCGTCGCTGACTGTTACCATTCCTGCGCGTTTTGTGCCCATGTGGCTGTTGTAGTCAACGCCGTAGAATAGTTCGTCGATACATCTGTGTTTGGCTGTTACGCCGAAAAAACCTCCCATAGAGAAATCTGTTAATTGGAAACTGTTGGAATTGAATTGTGGTGGGTGAGAAAGAGGATGCGGGAGCCGCAAGGTGTTTTGAGTGTTCCTGTGCTGACTCCCGCATCTGTTATGTGGGATTATTGTTTGCTATGTTTTTCGATCCATTTGCGCGCATTGATGAATGCGTCGATCCAGGGGGTCACGTCGTCGCGTCTGTGCGATGCGGGGTAGTAGGCACACTGCCAGGGGAAGATCGCGCGTTCGAGGTGGGGCATCATTGCGAGATGGCGACCGTCGGCCGAACAGAGGCCGGCAACTGCGCCGCGCGATCCGTTGGGATTGCCCGGATAGGCGGTGTAGTTGTATTTGAGGGCGACGTTGTAGTCTTTCAGCGGCATCGGCAGGTTGAACCGGCCTTCGCCGTGGGCAACCCAGATTCCGGTTTTCAGACCGGCGAGCGGGCCGAACATGACGGAATTGTTTTCCGGAATAGTGACGCCGACGAACTGCGATTCAAACTTATGGCTGATGTTGTGTTCCATCGTTGCCTTTTTGGGCATTTCAGGGCAGATGAGATTCAGCTCCATCATCAGCTGACAGCCGTTGCAGACGCCGAGCGAGAGTGTGTCGTCGCGGTCATAGAAGCGTTTCAGGGCGGCGTTGGCTTTTTCATTCCAGAGGAATCCGCCGGCCCAGCCTTTTGCCGAACCAAGAACGTCGGAGTTGGAGAATCCGCCGCAGAATACGATCATGTTCACATCGTCGAGTGTCTCGCGGCCGCTCATGAGGTCTGTCATGTGGACATCCTTCACATCGAAGCCTGCGAGATAGAGCGAATAGGCCATCTCGCGGTCGCCGTTGACGCCCTTTTCACGGATGATGGCGGTGCGGATTCCGGTTTCGCCGTGGTTGCCGGCCTTGAGGCCGCGCGATTCGAGCGAGCCCTTGAAGCCTTTCGGCAATCGGTAGCGGAGGGGCTGACGCTTGTAGTTCTCGAAGCGCATGCGGGCGCAATTCTCGCCGCTTTGCACTGCATCAAGCAGATAGGATGAGCGGAACCATACGTCGCGCATGTGGTCGATCCCGATCAGGCGTTCGCTTCCCTGATGGCTGATCATAAGAGAGCGTTCAGCGGACGGACGGCCGATGAAGCGGAAGGTGACGCCTGCTTCTTTGAGAAGACGTTCGGCGGATTCTGCTTTGTTTTCTGCGATCTGTATGACAACTGCCGGGTTTTCGGCAAAGAGAATCTTGATCAGATCTGTTTCGCCGTCGGCTGCGAAAGCGTCGGTCGTCAGGTCGATACCGCCGGCTGTGTTTCCGAAGGTCATTTCGAGCAGGGTGGTGATAAGACCGCCGGCCGAGATGTCGTGGATTGCTGTCAGCGAACCGCGTTTGACGAGCTTCTGGACTGCGTTGAATGCTGCGCTGAATCTGTCGGTGTCGGCCACTGTCGGAGCGATGTCGCCGAGGCGGTTCATCGACTGGGCAAGTGCCGATCCTCCGAGGCTCAGGGGTGAATATGAGAAGTCAATATAATATAGGCGCGATTTCGGATTATTGGCCAGAACGGGCGAAACTGTCTTGCGGACATCGGTCACTTCGCCTGCGGCGGAGATGATGACCGTGCCGGGCGCAAACACCTTGTCGTCGCCATATTTCTGAGTCATTGAAAGCGAGTCCTTTCCGGTCGGTATGTTGATTCCGAGGGCGCATGCGAAGTCGCTGCAGGCTTCGACAGCGCGATAGAGGGCGGCGTCTTCGCCGGGATTCTTGCAGGGCCACATCCAGTTGGCGGATAGTGAGATGCCTTTGAGGTCGCTGTCGATCGGAGCGCCGACGATATTAGTGAGCGATTCGGCTATGGCGATGACCGATCCGCGAGCTGAGTCGATCAGCGCGACCTGAGGTGCGTGGCCGATCGAGGTGGCGATACCGCGGCGTCCGTTGTAGTCGAGTGCAACGACACCGCAGTCGCTCAGCGGAAGCTGGATTTCGCCCTGACACTGCTGGCGTGCGATTTTTCCGGTCACGGAGCGGTCGACTTTGTTGGTCAGCCAGTCTTTGCAGGCAACAGCTTCAAGGCTGAGCACGTCGCGCAGATAGTTCTCAACTTCGTTTTCGTCAGTGTCGACCGGAAGATATTTCAGATCTACGGTCGTGTCGGTCATGACGGTTTTCGGCGAATTCCCGAACATGTCGGACATTGCGAGATCGATAGGCTTGATGCCGTCTTTCTGGGCGAAGACGAAGCGGTCGTCGCCTGTGGTCTCGCCGACCACATACATCGGTGCGCGTTCGCGGTCGGCGATGCGGTTGATGTATTCGATATGTTTTTCGTCAATGACGAAGCCCATGCGTTCCTGGCTTTCGTTTCCGACGATTTCTTTGGCTGAGAGGGTGGGGTCGCCGACGGGGAGGGCGTCGATGTCAATGCGGCCACCGGTTGCTTCGACGAGTTCCGAGAGTGCGTTGAGGTGCCCGCCGGCGCCGTGGTCGTGGATCGAAACGATCGGGTTTTCCTCGGCTTCAGCGAGGGCGCGGATGACGTTGCTGACGCGCTTCTGCATTTCGGGGTTGGCTCGCTGCACGGCGTTGAGCTCGATAGAGTTGTCATACTGACCTGTCTCGACTGAGGAGACGGCGCCGCCGCCCATGCCGATGCGGTAGTTGTCGCCACCCATGACAATGACTTTTTCGCCACCTTTGGGGGTGTCCTTGAGGGCGTCCTTGCGGGCTGCGAATCCGACGCCGCCGGCAAGCATGATCACTTTGTCGTAGGCATAGAGACGGCCGTTTTCGTCATGTTCGAATGTCAGCAGCGATCCGCAGATCAGCGGCTGTCCGAACTTGTTGCCGAAGTCGGAAGCTCCGTTTGATGCCTTGATCAGGATGTCGCACGGGGTCTGATAGAGCCACATTCGCGGGTTGCACATCATTTCCCAGCGGTGGTCGGGGCTCATGCGCGGATAAGATGTCATGTAGACGGCTGTTCCTGCGATGGGGAGCGATGCGCGACCTCCGCCGAGGCGGTCGCGGATTTCTCCGCCGGTTCCGGTCGCAGCGCCATTGAACGGTTCGACTGTCGTGGGGAAGTTGTGGGTTTCGGCTTTGAGCGAGATGACGGTGTCTATTTCGCGCACGTCGAAGAGGTCGGGCCGGTCAGGATTTTTCGGCGCAAACTGCTCAACGCGCGGTCCGGTAATGAACGCTACGTTGTCTTTATAAGCCGATACGAGCTTATTGGGGTTTTCCTGTGAGGTTTTCTTGATGAGTTTGAAGAGCGACTGAGGTTTGGTCTCGCCGTCGATAATAAAAGTTCCGTTGAAGATCTTGTGGCGGCAGTGTTCTGAGTTGACTTGTGAGAATCCGAAAACCTCGCTGTCGGTCAGCGGGCGACCGATTTTCTCGGCGAGCTCGCGCAGGTAGTTTTCCTCATCCTCGCTCAATGCCAGGCCCTCGCTCCGGTTATATTCGGAAATGTAGTTGATGTGGACAATAGGATCGGGCGTTTTTGAAATGTCGAACACTTTGGAGTTCAGTCCGTCGTAGAGGCGTTCGAGCATCCGGTCATAGCGGGGCGACTCCTCGCGTGTCAGGTGGAATTGCTCGATGCGGCTAATGCCGTTGATTCCCATGTTCTGGGTTATTTCGACGGCATTCGTGCTCCAGGGAGTGATCATTTCTTTGCGTGGTCCGATGAAGCGGCCTTTGACAGATGTGGACGCCAAGGGCTTGGCACCTCCGAACAGCCAGGTGAGTTTCTCCTTTTCCAGATCGGAAAATTTGTGGTCTGACTCAACTGCGATTACTTCCGAGGCTCCTTTTTTGAAATAGATAACCATAAAAAGAGGGGGCGTTTATGATTTAGAGTGATAATGAATATGCAAAGTTACTAATTTTTATGCTTGTCGGCAAACAGTGTTGCCTATCATGCTACATAATTTGTTGACATCATCGGCAGTCCTGAAACTGTCGACGGGCACCACCAGCGGATTCCGGCATCCTTCGATGCTGATCAGCAGTCTGCCATTCGAAACGACAGCCGATTGCAGGTGCGTCCACGGGATTGATTCGGCCGACAGCGGTTCTGACTCGTCGTCGGCTGAAACATAGATGATGTCGATCCGTTCGGGGGCGTGGATCTCGATCTTCTTTGGCGAGACCGCGCGATGGGCCTCCGCAGTCAGCAGACGCGTGTAGTAGACATATGTGACCAGAGTCGGATAGACGAGCGTCGTCAGGATCAGTCCGACAAATGCCCATCGCAAGTCGAAAACGGCTCCTATGAAGCTTCCTACCACCGGTAGCGCCAGCGCGCTGAGAAGCAGTGGGCGCGACTTTTTAGCGCCGATTTTCAGATATACCGATGGGGGAATTCGGAATGTCTCTGTCGTGGTGAAAAAAGACACCGACACCTCTGTCGGGTCTTTTGGTGCCGTTTCAGAAGTGTCGTTCGTCATTCGTTTTTGTCTTTTTTTTGTGTGTTGGTGTTGTTTATTCCGAAAGTTTGTGGATGACAAGTCCGGAGCGGAGCTTCGGCTCGAACCAGGTGGTTTTCGGAGGCATGATGTTGCCGGAGTCGGCTATGTCCATCAGCTGCTTCATCGAGACGGGATAGAGGGCGATCGCAGCTGCCATCTCGCCGCTGTCGACGCGCTTCTTGAGCTCTTTGAGTCCGCGGATGCCACCGACAAAATCTACACGTTTGTCGGATCGTAGGTCTGTGATGCCGAGGATGTCGCGCAGGATGAGGTCGGACGAGATCGTGACGTCGAGCACTCCGATGGGATCTGCATCGTCGTAGCGGCCTTCACGGGCAGTCAACGAGTACCATTTGCCTTTGAGGTAGAGCGAGAAGTTGTGGAGGCTGGCGGGGGTGTAGATTTCCTCTCCTTTTGGCTCTACGATGAAGTCTTTTCCGAGTCTGCTGAGAAACTCATCGGCTGAAAGGCCGTTGAGGTCGGTGACAACGCGGTTGTAGTCGATGATCTTCAGGTGCGAGGCGGGAAATGCGACAGCAAGGAAGAAGTTGTATTCCTCTTCGCCGGTGTGGCCGGGGTTTGCCTGAGCTTTTTCGTTGCCCACGAGCGCGGCTGCTGCAGTTCGGTGGTGTCCGTCGGCGATATATAAATAAGGTATGCCGGCAAATGCCTGCGTGATCGTTTCGATCATCTCGCTGTCGCTGATGACCCAGAAGCGGTGGCCGAATCCGTCAGGAGCGACAAAGTCGTACTCCGGTTCTCGGCATGTGACCGTTTTGATGATCTGTTCGAGCACAGCGTTGTCGGGAAATGCGAAAAACACAGGCTCGACGTTGGCATCGTTGACGCGGACATGTTTCATTCGGTCTTCTTCTTTGTCGCGGCGCGTCAGCTCATGCTTCTTTATCCGGCCCTCCATGTAGTCGTCGACGTTGGCTGCGACTACGATGCCGTATTGTGTGCGGCCGTCCATTGTCTGGGCGTAGATGTAGTAGCACGGATTCTCGTCCTGAACAAGCCAGCCTTTGTCCTGAAACAAGTTGAAATTGGCGCGGGCTTTTTCGTAGACACACGGATCGTGTTCGTCGACTGTCGGACCGAAGTCGATCTCGGGCTTGATGATATGGTAGAGTGAGCGCGGATTGCCGGCCGCTTCGGCTCTGGCTTCCTCCGAGCTCAACACGTCATATGGGCGTGAGGCGACTTCTGTCACAAGGTTCTGTGGCGGGCGCAGTCCTCTGAAGGGGCGTACTTTTGCCATATTGTCGTGGTTTAGCTGTTGGTTGTTATTGGTTCAGGAGGGGAGAGTTGCGGAAAATGGTCTGTTCGCGGTCCGGACCGATCGAAACAATGGTGATCGGAGTCATCAGTTCGCGTTCGAGGAATGTGATGTAGTCGACGAATTCTTTCGGGAATTCTTCGGTCGATTTCATCGAAGTCATGTCTGTTTTCCAGCCGGGCAGCTCGACATAGATCGGTTCGATCGATCCGTCTTCGATGGAGTAGGGGAAGTCGGTCACTGTTTCTTCCTCGGTCTTATATGCAACGCAGGCTTTGATCGTGTCGAATTCGTCGAGCACGTCGCTCTTCATCATGATGAGCTGAGTGACGCCGTTGATCATGATTGCATAGCGGAGGGCAACGAGGTCGATCCATCCGCAGCGGCGTTCGCGTCCGGTGACGGCGCCGTATTCATGGCCCTTGTCGCGGATGGCCTTTCCGGTTTCGTCAAACAGTTCGGTCGGGAACGGACCGCTGCCCACACGGGTGCAGTAGGCTTTGAAGATTCCGTAGACTTCGCCGATTTTGTTGGGGGCCACGCCGAGTCCCGAGCATGCGCCTGCGGTTATCGTATTGGAAGAAGTCACGAAGGGATATGATCCGAAGTCGATGTCGAGCATTGTGCCTTGTGCGCCTTCGCAGAGCACTGATTTGTTGTCGTGCAGGGCGCGGTTGATATAGTGTTCCGAATCGATGATGTCGAAAGTGTGGATGTAGTCGACTGCGTCGAGCCAGCGCTGTTCGAGTTCTGTCAGATCGGGGTCTTCGCCCATTGCGTGGAGCTGGACGAGATGGCGGTTGCGCGCGGCGGTATATTTTTCGCGGAAGTTGTGGAGGGTGTCGCCCAGCCGCAGTCCGTTTCGGGAGATTTTGTCAGTGTAGGTCGGGCCGATGCCTTTGCCGGTTGTTCCGATCTTGGCGCCTCCCTTTGCGCGTTCGTTGGCCGCGTCGAGCAGACGGTGGGTAGGCAGGATCAGATGGACTTTCTTTGAGATTTTCAGCATTGAGCGGAGATCGATTCCGGAACGCTCGAGACTTTCAGCTTCTTCGCGGAAGAGAACAGGATCGAGGACGACTCCGTTTCCGATAATGTTTACTTGCCCATGCTGGAAAATGCCTGAGGGGATCGAGCGAAGCACGTATTTATGTCCTTCGAATTCGAGTGTGTGACCTGCATTGGGGCCGCCCTGAAAGCGGGCAACAACATCATAGCGCGGTGTCAGCACATCGACAACTTTGCCTTTTCCTTCGTCGCCCCACTGGAGGCCGAGCAGTACATCTACTTTCATGCTTTTTGTGTTGATTGGATATTATTATGTTTTTTTTGATTGATTCTTGTCGATTGGTGTTGTGCCAGTGACGGTTCAGTCGTTGGTGTGGCTCTTTTTCTCCCGTGGCTCGGGCCCTGAGCGGGAGCGGCGTCCGCATGTCCGGCAGAGGCCGTAGACGTTCAGGTCCAGATAGGCCGGGTGGAAATTGCCGAAGCGGCGGGTCGTCAGCAGGGCGTCGATTTCAGGATCCTTTATTTCCTTGACTTTCCCGCATGACGTGCAGACGAGGTGGTAGTGTTTCGAGAACCCGGCTATTTTTTCGTATTGAGGAGACTGGTTGCCGAATGTGTGGCGTCTGACAAGGCCGGCGTCGATGAGCAGTTCGATGGTATTGTAGACCGTGGCGCGGCTCACACGGTAGCCGTCGGCGCAGATGAGCGAGTGCAGGCTATCGATGGAAAAGTGCGAGGCCATCTCAAACACCTTTTCCATAATCGCATAGCGCTCGGGCGTTTTTCTGAGCTTATGTGCGACCATGTATTGGGTGAAGGTCGCGTGCGCTACATTTTTTGCTTTCTCGTCGGTCATCGGAGCTGACGGTTGGGTTGGTCGCAGGCTTTGCAGCGCTGCGGAATTGATTTTATCTGCGGAAGGTTGCCGGATGTCGGCTTACTCCTACGCAGCAAAGTTAATAAAATTCTCTGATATTTTCAGAAAAAACCATTGTTCAAATGTGATTTCATGGATTGCGTTTTGCCGCAGGGTGTTGTCTGCAGATTTTTTTTGTTTTTTATGTGAAAGTTTTTGATAAGAGAAAAAAAATGTTTACATTTGCAGACAATGCTTAAAATGCAGCTTTGTGCACGTATTATTTATGACTATTTATCCTTAAATTTCTTATTACTAACTTATTTTATTTAATCATTCATGAAAAAATCGCTACTATTCCTCGCCGGTTTTTCTGCTGTTGCGTTAAGCGTACAGGCAGACCGTCTGCAGGAAGGCTATATCGAGTGGCCTTCTTCATCGGATCTTCCTTCGTATGTACAGCAGTGGAACGGTGGCACAGGTAAGCTGACCGTAAAAGGCGAAACCTGGGAAGATGAGAACTTTTTTGTCTCACGTGTCAAGCCAAAGGCGCGCTTCTACAATACTGCCTCTCAGGTCTATCCGTCGATGACCCAGTATGACGCGGCGTCCAATCCCACAGGAACGGACAAACGTTATCTCTGGTGGGTTCCGATCGGAGACTGCCCCGGCGACGGCAGCTATCATACCAATGCTCTTCCGAACGGTATCTACGACGGAGAAGTGTTCTCTATGTGGAGCTATATGGACCACTATGGCAACTGGACCTCTCCCTGGGGCTGGTCTCCCGGTGCGTTCGCCGACGTGGCCCACAAGAATGGTGTGGCTGTTTCCGGTGTAGCGTCTGTCCCCTTTGGTGGAATTTCCGGAGGATGGTCTTCGGCTTTCGCTTCGTTCCAGAATCTTGACGGTGCGGCAGTCGGAAAATTCCTTTACTATCACGGTGTCGACGGTCTCGGCTACAATTCCGAGTGGAGCGGTTCAGCCCCCAAAACCTATATCACACCGGTTCACGACCAGATCGCTGCCTATATGGCTGATCGCAACCCGATCTATGAAAATGTGTGGTATGGCGGTACAAACGACAACGGTGGCGTCACATTCGACACCGGTGTTCAGGCAAACTATGCCAATATCTTCCGCAATGCCTCGATGTTCCTCAACTATAACTGGAACCGTCCTACTACAACAATTGAGAACTCTGTGGCCTATGCCAAGCAGCAGAACCGCAATCCGTTCTTCATCTATGCCGGTATGAACCAGCAGGGTGGTGAGCCAAGATCGGGCGACAACTATCCTGTACTTGCCCAATACCAGTATTCTATCGGAGTCTGGGGCGCGCACAACTACAATATGTTCTGGCAGGGCCGTACAGGCGGCGGTGCCGCTCTCTCGACTGTTCAGCGCTACTATCTGAACACCTGTGAAGAGTGGTTCACCAACGGCAAGCGCAACCCGGCCATCAAGATGCCGATCACAACCAACCGCTCTCACCGCCCGAGCAAGGATTTCGCCGGTATGTCAAGCATGATGTCTGCCCGTTCGGTGCTGAACTGGGATCTGAAAGATGAGCCGTTCATCACCTATTTCAATATGGGTAACGGAACATTCTTCAACTGGCACGGCGAACGTGTGAGCGATAAATCGTGGTACAACATTGGTGTACAGGACTACCTCCCGACCTGGCGCTGGTGGTTTGCGCCGACATTCCTTCAGAAGGATGTGACCGAAGGCACCACCCACATGGCAGCCGACATGACCTGGGAAGACGCCTATTTCGGCGGCTCATGTCTGCAGATCACCGGTTCGACCGAAGAAGAATATCTGCATCTGTTCAAGTCGGAATTCAAGCTTGCAGCCCAGACGACTATCCGCATCCGCTACAAACTTCTCGAAGGAGAGGGTGATGTCGCGCTCGTTATGTCGAACAAGGGCTCAGAGGGCACTCCTCTGTCATTCTTGTCTCCGACCTCTTCGAAGACCAATGTGCTGACGACAGTGGCTACATCGGAGGATCTCCGCCGCAAGTCTCTGGAAGAAGGCGCTGAAGGCTGGCAGACAATAGAATATAAGCTGACCGCGGCTGAAGCCAACCGTGCGTTCAGGAATCCTCTCGCAGTGATCGGTCTTCAGATCAAGAACGCCAAGAACATGAAACTCCTTCTGGGTGAGTTCAGTCTTCTTCCCAACAGCACTTTCACCACGCCTGCCGCTCCTAATGTGACACTCACAAAGTCGCTCTACTGCGACATGAAGGGTGTCGACGGCAAGATCATCTGGGATATGCCGAACACAAAGACCGTCGGCGAACCGGTCTACAACAGCGATGTCAATGCTTCGTTGTATAAGGTCTACGCACAGGAAGAGGGTGGCGAGCCTGTCTTCATGACCTCGACCACATCCTGGGCAGCCATCGCGTTTGCCGCACCGAACACCGACGACACGAAGAAGATCCGCTTCGGCGTGAGCGCGGTTTCGACCGACTTCGCTTCGGAATCTGAAATCAGCTGGGGCGAATATCTCGAAAAGGGAGACTACACCTATAGCGACGAGATCTCGATCAACAAGACCACAATCAAGGTCAACGAATCGTTTGAGCTCGGCTATGTCGACCCGCGTCACAGCGCATCGACCTTCAAACTCTATGACACCGCAAACAAACTTGTCGCTTCAGGCGAAGGGACGAGCCTCAAAGTGTCTGAAGGTCTGAGCGAGATTGGCGGTTATGACCTTGTGATTGACGAAGGAACTGCTTCGGAAAAACGTTATGGCTATTTCGTTCAGGTATCGAGCGATATCGTCGGCGCGCTTCCCGAGATCTACACACTGACAGCCAACGACGTCACTGTCGACGAAAGCTCATCGGCAGTCAGCATCGAACTGACAGACAGCCCGACAGTGGGCTACACTGGCCGTAATGCCGACGGTGTCGCATCGCGCGCTATCAAGCTTAACAACGGACATATCGGTGGATCGAACAGCCAGTTCAAGCTCCAGTCCGGAGAGTCGTTCACTATCGCCGGATGGTTCAACTTCGACAAATTCCCCGAAGATGGCTGGGCACTCATGAACATCACCAACAAGAATGGCGCATGGCCTAATTCTAACTGGGGATGGTGCTGGAGCTCGGTGACAGCAGATGGCGTTCCCCGTATCACATTCCGTGGAAATCAACGCGACGGTGGATCTCCGGGTGAGCTTCAGTATACATTCCCGAATACTAAACTTTCTCCGGGAGCATGGACTCATCTCGCATTTGTCTGCGAATACACTAATGGCGGATTCCGTCACATTTTCTATGTGAATGGAGTCGCACAGGATTCGGAATGGAAAGAGTATGTTAAGTGGAATAGTGGTGACCTCAAATCTTCAGGTAAGAATGATGACGTTTGTCCTGCTCATATCTATTCTTTGCAGAGCACAGACGACCTGATCCTTGGAGGTGTACTCTATCAGGCATCCGCTGTTGACGGTATCATCGACGACATGCAGATCTGGAACAAGGCTCTGAATGCTGACGAAGTCAAGGTTGCGATGAATGAGGTGAGCAGAAATAATGTTCCCGAAGGTCTTCTCGCTTACTGGGACTTCGAGGATGATGCCGACCCCGACACTTACATGTTCAAGTCAGTCGGCGAAGACAAGACTATCGACGGCTACAACTTCGATCTTGAAAGTGTTCAGAATGGTGGTGAAGGCCAGATGAAGAAAGCTCCGAAGGCTCCGTTCTATATCTCTGGCTGTCCGTTCATCTCTGGTTCTGCATACCCGGTTGTGACCGCTCCGACATGGGAGTCGACCGACCGCATGGCCGAATTCACCGAACTTGAATCGACCGGTGGCAACAACAAGGGTCAGGAAGGCTCTGCAAAAGTTCAGTTCTCGAAGGCAGGCGACCACACAGTCAAGCTGACGCTGGCCAACTCCTACGGTTCTGACTCGCGCGAATATCCTGTCTTCAAGGTGTCGGGCGAAGCCGCAATCGGCGACGTTGTGGCAGATGGCAGCGATGTAGCAGCCTATACTGTCGATGACGTGCTCTTCGTAGAGTTCGCTCAGGATGGCGCTTACAAGGTAGAAGTGTTCAACACAGCAGGTATGCTTGTCGGCAATGCGGATCTTAACGCCGTGGCCGGCCAGAACGCCCGCATCACACTCGGCGCAGCCGGCATCTATCTTGTCCGCGTGACCTGCAACGGTCAGGAACTCCGCACTATCAAAGTGGTCCGCAAGTAAGAGATCCGAAAAGAGATGACCGGTAGTCCGGTGTCTCGATCAAATAATCATAAAAGGCCTACGGCATTAAGCCGTAGGCCTTTTATGTTTTGTTATGCAGACGCAGAAACGGATATAAAATTATTCTCAGTTGTCCGCGTGGGATAGGTTACCGTGCCCCGGAGCTAACAAATATTGGGATTTTTTGGGGGGGGACGGGGTCTTGTATTTTATTATGTCGGTCAGTTGAGATTGGCGCGCACGGTGTCGAGGAAGCGTTTCATTGCGTCGGCGTCTCTGTCGGTCACTATTTGCTGCAGCTCGTCGAGTTTTTCTCTGATCAGACAAAGCTGTCGCGGAGTATTGGGGTTGAAGAGAATTTCCGAAAGGAGGTAGTCGTCTTCCGACATTAGTCCGTGTGCAATGGCCATGTGGCGTTTGAAAGTAGTGCCGGGCGCGTCCTGATGTTTCATGATCGAACCGAAGACGAGCGTAGAGGCGAAAGGAATCGACAGGGAGTAGGCTATTGTCAGGTCGTGTTCCTCAAATGTGTAGTCGACTATATTGAGCCGCAGCGAATCATAGAGCCTGTGGAAAAAGTTTCGGCCTTCTTCAGATCCCTCTTTGATTATAATCGCGTTTTCGTCAGTGAGGTTGGACAGAGAGGCGAATGTCGGGCCGAACATCGGGTGGGTCGAAACGAAAGGATGTCCGCATCCGGCATAAAATTCCGGAAGACCCGTCTTTACGGAGGCGATGTCTGAGAGAATGCATCCTTTCGGAACGTAGGGGAGAACCTGACGGAATGCTTCGAGGGTGTGTTTGACGGTAACTGCGTTGATCACCATTTCCGGCCCGAACGCTTTGACTTCCGATAGATCGGAAAAACGGAACACTCCGTAGGTGAATCTCAGCCGGGCGGGATCGGTGTCAAACACTGCCACTTCATTGTCGGGCTGCAGCAGGTCGCTGAAGAAGGTGCCCATCTTGCCCGCACCCATTATTAGGATTTTCATTGTCTCTGTGGTTTGGAGTTGTCAGAGCCGCGAGCCGCGGTCGTTTATAATTTCGATCTGCTGGCGCACGGATTCGTCGTGGATGGCCAGAAGGACTGTGCGGAGAAATTCAGCACCCATGCCCATCTCTTCGCCTAATTTCACGCGGGAGCGTATCACATCGTTATAACGTCCGGCCTGGACCACCGACATTCGGTGTTCGCGTTTGTAATGGCCGATCTCACGACACACTGCCATTCGTTTCGACAGGATTTCGAGCAGTTCATTGTCGATTCCGTCGATTTTCTGACGCAGTAGCTGGAGGCTTTCGGTCGATTGCTTGGAGTTGCGCACAACGAGTGTGCCGAGGATGAAATTGAGGATTTCCGGTGTGATCTGCTGGGCGGCGTCGCTCCACGCGCAGTCGGGGTTGCAGTGGGTCTCCACGATCAGACCATTGAAGCCCATGTCGATAGCCTGCTGGGAAAGAGGCGCGATCAGTTCACGTTTGCCTCCGATGTGGGAGGGGTCGCAGATGATTGGCAGCGAGGGATAGCGCAGACGTAGTTCAATCGGGATGTGCCATTCGGGCATGTTGCGGTAGAGATGTTTGCCGTAGGTCGAGAAACCCCGGTGGATCGCGCCGAGTTTGCGGATGCCGGCGTTGTAGATGCGCTGCAGGGCACCGATCCACAGCTCGAGATCCGGGTTTACCGGATTTTTAACAAGGACAGTGACATCGGCTTTGAGTTCGGCAAGGGTGTCGGCGATTTCCTGGACGGCAAACGGGTTGGCCGAAGTGCGTGCTCCAAGCCACAGCAGGTCAACCCCTGCTTCGATGGCTTCAATGACATGGGCGCGGTTGGCGACTTCTGTTGCGATCAGCATTCCGGTTTCAGTCTTGACTTCGCGAAGCCACTCGAGTCCTTCACGGCCGACTCCTTCGAATCCTCCCGGTTTGGTGCGTGGTTTCCAGATGCCTGCGCGGAAAACCCTGATGCCGTTGGCGGCGATCTCACGCGCAGTCGAAAGAACCTGTTCGCGGGTTTCTGCGCTACAGGGTCCGGCGATGACAATCGGAGAGGCAGATGTTTCTGCCGACGGGAAGAGGTCTGGAATTATATCGTTCATTTTTTTCTGTTGTTTTTAAGGTTTTGATGTTGTCAGGCGGCCTCTGAATGTTCTGATCCTTTCGAGCGCACGGCGCAGATTCTGTTCTGTCGCACAAAGTGAGAGCCGGATATAGCGTGATCCGTTGTTTCCGAAGATAAAGCCGGGTGCGATAAAGACTTTTGCCTCATAGAGCAGACGGTCGGCAAGCGTCTCGCTGCTCGGCTCTAAATCGGGAATGCGTCCCCACAGGAACATGCCGGTTTGCGAGGGGCTGTAGCTGCATCCAAGTTCTGTCATGATCTCTTCGGCAATCACGCGTCGGCGCCTGTATTCTCCATTGAGTTCCTCGAACCAGTCTTCGCCAAGCTCGAGCGCTTTTGCGGCAGCAAGCATTATGGGGCGGAACTGTCCGGAGTCGATGTTTGACTTGACGTTCATTACCCAGCTGGTAAATTCGGGACTTGCTGCCAGCATGGCCACACGCCAGCCGGCCATGTTGTGGCTTTTGCTTAGCGAGTTAAGCTCAATCGCGACTTCTTTTGCGCCATCGATCTGGAATATGCTGTGGCGCGGACCGTCGTTGAGGATGAAGCTGTAGGGATTGTCGTGGGCTATGACGATCCCGTGGCGGCGTCCGAAGTCGACAAGTCTGCGGAATAGTTCAGGATCGGCTGCGCGTCCGGTCGGCATGTGGGGATAATTGACCCACATAAGGCGCACTTTCTCAAGCGGCAGGCGCTCGATGGCCTCGAAGTCGGGTAGCCAGTCGTTTTTTTCGGTCAGGCTGTAGAGGATGACTTCCGCACCTATAAGCCGCGCCGAGGATGCATATGTCGGGTAGCCGGGATCAGGCACGAGTACGCCGTCGCCAGGATTGAGGAATGTCAGTCCGACGTGTGTGATGCCCTCTTTTGAGCCGATCAGCGGAAGGATCTCTTTGTCGGGATCGAGCGCGACTCTATATGTGCGTGCATACCAGTCGCTGAAAGCCTGTCGGAGTCTCGGCAGACCGTTCGAGACCTGATAGGAGTGGGAATCGTGGCGACGCGCTTCTTCGCAAAGGGTTTCGATGACGTCCGGGTGGGGCGGGCGGTCGGGACCGCCGATTCCGAGCGAAACAATGTCGTGGCCTTCAGCATTGAGCCGGGCAACTTCCCGCAAACGACGTGAGAAGTAGTATTCGCAGACTGTGTTGAGGCGGTCGGCCGGTGCGATTTTATGGCGCGGGCCTCCGGAGAGAGAAGTGTCAGTATTCATTAGTGCATTGTCTGTATTCGCCAAGTGTCTTGAAATCGGAGAGCAGAGGCCGGACGGCCTCGATGGCTTTGAGGTAGCGGGCATAGCTGTCGAATGTCACATCGAGATAGAAACGGTATTCCCATTCGCGTCCGATTATAGGCATTGACTGTATTTTTGACAGATTGATGTCGTAGAACGAGAGTATTGTAAGGATTTTGGAGAGAGCACCCTGAGTGTGGGGGAGAGTGAAAACGACTGAGGCTTTGTCGAGCAGTTCGTCGCGCGGTTTCAGCTCAGGGGCGACAAGCGGGTCGGCAAGAATCAGAAAGCGGGTGAAATTGCGTTTGTTTGTTTCGATTCCCTCTTTTAGGATCTCAAGTCCGTAGAGCTCGGCGGCATATTTTCCGCAGACGGCGGCATGGCCTGCAAGTTTCCCCGAAGCGATGGTCTCTGCGCTTCCGGCGGTGTCTAATGCCTCGATCATTCTCATTGAAGGGAAGTGGCGGAGAAACTGCTCACATTGCATCAGTGCCATCGGGTGGGATCGGACTTCGGTGATGTCCTCGATCGACTGGCCGGGGAGAGCCGCGAGAACGTGGGAAATGCGCATCTTGTGCTCGCCGACAATTGTCAGCTGGCTTTTGCGCAGAAGTTCATGGTTCTGGAGCAAAGCGCCGGCAATGGTGTTTTCGATAGCCATGATGCCGAGGAGCGAGGGATCGCAGTCGAGGCGTTCGATCATCTCAACGAACGAGTCGCAGGGGAGAGTCGTGATGCTGTCGTCGGGATGATGAAGCGAGAAGTATTGCCTGGCCGCTGCATCATGGTAGCAGCCGGCAATACCCTGTATGGTTATGTTGCGGTTTGTCATTGCTTTACACATGCCTTGATGGCCTCGACCGCTTCTGCCGGAGTGAGAAGCGACTGCTCGCCGGTAGCCATGTTTTTAAGCGTCAGTTTGCCTTCGGCCATTTCGCTTTCGCCGATGATTGCGACAAACGGAATGCCGAGGGCGTCGGCGCGTCCCATCTGTTTTTTCATTTTTGCCTTGTCGGGGAATATCTCGCCTTTGATGCCGGCCAGACGCATCTCTTTCAGCATCTTCATTGACGCCATAGCTTCTGCATCGCCGAAGTTGACAAACATCACCTGAGTCGAAAATGCCGCCTCGGCAGGGTAGAGGTCGAGGGCGTTCAGCACGTCATAGATCCGGTCGGCACCGAATGAGATTCCGACGCCCGACAGCCCCGGCATTCCGAAGACTCCTGTCAGATTATCGTAGCGTCCGCCGCCGGTGATGCTTCCGATGGCCACGTCAAGCGCTTTGACCTCAATGATTGTGCCGGTATAGTAATTCAGGCCGCGGGCGAGCGACACATCGAGTTCGAGCACGGCATTAAGGCCGAGAGAGGTCACTCCGTCGATGACTTCGCGCAACTCTTTGATTCCGAGCTGGCCGATTTCGCTTCCGGAAAGGACTTCTTCCAGACGTGAAAGGCGTTCGTCGGTCGATCCGGAGATTTCGAGGATCGGCTGGATGCGTGAGACAGCCTCT
Organism: uncultured Muribaculaceae bacterium; assembly: GCA_910586475.1. Classification (GTDB taxonomy): domain Bacteria; phylum Bacteroidota; class Bacteroidia; order Bacteroidales; family Muribaculaceae; genus Paramuribaculum. The sequence goes on along the minus strand of CAJUHM010000006.1, from coordinate 20,498 downwards.
TCGCTAAGTCCGCGTTCGCGAAGCTCGTCATTGACTTTTTCGATTCCGATTTTGTCGATTTTGTCGATCGCCACCGTAATGTCGGTCAGCTTCTCGGGCGCACCGATAAGTTCTGCGATTCCGGAAAGCACTTTGCGGTTATTGAGCTTGATGGCAATGTTGATGCGCAGACGGCGGAACACCTCGTCGACCAGCTGGATCAGTTCGATCTCGTTGATCAGTGAGTCCGAACCGACAACATCGGCATCGCACTGATAGAATTCTCTGTAGCGACCTTTCTGCGGTCTGTCGGCGCGCCATACGGGCTGGATCTGAAACCGTTTGAACGGCATTTGCAATTCGTTGCGGTGTTGAACCACAAAGCGAGCGAAGGGGACTGTCAGGTCGTAGCGGAGTCCTTTCTCAGATATTTTGGATGTTATGCGCAATGAATCGGGATTCTCAAGCATCGCAGGATCGACGCTTTTCATGAAATCGCCTGAATTGAGAATTTTGAAAAGCAGTTTGTCGCCCTCTTCGCCGTATTTTCCCATCAGGGTCGAGAGGTTTTCCATTGCCGGGGTCTCGATCTGGCTGTAGCCGTAGAGTGCGAAAACCGAACGGATGGTTGAGAATATATAGTTTCGGCGAGCCATTTCAATGGGACCGAAGTCGCGGGTGCCTTTAGGAATAGATGGCTTCATGACAATTAGTGTTGCTACGTGTTTAATTATAGTTGTGAAGTGCAAAATTACGAAAATATGATGTCATATTCATCCGCCGCATTGAAAAATGGGAGCTTGAAAATGAAAAAAACGTGAAAAAAAATAAGATTTTTGCATAACTGAATAAATATACTAAAATAATGTAGTAACTTTGCCGTCGAAAAAGAACCTCGGACAAGACCTGATTATCTGGCCCCGGCCCGTCGATTTCTTAAAACAGCAGTGACGGTCCTGACAGCCGGAAGGCCGTAACTGAAATTCAACTGATCTAACCTATATTATTTATTAAGTAAGCATTTTTAAGTTCGATGGACGCGAACACAATAAAAGTGGAGTTTGCACGTGAAGAGCATGCGCATTTTGCTGAGCGTATCTGTGATCTGATCTACGAGTCTGCGCTTCAGCGCGGAACCGGAATCGCACGTCGCTCAACAGATTACATCACGTCGAAAATTACAGGCGGAAAAGCTGTTGTTGCTCTTGACGGAGAGGAACTCATCGGCTTCAGCTATATTGAATGCTGGGGCCACGGTGATTTCGTTGCAACGTCGGGACTGATTGTAGATCCCGCCTACCGTCATCTCGGTCTGGCCGGCCGAATCAAGGAGAAAACCTTTGAGCTTGCGCGCACCCGTTTTCCGTATGCCAAGATTTTCAGTATCACCACGTCACTTCCGGTCATGAAGCTGAACTCGCGTATGGGCTACAAGCCAGTGACCTTCTCGGAACTGACTGACGACGAGGAATTCTGGCAAGGTTGCAAAGGATGCGTCAACTACGACATTCTTCAGCGCAACAACCGACGGATGTGTCTCTGCACCGGCATGCTTTTTGATCCTAAGCAGCCGCTGCCATCCAACACCGCTGCCACACCATATCTTATGCTGCTCAGAAATAAAATCAAAAAACTGTTCAGCGTCAGGTGACCGGCACCGCCGGCTCTGGCAACCGGCGGGATTTGAAAAGGTAACATTAGAATAATATAACCTCACTCACTCAACTTATGGAAACGAAAAAGAAAGTAGTGCTTGCCTTCAGCGGCGGCCTCGACACATCATTCTGTGTTAAATATCTATCGGCCGATCTCGGCTATGAAGTCCACACTGCAATCGCCAATACCGGCGGATTCTCTCCCGAAGAACTGTCGAAGATCGAAGAGCGTGCGCTTGCTCTCGGAGCTGCAAGCCATGCCGCGCTTGATGTCACCAAAGAGTATTATGACAAGAGCATCCGCTACATGATAGCCGGTAATGTGCTTCGCAATGGAACATACCCCATCTCTGTTTCTTCGGAACGCATCTTTCAGGCAATCGCCATTATCGAGTATGCGAAGAAGATCGGGGCTGATGCCGTTGCCCACGGTTCGACCGGCGCCGGAAACGACCAGGTGCGTTTCGACCTTACGTTCCAGATTCTTGCACCGGAAATCGAGATCATCACACCGACCCGCGACATGACGCTCACCCGCGAATATGAAATCGACTATCTTAAAAAGCATGGATTCGAAGCCGATTTCAAGAAACTGGAATATTCGATCAACAAAGGCCTCTGGGGCACAAGTATCGGAGGAAAAGAGACTCTCAGATCAGAGCAGACTCTTCCCGAAGAGGCCTATCCCAGCCAGGTGACAGCAACAGAGCCTGAAAAGCTTACTATCCGTTTTGCCAAGGGTGAGCCTGTGGCTGTCAACGGGGTCGAGATCTCAGACCGCGTTGAGGCCATCCGCACGATCGAGGCTATCGGAGCAAAATTCGGAATCGGACGTGACATGCATATCGGCGACACAATTATCGGCATCAAAGGACGTGTCGGATTTGAAGCAGCCGCTCCTATTCTCATTATAGCGGCCCATAAGATGCTTGAAAAGCATACGCTTACAAAATGGCAACTCTACTGGAAGGACCAGATCGGCACATGGTACGGAATGTTCCTCCATGAAGCTCAGTATCTCGATCCCGTCATGCGCGATATGGAAAAATTCCTTGAAAGCACTCAGGAACATGTCGACGGAACAGTCGAGCTCGAACTGCGTCCCTACAGCTTTACCCTCGTCGGGGTTGATTCGCCATATGATCTGATGAAGACTGATTTCGGAGAATATGGTGAAGTCAATAAGGCGTGGAGCGCCGATGATGTCAAAGGGTTCACTACGATCATGGGTAACCCGATGAAGATTTATTACAATGTTACCCAGCGTGCTGAATCGAAAAATGATTAAAGTTGGAATTATCGGGGGTGCCGGCTATACGGCCGGCGAACTCCTCAGACTTCTCCTGAATCATCCTGAGGTAGAGATTTCGTTTGTCCATTCGAACAGTAATGCCGGCAATCCGCTGACCGATGTCCACGAGGGGCTGATCGGTGAAACCGAGCTGCATTTTTCTGATTCCTATGATCTGACTGCGATTGATTGTCTCTTTATGTGTTCCGGTCATGGAGCGAGCCGCAGGTTCTGGGATGAAAACGAACGCCCTCAGCAGCTTAAGGTCATTGATCTTGCTCAGGATTTCCGCGATGAAAGCTGCGGTTATGTCTATGGTCTTCCGGAAATGAATCGCGAGCGCATCGCTGACACTATGCTTCTGGCGAATCCCGGATGCTTCGCAACGGCAATCCAGCTTGCCCTGCTTCCACTTGCAGCGACGGGAAATCTGAAATCGGATGTTCACATCACCGGAATCACCGGTTCGACAGGCGCGGGTGTGAAACCGGGTGCAACCACTCATTTCAGTTGGCGTCATGCAAATATGTCGGTCTATAAGGCCTTCAATCATCAGCACCTTATCGAAATCAACCGTTCGCTCAGATGTCTGATGCCTGATTCCGACGCTGAACTTGAATTTATTCCGATGAGGGGCGACTTTGCACGCGGGATTTTTGTGACCGCATACCTGAAATCGGATCTTTCCGAAGAGGATGCCGTGAAGATCTATGAAGATTACTATCGAGGATCGGCATTCACTTTCATTGCGCCGAAAACGCTTGATCTAAAACAGGTTGTCAATACCAATAAGGCTATTGTGAAGGTTGAGAAGCACGGCGACAAGCTTCTGATAATGAGCGCGATCGACAATCTCCTCAAAGGGGCTTCGGGGCAGGCCGTGCAGAATATGAACCTGATGTTCGGTTTCGACGAAAAGTGTGGTTTGCGGCTTAAACCCTCTGCATTCTAAGGGAGTCTGGTTTTGACTTTTATTTGTTCAGATTAAGATGTCGGTTCATGTCGCTAAATTTTAAATAAAAATGGAACTATTTGATGTTTATTCTCTCTACGAAATAGAGCCTGTCAAAGGGGAGGGCAGCTATGTCTTTACGGCTGACGGCACACGTTATCTTGACCTTTACGGAGGTCACGCCGTCATCTCTATCGGCCACGCCCATCCACGTTACGTCGATGCTGTCAGCAGGCAGGTGGCCGCTCTTGGATTCTATTCCAATTCGGTTGAAAATTCGCTGCAGAAGCGTCTGGCCGAGAAGCTCGGCCGTCTGTCGGGCTATGATGATTATAATCTTTTCCTGTGTAACTCAGGTGCGGAAGCTAATGAAAATGCGATGAAGCTGGCTTCGTTCGCAACAGGCCGTAAGCGCATTCTTGCGTTTTCGCATGCTTTCCACGGACGTACTTCAGGAGCTGTCGCGGCAACTGACAATCCTAAGATTGTCGCACCGTTCAACGTGACCGACAATGTCGTGTTTGCTCCATTTGGAGATGCTGATGCAGCTGGCAAGCTTCTCGAAAGCGGTGAGTTTGCTGCTGTCATTGTCGAGGGAATCCAGGGAGTGGCCGGAATTCGTGTGCCATCGGCGGATTTTATGCATAAGTTGCGTGAGATGTCGATTGCCACCGGTGCTCTTCTGATTCTTGATGAGATTCAGAGCGGCTATGGACGCACCGGACGTTTCTTTGCCCACCAGCATGCCGGCATCCGTCCGGACATTATCACTTGCGCGAAGGGGATAGCCAATGGTTTTCCGATGGGAGCTGTCTTGATTTCGCCTGCGATAGAAGCACACAAGGGCATGCTCGGAACTACTTTCGGAGGAAATCATCTGGCATGCGCCGCTGCTTTGGCTGTACTTGACGTGATGGAAGCGGAGAATCTGATTGAAAACGCGGCGACTGTCGGCAGCTATCTGATCGGAAAACTCAAAGAGATTCCAGGACTCAAAGATGTGCGCGGACGCGGGTTGATGATCGGCTTCGATGTCGATGGCTCGGGATCTGAGATGCGCAGGCGGCTGCTTTTTGAAAAGAATATATTTACCGGCGGTGCCGGGCAGTCTACTGTCCGTCTGCTTCCGGCACTCGGTTTGAGCAAAGCTCAAGCTGACACCTTTATTGAAGCTATAAAACAACTGGTTAAATAAGAAAAACGTAGATAAGATGAAGAAGTTTATATGCGTCGCAGACATCGGACCTCTTGACGCTGCGGTTAAAGAAGCACTTGAGGTAAAAGCCAATAAGTTCGGCTATACCGAGCTTGGGCGCAATAAGACGCTGCTGATGCTGTTTTTCAACTCGTCGCTCCGCACACGTCTGAGCACACAGAAGGCTGCTATGAATCTTGGCATGAACGTGATGGTCCTTGACGTCAATCAGGGAGCATGGAAACTCGAGACCGAGCGCGGGGTGATTATGGACGGTGACAAGGCCGAGCATCTGCTTGAAGCGATTCCGGTCATGGCGAGCTACTGTGATATTATCGGAGTTCGCGCGTTTGCCGGTCTGACTGACAAAAAGGCGGATTACGAGGAGCAGGTTATCTCCCAGTTCCTGAACTATGCCGGCTGTCCGGTCTTCAGCATGGAGGCAGCTACGCGTCATCCGTTGCAGAGCTTCGCCGACCTCATCACGATTGAAGAGTTCAAGACTGTCGAACGGCCTAAGGTCGTAATGACGTGGGCGCCCCATCCCAAGGCTCTTCCGCAGGCTGTTCCCAATTCGTTTGCCGAGTGGATGAATGCGACCGACTATGATTTCGTGATCACTCATCCGGAGGGTTATGAGCTTGATCCCTCTTTTGTGGGCAGCGCTCACGTTGAATATGACCAGAAGAAGGCTTTCGAAGGAGCTCATTTCATCTATGCCAAAAACTGGTCGGCATATGCGGATCCCAACTATGGCAAGGTCCTCTCGACCGACAAAACCTGGACTGTCGATGCGGAAAAGATGGCTTTGACCGACAATGCGTTCTTCATGCATTGTCTGCCTGTGCGCCGCAACATGATTGTCACTGACGAAGTGATTGAGTCGGAGCGCAGCATCGTTATTCCCGAAGCTGCCAACAGGGAGATTTCCGCGCAGACTGTTTTGAAAAAAATGCTTGAAACGTTATGACCCGGACAATTAAAGTTGTTAAGATCGGCGGCAATGTCGTCAACAATCCTTCGGTGCTCTCCCGGTTTCTGAAAGATTTTTCGGCCATTCCCGGTCCGAAGATACTTGTTCATGGAGGAGGCCGTGAGGCAACTCGTCTTTCTGAGGCTCTCGGAATCGAAACAATGATGATCGACGGGCGTCGTGTGACCGACGCTGCGACTCTCGACGTTGTAACAATGGTATATGCCGGTCTGATCAACAAGCGCATAGTCGCAATGCTGCAGGCCGACGGCTGTGATGCGATCGGACTTGCAGGGTGTGATGCAGGCGTCATCAGGGCTAGCAGGCGTCCTGCCGCTCCGGTCGATTATGGTTTTGTTGGCGATATCAATCTCGATGATGTCAATGAAAACGAAATCGCCGGATTGCTGTCGAGAGGCCTGACGCCTGTCTTCTGTGCTATTACTCATGACGGAAACGGTCAGCTGCTCAATTGCAATGCGGATACGATCGCGTCATCTGTCGCGTGTGCGTCCGCAAGAATCATGCCTGTCGAGCTTGTCTATTGTTTCGAGAAACCCGGTGTTCTCGCTGATGCTGATGACGACGGTTCGGTTATATCCGAGATCACTCCCGCAAGTTATGCGTCAATGAGAAATGACGGTGTGATAACCGGCGGAATGATTCCGAAAATCGACAATGCGTTTGCTGCGATCGGACTTGGTGTGAAATCTGTGACCATCAAATCGTCGGATGATCTGCTGAATGGGTCTGCCGGCACAATTATCAGAAAATGAATCCTGTCGGTCTGTTACAGCAATTGATCGCGCTGCCGTCGTTTTCACGCAGCGAAGAAGCGACAGCCGGTCTGCTGTTCTCAACTATGGAGTCGCTCGGCTTCTCGCCGCGGCGTTTTCATAATAATGTGTGGGCAGTTCAGCCATCGTTTGATCCGGCCAGACCGACTTTGCTCCTGAATTCCCACCACGATACGGTGAAGCCTTCTGGCGCATATACCCGAGATCCCTTTTTGCCGGAGATTTCCGACGGACGTCTCTATGGGCTCGGAAGTAACGACGCCGGAGCTTCTGTGGTCGCGCTTATGGCGGCATTCGAAAGATTCTACGACCGCAGACTGCCGTTCAATCTTCTGCTCGCTATTACGGCAGAGGAGGAGGTGACAGGCGAAAACGGGATGCGTGCATTTCTGCCTCATCTTGAGGGAAATGGCATAGGGATCACGATGGCCCTTGTCGGCGAGCCTACTGAGATGCAGCCTGCTGTGGCGGAGCGCGGCCTTGTTGTGCTTGACTGTCTGAGTTTGGGTGAAAGCGGACATGCTGCGCGTGGCGAGGGTGTGAATGCTCTTTATAAAGCCATTGAGGATATCGAGTCGCTGCGCAGCTACCGTTTTCCGGCCGAGAGCCGGATTCTTGGTCCGGTCGGGATGCAGATCACGATGATTCAGGCCGGACAGCAGCATAATGTAGTTCCGGCGGAATGCCGGTGGGTTGTTGATGTGCGCACGACTGATGCCTATTCCAACGAGGAAACTGTTGAATTGCTCCGAAAGGTAGTGAAACACTCGTCTCTGACTCCGCGTTCGACACGCGTCAGAGCTTCAGTCATCGACAGTTGCCATCCGCTGGTGAGGGCTGCTGAAATGATAGGTGGGAAGCCGTTTGTGTCGCCGACGACTTCCGACATGTCGCAGATGTCTGCATTCCCGTCGCTCAAGATGGGGCCTGGAAAGTCACAGCGGAGCCACAGCGCCGACGAGTTCGTCATGGTCGACGAAATTGAAAGTGCGATTTTTAAATATGAAAATTTTATAAACAATCTCTCTCAGATATTTTGATTATGAAACCGAGCAAACTCTGGAGCAAAGATTTCGAACCGGACAGGATGATCGAACAGTTTACAGTCGGCAATGACCGTGAACTTGATCTTCGTCTGGCGCGCTATGATGTGCAAGGCTCGCTTGCCCACATTAAAATGCTTGAAAGTATTGGCCTTCTCACAGCTGATGAACTCGATGTGCTGACGAAAGAACTCGAACGGATCGCTGAGGTGATCGAAAGCGGCGGGTTCGAGATTGCTCCCGGAATTGAGGATGTGCATTCGCAGGTCGAATTCATGCTCACGGAGCGACTTGGCGATATTGGCAAAAAAATCCATTCGGGACGTTCGCGAAACGATCAGGTCCTCGTTGATCTCAAACTCTTTATGAGAGACGAGCTGAAGACCATTGCAGCGGCTGTCGGACGCCTGTTTGATTCATTGCAGACACTGAGCGACCGCTATAGAGATGTGCTGATGCCGGGCTATACCCACTTGCAGGTCGCGATGCCGTCATCGTTCGGCCTGTGGTTCGGTGCCTATGCCGAGAGCCTCGTCGATGATATGCAGATCCTGTCAGCAGCCTATCGCATCGCTGACCAGAATCCGCTTGGATCGGCTGCCGGCTACGGATCGTCGTTTCCTCTCAACCGCGAAATGACAACGCGTGAACTCGGTTTCTCGACGATGCACTATAATGTCGTTGCGGCCCAGATGAGCCGTGGGAAGACCGAACGTGCGGCTTCAATGGCCATTAATACCATCGCCTCGACTCTCGGACATCTTGCAATGGATGTCTGCATGTTCATGTGTCAGAATTTTGGATTTGTATCGTTCCCGGACGAGTTTACGACCGGGTCGAGCATAATGCCTCACAAGAAGAATCCGGATGTGTTCGAGATCATGAGAGGAAAATGCAACCGTCTGCAGTCTGTCTCTAACGAGATCGCGCTGTTGACTGCAAATCTGCCGCTTGGCTACAACCGCGATCTACAGCTGCTTAAAGATATTATCTTCCCGGCCACAACAGAACTCATCGAGTGTCTAGACATGTGCACGTTTATGCTCGGACACATACGCGTCAACGAAGAAATCCTTTCCGATCCGCGCTATGATTATCTTTTCACGGTTGAGGATGTCAATCGCCTGACGTTGTCCGGAGTTCCTTTCAGAGAGGCCTATCGCACTGTTGGAATGCAGGTGCAGCATGGCGAGTACACTCCCACCCGCATTGTCGAGCACGTCCACGAAGGCTCGATCGGCAATCTCTGCAACGACCGGATTCGTGAGAAGTTTTCCGATGTCATGAAAGTTTTCAGGTAGAAAATGTCAGTCTCTGACTTTGTTTTGATTATTTCGGGAAATTTTTCAAAACAAAGTTGCGTTGAACATGTATTAAATCCGTGGTGTATCCCAATTTACGCCAATAACTTAAAAAATGAATAAAACCCGATAACCAGACCGGGGCGCAATTAATTGTGTGCTGATGCATAAAATTACATTGCCATCGCATCTCTCCGGCGCCTTTTTGCCATGTTCTTCAGTCACGTAGCTACGGCTACGCTCCTTCATCACAGGACAAAAACCACTCAGAGATATGCGGCCTCTGCGTTAACAAATATTGGAGAACGGGGTCTTAAGCTGCGGCTGTTTCGTTATGAAATTGCCGCAGCGTTTTTTTTAGAAACTATTTAAAATCGATTTCGAATTAAATTCGAACAGTTTCTTAAGAATTGAACAAAAATCGCTATCTTTGTTAGCGATAATACGGTTGTCTGGTAGCTGGCTGCCGGTTGCAGAAGGCGGCGTATTGTCTAAGATTTAAATTTATAACCAAAATTCAACCCATGGAAAAAGATTTGTTTTGGCTTGTGCCGATCTCTTCGGTCATTGCCTTGATTCTGGCCTGGTTTTTCTACAGTCAGATGAAAAAAGAGAGTGAAGGAACTCCACAGATGGCGAAAATCGCATCGTATGTGCGTAAAGGTGCCATGTCTTATCTTCGTCAGCAGTACAAAATTGTCTCATTGGTCTTTCTGGCACTTGTGGTTCTGTTTTCGGTCATGGCCTATGGCTTCGGACTTCAGAATGTCTGGGTGCCTGTTGCGTTCCTGACTGGTGGATTCTTCAGCGGTCTTGCTGGATTCTTAGGCATGAAGACAGCGACACATGCGTCGGCCCGTACGGCCAACGCCGCGCGCGAGTCGCTCAACAAAGGACTGCGCGTTGCTTTCCGTTCGGGAGCAGTGATGGGTCTCGTTGTTGTCGGACTCGGTTTGTTCGACATTTCTTTCTGGTATGTGATCCTCCAGTTATGTGTCGACAATGTCTCTGAACTTGAAAAAATGTGTATGATCACGACTACGATGCTCACGTTCGGCATGGGTGCGAGCACTCAGGCGCTTTTTGCACGTGTCGGAGGCGGTATCTACACCAAGGCAGCCGACGTCGGAGCCGACCTTGTCGGAAAGGTTGAAGCTGGCATCCCCGAGGATGATCCGCGAAACCCTGCCACAATCGCTGATAACGTGGGCGATAACGTGGGCGACGTTGCCGGCATGGGTGCAGACCTTTATGAATCCTATTGCGGATCGATACTTGCGACGGCAGCGCTCGGCGCGGCAGCCTATCTGCTTAAAGGCGATCCGGTCATGCAGCTGAAAGCCGTGATGGCTCCGATGCTGATTGCGGCTGTCGGAATTCTGCTGTCGATTGTCGGTATATTCTGTGTAAGAACAAAAGAGGACGCCACAATGAAGGATCTCCTCAACTCGCTTGCGCTGGGAACGAATCTCAGCTCGATTCTCATTGTCGGAGCCACATTCCTGATCTTATGGCTTCTTCAGCTCGACAACTGGGCATTGATCGGTTGTTCGGTTGTCATAGGTCTGCTGGTCGGCATAGTTATCGGACGAGCCACGGAGTATTACACGTCCCAGTCCTACAAACCGACTCAGAAACTTGCCGGAAGCGGTCAGACAGGGCCGGCGACCGTTATAATCTCCGGAGTAGGTCTCGGAATGATTTCGACAGCAGTTCCTGTGATCGCAGTGGTGGTCGGTATAATTCTATCCTACTGGTTTGCTTCGGGTTTTGATTTCGCAAATGTCGGCATGGGACTCTATGGCATCGGAATTGCGGCAGTCGGAATGCTCTCGACGCTGGGAATAACCCTTGCGACTGATGCCTACGGCCCGATTGCCGACAATGCAGGCGGTAACGCAGAAATGAGCGGGCTCGGAGAGCAGGTGCGTCGCCGCACTGACGCGCTTGATTCACTCGGCAACACAACCGCTGCAACTGGAAAAGGATTCGCCATCGGTTCGGCCGCATTGACCGGACTTGCCCTCCTTGCTTCCTATATCGAAGAGATCCGCATCGGACTCGCCCGACTTGGCGAAACAATGATACAGATCGGCGACCGCGCAGTGCCCATTCATGAGGCGACGTTCACCGACTTCATGGCATTCTACGAAGTAAACCTGATGAGCCCCAAAGTGCTTTCAGGAATGTTTATCGGAGCTATGATGGCGTTTCTCTTCTGCGGACTGACAATGAACGCCGTAGGCCGCGCCGCAGGAAGCATGGTTGATGAAGTGCGCCGTCAGTTCCGCACTATCAAAGGAATTCTCACAGGTGAAGCCGAACCTGATTATGCCCGCTGCGTTCAGATTTCCACCCGTGGAGCACAGCGCGAAATGGTGTTCCCGTCACTGCTTGCGATCATCGTTCCGATTCTTGTCGGATTGCTCTTCGGGGTTCCCGGTGTGATAGGTCTACTTGTCGGAGGTCTTTCGTCAGGCTTTGTTCTCGCCGTGTTCATGGCCAACGCCGGAGGTGCGTGGGACAATGCAAAAAAATATATCGAAGAAGGCAACTATGGCGGCAAGGGAAGCGACGTCCACAAGGCTACAGTAGTCGGAGACACCGTCGGAGATCCGTTCAAGGACACATCCGGCCCGAGTCTTAACATTCTGATCAAGCTCATGTCAATGGTTTCAATCGTCATGGCCGGTCTGACCGTAAGCTGGAGCCTATTCTAAAAGACACAACAGCCGCATGGCTGACACAAAACGGGAGCTGAAAACCATGTCGTTTTTAGCTCCCGTTTTGTGTCAGTTCCCCGCAATGCTGATTCATCCTCATCGCAGCTCCTCCAAAATAACTAAAGGGACGGGGGTGGGGGATTCCTGATTGATCTGATCAGTGTTGGATATACCGCATCAGGACCTGCTGGATGCGCGATGTGTAGTTGCTGTTGATCTTCTGTTGTATGGTCGCGCTCATTTCGGCGGAATATATTGCGAATTTCTTTCCGGTCGGTGTGGCATAGAATTCATTGATCGCCTTCATGTCTTCGAGAGAATAAAACGTCTTGTATTCGTCAGTGTACAGGTTGATGAGGTCGGGCCATATCTCATCGACAACAGCCGTCGCAGCGGTTTCGTAGTCGGTCAGGGGAAGGTTGAGGTTTTCCCATGCGATTGCGATTGTCTGAATCATTAGAGTTCTTGAGTTAGTGGCCTGTAGGATTTTATTCATTTCTGCCACATAGGGATCGGAAGAAGGGGTCTGGGCATAGAGGCATAACGGAGCCAAAGCAAGCAGAAGCGTGAGTGTGAGTTTCTGTAGAATTTTCATGGTAAATGTTTTTAATGTGAGAATAATGGTAGGCAAATATAGCTATCAGCAACTGAATAAGCAAGCGGTATGGGACAAAATTAAATAAAAATGCGTAACTTTGCAGTCGAAAAAATTAAGGTAAAGAAGATAAAATGATATCAGTAAACGATCTTGCCATGCAATTTGGCAAACGCGTCCTTTTTCAGGACGTCAACATGAAGTTCACTCCCGGCAACTGCTATGGAATCATCGGCGCCAACGGAGCCGGAAAGTCCACTCTGATGCGTATTCTTTCAGGCGAACTGACTCCGACGCGCGGTACCATCACACAGGGCCCCGGCGAACGCATGAGTGTGCTTGAGCAGGATCACTTCAAATATGATGACTGCACTGTCTTGAACACAGTTCTTCAGGGACATACTGTCCTTTGGGACATCATGCAGGAAAAAGAAGCAATCTATGCTAAAGAGGATTTCTCAGACGCTGACGGTATGCGTGCTTCCGAACTTGAAGAAAAATTCGCCGAACTCGAAGGGTGGAATGCCGAGAGCGATGCCGCGGCTCTGCTCAGCGGTCTCGGAATCAAGGAAGACCGTCATTATATGTACATGCGAGACCTGTCCGGTAACGAAAAAGTGCGTGTGCTTCTTGCGAAGGCTCTTTTCGGCAACCCCGACAACCTGCTTCTCGACGAGCCGACCAACGACCTTGACCTTGAGACGGTGAGCTGGCTTGAGAATTATCTGTCAAACTGCGAGAACACAGTGCTGGTTGTCAGCCACGACCGACACTTCCTTGACTCCGTATCGACCCATACTCTCGACATTGACTACAATAAGATGTCGCTCTTTGCCGGAAACTACAGCTATTGGTATGAGTCGTCGCAGCTCGCTCTGCGTCAGCAACAGCAGCAGAATAAAAAAGCTGAAGAGAAGCGCAAGGAACTTCTTGAGTTCATTCAGAGGTTCAGTGCCAATGTCGCCAAGTCAAAACAGACCACCTCGCGCAAGAAAATGCTCGAGAAACTCAATATCGAGGAGATTCAGCCCTCGTCGCGCCGCTATCCCGGAATCATTTTCACTCCTCAGCGTGAGCCGGGAAATAAGATCCTTGAAGTTCATGGGCTTTCGGCTTCGATCGACGGCGACGTGCTCTTCAGCGATGTCAATTTCCAGATCGAGAAGGGTGATAAGGTCGCATTCCTCAGCCACGATCCGCGAGCTATGACCGCGCTTTTCGAAATAATCACCGGCAACCGCAAGGCCGACGCCGGAACCTACGACTGGGGGCAGACAATCACAACGGCTTATCTTCCTCTTGACAATTCGAAGTTCTTCAACACGGACATGAATCTTGTGGACTGGCTCTGTCAGTTCAGCGACGATTCGAGCGAGATCTATCTCAAGGGATTCCTTGGCCGAATGCTTTTTTCGGGAGAGGATGTGCTTAAGAAGGCATCAGTCCTTTCGGGAGGCGAGAAGATGCGTTGCATGATTTCGCGTATGATGCTCAAGGATGCAAACACGCTGATCCTTGATTCGCCGACCAACCACCTCGACCTCGAATCTATTCAGGCGTTCAACAACACACTGCGCGGATTCAAGGGCATAATACTCATGTCGTCGCATGACCACGAGTTTATCCAGACAGTTGCGACACGAATCATCGAACTGACACCCAATGGCATCATCGACAAGATGATGGACTATGACGATTACATCACTGACGAAAAGGTTCTCGCTGCACGTGAGCGCATGTACACCAAAAACTGATTCTGAAAAATGGTAAAACACGTTGCCACATTCCGCCTCAACGGGCCTGAGGAGTTTCGTCGCGATGTCGCAACCCGCTTCTGCTCGGCTCTGCTGGAGCTGCCGGCGCTGATTCCCGAACTGAAGGGGATGGAGGCTGGAGTCAATATCAATCCGGATGAGAAATGGGATATTTCGCTGATCGCGACAGCCGACAGTCTTGCAGACATTGCGGCATATTCAGCTCATCCCGCACATGTCAGAGCCGTTGAAATCATTGCTCCTCATAAAGCGGAGCGGGCCTGCGTGGATTTTATTACGGAATGATGTCGCCAAAGGCCGGGATTTCCGGTAGAAACTTATAGGTTCTGCCGGCGTAATCGATGGCGCAGCAGTAGTGGTGCAGTCCGTTGCTGACAATGAGAAGCGGAGCCTGAAGCACCATATTGTAGCGAGTTATCTGGTCAAAGACATCTTGTGTTATCTCAACAGAAGGAGCCTTATATTCGACAATGATATAAGGCTCTTTTCTGTTGTCGAAAACGACCGTGTCGCAACGGCGGGAAGTCGAGTTCAGGCTGATTCCGATCTCGTTGGCTATGCTGCCGGCATAATAGCCCTTTTTGTTGATGAGCATTGCTACAAAATGTTGTCTGACCCATTCTTCCGGGGTCAGCGCAACCCAACGGCAGCGTTGCGGGTCGTAGACCTGCGGTCGGTTGCACTCGGGTTGCATGCGAAGTTTCAGCTTGGCTGGGGGCAAATTCAGCGGAGGATACTCGTCGGCCGACATAAGTTTTGTTATTATCAGAATTATTGTGTAAATTTACAGAATAATACTCAATTCTGCAACCGTCAAAATGGCAGCGACAGCGACAACATCTCCGAATTTCTCCGATCTTCTACGCCAGATCCGGCAGGGCCGTCTCCACCCGGTCTATATTATCCACGGTGAGGAGGGCTTCTTCACGGATGAACTTGTAAAGGCATTCGAGTCGGTCATTCCGGAAGGCGAACGCGACTTTAATTTTTCGGTTTTCTATGCGCCTGAAGTCAAGGCTGAGACCATTATCGGTGCGTGTCGCCGCTATCCGATGATGTCGGACCGTCAGCTCGTACTGGTCAAAGAGGCGCAGGCCGCGCGTGCCGACGAAATCAATAAACTCCATGCCTATGTTGCAACAGCTACTCCGACAACGGTTCTCGTCATCTGTTTCAGGGGTGATAAGGCAAAGGGAAAAGATCTTCTGGCGGCTGCCAAAAAACACAATGCGGTTGTTTTTGAATCGAAAAAACCGGTCGGCAGAAATGTAGACACGCTGATAACTAATCTTGTCCGTTCAAAAGGTCTTAATATCGAACCGAAAGGGCTGGCGATGCTATGCGATTATCTCGGCACTGATGTTTCCAAGATCTATAATGAGATCAACAAGCTTGCAATGGTGCTCGGCCAGGGTGCGATGGTGACGCCCGAGTGTATTGAAGTGAATATCGGAGTCAGCAAGGATTTTAATGATTTCGAGCTTGTCGATGCAATCGCGGCCAGAGATTCAGCCAAAGTGTTCAGAATTCTGGCATATTTCCGCAGAAATCCGAAATACTGTCCGACAGCACGCACCGCTTCCAATATTTTCTCCTATTTCGCTCAGCTGCTTACAGCCCAGTTCACGCGCGACAAATCGCCGTCGTCGCTCATGGCTGCGCTCGGCCTTAAGTGGGATAAGCAACTGACGCGTTTCACTATGGGAATGCGCAATTACAATGCCTATCAGACAATTGAGATCATTGCGTCAATCCGGACGTTCGATGCGAATATAAAGGGAGTCGGAAGCCGTCAGAACGAATATGATCTTCTCCACGCTCTCCTGTTCAGAATACTCAACGCCCGCGGCGACATCCGTTTCTGATTTTTGGAGATGTAGGCAACGCTTTGGCAGATTTCGCCTGCTGCGGCCGTTTCCAGCGGCAGGGGAGTGTCAGGTCTTATTTAATGTGGAAAAGATAGCCGACTGCTACCTGAATTGAAGTTCCCCGCGACGCGGAAAATTCATCTTTTTTCTTTGCGGAGAAAATATTTCCCAATCCGAAATAATAGCGGCCTTCTACAAGAATCGAGTGCTTCTTTTTGAGAATCAGTTCAATGCCTCCGCCCGCGCAGATGCCATAATCAAATCTGTTTTTGATATCCATTGTCATCTGATTGACGTGGCGGTTGGCGATCGGGAAACCTTCGACAGCCGCAGGGTTGCGGTAGTCGAAATTGGCCGATGCGCTTTCTGAAATCATATAACTCACCGATGGGCCGAGGTTGACGAACCCCCGGAATTTGTCACTACCGAAATAGATGTGGGTCATGACGGGAAGCTGAAGGTAGGTCAGGCGTCGCTGAAAGTGGAATTCAGTATCGTCGAAATTCTCGCTCCATCCGCGTTGTTCGACATTGAGTTCTGCGACCAGCCCGAAGAATTTTTCCTCAGTATATCTGGCTACGGCTCCGAACGAAATGCCTTGGATCATCGACTGTTCGATCGAGGGAGTGAATGCCATTGAGCTGAAGGTCGCGCCTCCTTTTGCTCCAATTGCAAAGTGGGGATCGTAGCTCCGCTGGGCTTTGGTCGGGACAAAGTGGCAGACAGTAAGAAGTAGCAGAGGAATGAAGCGGGTCAATGACATTTTTTTTGTTCGGTTGCGGTAGTCGTTGGTTTGGGAGCAGTTTCTCAGATCGATCGCTTGCTGATTGTCTCGCCGGGAGCAAGGTTGATCAGCAGCAGTTCGTCGTTGCAGAACCCTCCGCCGTTGATTTTCTTGAGAGTGATCGGCATGATGAGGGTCTGGACATAGGGCGCGAATCCGGAGAAGCTACCTTTGTTGGACTGAAGTGATTTCAAAAGGTACATTCCGGCGTCGAAGCCCATGTAGGCTCGCTGAGGATAGTTCTGCATCATGTGGGGGCCGTACCATGTCTCATAAAGTTTGTTGATGGTCTCGGTCTCATACTTTTCCGGAAGGTTATTGCGCGAATATATATAGCAGTCGAGTTCATGCATGCGTGGGTAGGCCTGACGGTTTGCAAGCCATTCAGGGTAGCCCCACACAATAACTTCGTTTTTGAAGTCGCGGGCATCTTTATATGCTTGGATTGCAGTCGCAAATCTGTCGAATTCTTCTTTGTTCGACGATCCGGGAAGGAATGCGTATTTCTGTCCGGCAGGGAGGGCGCTGACGAGAGTTTCAAGCGCAAGAGTGCCGTTGTAGTTGATTTCTTTGTAGGATTTCCCCGCCGCTGTGAGCATTGATTTGACGACGTCGATGAATTCGACTTTGTCACGACGTCCGTCATTGCTGACAATGAACACAGGCATGTAGTCATCAAAAGACGTAATGAACGATTTGGCCGCGCGGTCATACATTATTTCTCTCGGGACCGCACCCTGAATCGCATAAGGATTCGTCAGGTATGCTGAATCTCTGTTGTTGAACAGATTGAGCACATAGATGCTGTTGTCGCGGCCGTAAGCGTTCAGCGTGCTGAGCTGTTCGGCATTGTCCGGTCCGATGATGGCATTGACGTTTTTCAGTTCGGGTTTATCGAGGATTTCCTGAAGGCCTTCGGGAGTGCCTTTTGTATCGTAGGTCTGAATGTGGATCGGGTTGCCGAATGAACGCAGAGAGTCGACCGCAAGGAGGAATCCGCGGAAGAACTCAGTCATCGATTTGTTGTGTTTGCCTTTCTGATCGAGTTGAAACGGAAGGATAACTGCGAGACTTATCGGCTTTTTTTCTGCGGGTGCGACTGCTTCCTCAGAGGCATTTTCGCGTATTTCGTCGCATCCGTCGGGGATATTGATGGTCATGCCCTCTTTGAGTACGTCGACGCCCGGATTGGCAGCATAAAGCTGGGGCAGGTCGATCCCGTTTCGAGTGGCGATTCCGTAGAATGTGTCGCCGGCTTTCACTTTATAGGTCGATGATGCCTGATCCGAAACTGGCTGGGTTGCCGGTTTTGCGGATGCGGGAATCACGATTTCAACGCCTGAGGAGTAGCGTGCGGCATCGAGTCCGGGATTCGCTGCAAGCAGTTCGGCCAAGGGAATATTATTGTCCCGCGCGATCTGGTAGAGCGTTTCATGGTCGCCGATCACGTGGGTTACGGTTTTGTTCGTTGAGGGTGTCTTTGTTGAAGATGTGTTTTTCGGAGTGGCGGCTTTCGCGTTTTTTGTAGATTTTACGGTGACGAGCTGGCCCTCTTTCACTCCGTCGCGAGCCGCCGGATTGAGCGAATAAAACTCTTCGAGTGAAATGTCGAATCGTTTTGAGATTCCATAGGCAGTGTCGCTTTTCTTGACCAGATAGGTGTTATTCTGTGATGTGGACGCACTGTTTGCAGCCTTGCCCAACAGAAGTTCCTGGCCGGTTTTAAGGCCGTCTGCAACCTCCGGGTTGAGTCGGATGATTTCCGCTTCGCTGATTTTGAACTGCTTGCTGAGCGCGTAGAGCGTTTCGTGCTGTTTTACAGTATAGAAATGATATGTTATGCCATTAACAGTTTTAATGGGCAATTCGTTTATGCCTGCTGCCAGAACGGAGGATGCTGCGAATAGGAATGCTCCGAAAATGTAGCGTTTCATCTGGTGTAGAATCATCGAAAAAAGGTTTACTTAACACATTTGCACTGCAAATTTACAAAATATTTGCCGTATATCCTTATAGTTGGTTGAAAATCTTAAAATTTCAATAGGGTTAGATTGGGTCCCGACAATTTTCAGGAAACAAAATCCATAGATCCTGTTTTAGAAGCAATTATCATTTGAATAGAGGGTTGTTCATATCCTTGTATTGTCAAACCAATAAGCCGCAACCAATGTCTGAGCAAATTATTGTTATTGGGCAATTCGTATCGTTTACCTGTTTATTCTTTTTCTTCATTAACTTCTTCATGTTCATGACAGCGTGGAGAGATGATTGGGAATGGAGGAGTCTAATGGTCATCATCATTGTTGATGTCCTTTGTATTTCGCTCGTCTTCATCGGGATTTGGGCAATTTCACACCTGTAAGGTCGTATTCCCATTGGCCGATAAGCCGTTTGTTAATCATATCCACCAAGCTATTCATGCCCGTGTTGTATTCTTTGTTGAAATTGACACGGGCTTCATCATAGATTGATAGCTTGGAGGCATTATCAATGGCAGTTGTTGCTTTATGGAGTTCGTATTTGAAATCTATGGCAGCGCTTACAATATGTTTGAAGCAGTCTCGATCTTTTGATTCGAAGAACATTTCCGTCAGGAGCGACATATTCTCCAGTTCATAAATGCTGTATGTTATCCATTCGTCCATATCTTTGGCCTTTCTCGGTATAATTCATTGGTTTAACAACTTTCTGAATCCAAAATTTGTTTAACTCAGACAAAAGCACTACTATTGCAGTGTTGAATCCTGGTGGCCTCTGAGCAATCAAGCTATCGGATTTTGTTATATCGGTGCAATTTAACTAATTTCACCGGATAATCCTAATGAATAGCGGATTATCACTTGTTGCACTACTGCAAAGTCTCTCGATTGAGATGGAAATAGACAGGCGTGCAGAAGTCGAATGATAGATTAATCTGATGCGGCCGGATGACGATAGGCGGCTACTCGGTGATTACTTTACCGAGATCGTCAAATATCCAATGAAACTCACAACCTTTTTTATCTCCAAGTGTAACAAATATCAAATTATGGATGGGGTCGCAAAACAGAACTTGACCGAACAAGCCTATTGCGAAGAATTTAGGCGAAATAATTTCCTTTCCGTCAGCTTGGTTAATGATGTTATTCCAACCGAAAGAATATGTTTCGTTGTCAAAGGTCGACGCAATGGAGCGGTTGATGAAATCTTCGCTTATTATTTGTTTGCCGTTCCAGATTCCTCTGTTGAGATAAAGTCTGCCAATTTTGGCCAAGTCCTTAACCGTCATTGCTATGCCGCCATAAGTTTTGGCATGACGATGTCCGGGACCATCTAAAGCGACAAATGCCGTTCTTTCCATTCCAAGTGGGATCCATACATTATTTTGTAGAAATATTGCAAATGGCAGTTTTGTGGCACGCTCTAAAACAATATCGAGTATTGCCGTAGCTATACTGTTATAATTATGCTTCGTACCCGGTTTGCAGTCAAACTTCAGATTTTCGATTTGATTAAGGACATTATTGCCATAGAATAATTTGGCAGTCTGACTAAAAGGATTCCCTGCATAACTTTCCTTAAATCGCA
>CAJUHM010000005.1 GCA_910586475.1 uncultured Muribaculaceae bacterium | reverse complement strand
AGAACGAAGGAGTTGACAACAGTCAATGACTGAGTGCTCATCCCTTCGACGACGCAGCAGACGGAACGTTATCACGGACCGCCCTAAGGTTCGTCAGAACGGTTCGGATGTTAGGCGCTAAGGCCGAGGGGTGACGGGAGCGGACTACCGTCCGTGACCTAACCCGAGTGCCGCAAGCAACGCCGCAGACGGACCGTTATCACGAACCGTCTCACCACTAATATCGCCGTAAAATAATATAATCAAAAATCGAGCGGAAATCCTCGACTGTCTGCGACTCGGAGAAACCCGACAAAAGCTGCATAGCCTCATCACGCAGACGATCCATCGTCGAATAAGCATAATCAATACCGCCCGCGCGGCGCGCATAATCGATCAGAGTCTCGATTTCCGTCTCCTCAAGCTGCTCCTTCTTCGAAAGCGCGAGCATCGCTTCACGCTCCGGATCGTCAGTCTTCGTAAGTGCATAGAGCAGTGGAAGCGTGATTTTACCCTCACGGAGGTCATTCCCGGTAGGCTTGCCCACCTCATCGTTAGAATAGTAGTCGAATATATCGTCGCGGATCTGGAAGCACAGGCCGAGTAATTCGGCAAAACGCTCCATCGATTCAACCTTGGGACCGTCGGCATCCACGGCATAGGCCCCCATCTTTATGCAGCTGACAAAAAGCGACGCCGTCTTATGGGAAATGATCTTGAAATAAGCCTCCTCGTCAAGACAGTGGTAGCGGGCATTATAGATCTGGTCAACCTCGCCGAGCGACAAGATCTTGCCCAGATGTGCAAGAGCCTCGACGATCCGCAGATCTCCCGTAGAGATCGACTGTTGCAGAGCACTCGAAACGAAGAAGTCTCCGACCAGGACTGCAATCTGATTATCCCACACTGAATTGACTGTCGCCTGACCGCGGCGGAGCTTCGACTCATCGACAACATCGTCATGAATCAGAGTTGCATTGTGAAGCATCTCGACCGAAGCCGCTGCAGCTATGACGCGGTCACTGACCTCACCGAAAAGTTTTGCCGTCAGTATGACAAGGATCGGACGGATCTGCTTCCCTTTGGTCGTCAGGTAACCATCTACCACCCGGTTCATCAGACCGTTATTCGACATCAATGCGTCGTTTATACGGCGGTTAAGACGGTCAAGTTCAGATGATATGGAGTGACGGATGGATTCTATTGGAGTCATTGCTTGGTTGATAACGACTGCAAATTTACAAAAAAGTCAGTTAAGATTGCCAACAATTGTGATTATTTGCGTAATTTTACTTTTAAATTCAAATAATTCGTTGCAATTCCTATGGACCAACCCCGGCTTTTCCTCCTCGACGCTTACGCGCTGATTTATCGCGCCTACTACGCTCTGATTCGCTCTCCACGCGTAACATCGGGCGGATTCAACACTTCAGCGATCTTCGGATTCTGCAACACTCTCGACGAAATCCTGAAAAAAGAAAACCCGACCCACATAGCCGTATGTTTCGACCCGAAAGGCGGACAGACATTCCGCCACAACGAATATCCAGACTACAAGGCACAGCGCGACAAACAGCCCGAGGACATAACTGAATCCATCCCATACATCAAGCAGATCCTCGAAGCATATCGCATTCCGGCAATCGAGATTCAGGGCTACGAAGCCGACGACGTAATTGGAACACTCTCGAGAGCGGCCGAGAAAGCGGGCTTCATGACCTATATGATGACCCCCGACAAAGACTACGGCCAGCTCGTCACTGACTCCGTATTCATGTACCGGCCCGCACTGCGCGGAGAAGGATTCGAAATCAGAGGACCGCAACAGATATGCGAACGCTATGGAATCGCGAGACCCTCTCAGGTGATCGACCTTCTCGCTCTTGAAGGAGACGCCAGCGACAACGTGCCCGGATGCCCGGGCGTTGGAGAAAAAACCGCGACCAAACTCATCGCACAGTGGGACTCTGTCGAAAATCTCCTTCTGCACACCGCCGATCTGAAAGGCGCCGTACGCCACAAAATTGAAGACAACGCCGATCTGATACGACTATCGAAATGGCTCGTGACAATAAAGACCGACGTCCCTCTCGGCGACATCACCCCAGACTCGCTCATCAGAAAAGAACTCGACGTCGAAAACCTGCTGGAAATCTACCGGAAACTCGAATTCCGGACTTTCATCACCCGCCTGCGCCAGAGCTATCCCGACCGGATCGGCAGTGAGCGCGAGACAGCCCCCGCGACTAACACCCCGGGGACTATCGGATCACTCTTCGACCTCCCTGACCCCGATGCATCTGCGGCTCCCGTTCTCGTCCTCGAATCGATTGCGACCCGCCACCCTCACTATCACGCCGCCACATCGCCTCGGAATGCCGACGAAGCAATCCGAAAAGCCGCCGCAAAACCCACCGTCGGAATTGCCGTCGACGCATTCGGACCGGACGCGATGACAGCACGCCTACGCGGTATCGCAATAGCCTCCGGCCGCAACGAAGCCGTCTACATCCCGCTTGCCGGTCACCCGCTCGAAGAAACCGCCGCAATCCTGTCGCCTCTCTTCGCTGCCGAAGGCCCGGAAATAGTGTCAACCGACATCAAACGCGACTACATACTGCTCAAGCGCATCGGGATTGAATTCAGAGCAGCATATTTCGACACCGGAGTTGCCCACTACCTCATTTCCCCCGAGATGAAACACGACGCCGACAAGCTCGCGCTATCCAGCCTCGGCTACGAAATGATGCCACCGGAAGGCAAAAAAGAAGCCTCTCCCGACGAAGCCGTCCGTCGTGCCGCCGAACGAGCCGACATCGCGCTCCAGCTCAAAGACAGCCTGATCGAAGAAATCAGATCCAGCGGCCTCGCGCCTCTTCTGACCGACATCGAACTGCCGCTGATACGCGTGCTTGCCGAAATGGAGTGGACCGGCGTTCGCATCGACTCCCCTGAACTCGCAAAACTCTCACAGGCCTACACCGCCCGCCTAACTGACATGGAAGACCGCGTCTTCGAACTGGCAGGAAGCCGCTTCAACATCGCATCTCCCCTTCAGGTCGGAGAAGTAATCTTCGAAAGACTCAAAATCGACCCCAAAGCGAAGCGGACAAAAAGAGGTGCCTACTCGACAACCGAAGAGATCCTTGAGAAATACCGCGACTCCCACGAAATCGTCGATCTGATCCTGAAGATCAGAGCGCTGCGAAAACTCCTCGCAACATACATCAACGCCCTCCCCGAAATGGTCAACCCCGCGACCGGAAAGATCCACACCTCCTACAACCAGACCGTGACGGCAACGGGACGAATCTCCTCAACAAACCCCAACCTCCAGAACATTCCCGTCAGATCCGACGACGGACGCGAAATCCGACGCGCATTCATCCCCGACCCCGGCGACATACTCCTCTCCGCCGACTACTCGCAGATCGAACTGCGGCTGATGGCCCACCTTTCCGGCGACCCCGCAATGATCGAAGCCTTCCTCTCCGGGGCCGACATCCATCGCGCGACTGCCGCGAAAATAAACCACATTCCGATCGACGAAGTGACCGACGACCAGCGACGCGCTGCAAAAACTGCAAACTTCGGAATAATCTACGGAATCTCGGCCTTCGGACTCTCCGAACGGCTCGCAATCCCGCGAAGCGAGGCCAAAGACCTGATCACCGGATATTTCCGAACCTACCCCGAAGTCAAAAACTACATGGATAGGAGCATCGAAACCGCTCGCGAACTGCGCTACGTACAGACCGTCAAAGGCCGCAAACGAATGCTTCCCGACATCGACAGCCGCTCGGCAGTCGTTCGAGGCTATGCCGAACGAAACGCCATAAACGCACCGCTCCAGGGATCGGCTGCCGACATTATTAAGATCGCCATGATCGACATCTTCAACGAGATCGCCTCACGGGGACTCAGATCAAGAATGATCATGCAGGTCCACGACGAACTGATCTTCAACGTTGTTCCCGAAGAGATCGAACTGATAAAAGAACTCGTCGTCCGCCGGATGGAATCCGCTTTCTCTGCAAAAGTTCCCCTCGAAGTCTCGGTAGGAACAGGTAAAAACTGGCTCGAAGCCCATTGACACCCCCCTATTGGAATGAAACGACACTTCCTTATTCTATTGGTCTGCCTGATATCTCTATGCGCCATCTGCGCGCCGACAGACATCGACAATGTCCCGAACGTCCACGTAGCTGACAGCACACGGTTCGTCAGCAACCCCGACAACATCCTCTCCCAGGCATGCGTCGACTCCCTCGACGCCATGATCTCACACACCTGGAAAGCCACATCCGCCGAACCGGTTGTCATCGCCCTGTCAGACATCCCCGAAAAATACGAACTTATCGACTTCGCCGTAGCCCTCGGTGAGAAATGGGGCGTCGGAAAAGCCGACAAAGACAACGGCGTCATCATCCTTCTCGTGACAGACCGTCGGAAAATAACAATAGCCCCCGGCAAAGGCGCCGAAGGAGTTCTCCCCGACATTGTATGCAACCGCATCATACGCGACGACGCAATCCCCTACTTCAGACAGGGCGACTACGACGGCGGCATCATGGCTGCAACCGCTGCCGTATGCCGCGTTCTGACCGACCCCCGCTACGCCGAAGAACTCCGCTCCGCCATCCCCGACAAAGCAGCCGCCGGCGAAGATGACTTCGACATACTCGGACTGATGGCCGGATTCGGTGCGGTAGCAGGAATCATAATGCTGTTTCTCGTCATAAGAAGCTACGTCGCCAACCGCCGGAAAGAAGAAACAGTCCGCTACGACGAACTCAACAGCCTGAAACCAGTCGCTCTATTCCTCTCATTCCTCGGACTCGGGCTACCGCTCCCGGCATTACTTCTTTGCTTATTTCTGATGAACAGGCTCCGGAATCATCCGCGCAGCTGTCCAAACTGCACCCACCGGATGAACAAACTCGATGAAAAGACCGACAACCTCTACCTCACCCCAGCACAGGACCGCGAGGAACAGCTCGACTCCGTCGACTACGACGTCTGGCTATGCCCGCAATGCGGCGAAAAAGACGTAATCCCATACATCAACAAAAAATCCGGCCTCCAGCAATGCGAGAACTGCGGCACACGAGCCTCGCGCCTCGTCAGCAACCGCACAGTCATCGCACCGACAACAACCCGTGCAGGCGCCGGAGAACGCATCTACGTATGCCAAAACTGCGGCCACACTCGACGCGTCCCGTATCAGATTGCAAAACTCGCCGCGCCGGTAGTCATCATAGGCTCAGGTGGCGGTGGTTTCGGAAGTGGAGGCGGAGGCGGCTTCTCTGGCGGATCATTCGGCGGAGGAAGCTTCGGCGGCGGGGGCGCAACCGGAAGCTGGTAGGCCTCCTTCGACAATCCCTAACAGACCATACAGACTAAACATGACACAGATACTCTCAGAACATGGACTTCTCGGCCTTACAATCGGCCTCCTGACCTTTCTCATCATCGGGATCTTCCACCCCATCGTCATCAAATCCCACTACTATTTCGGACTCGGATGCCGCTGGGCCTTTCTTGTCGCAGGAATTGCGGCCGGCATATCATCCTACCTCGTAGCCGACGTTATCTGGTCGACCCTGCTCGGAGTGCTCGCCTTCACATGCTTCTGGTCAATTCTCGAAATCTCTGAGCAGGAACAGCGGGTCGCACGCGGATGGTTTCCCGCAAATCCTAAACGCAAGACCGGCCGCAAATGAGTCAGACACTGTCGCGCAGACGTGTCCGACGCGACGGAAGGCTAAACCTCGCGACAAGATAGGCCGAGACCATATAGATTCCCGCGAGAATCCACAGCATCGTATAGGGATGACTCTGCTCCCACAGCGGAGAGCCATTCGAATTCATCCGGATAAAGCCCTCGATTCCCCATGTCGCAGGGACAGCATTGCCTATCCACGTCCAGAGATCGTTCATCGCATACCGCGGCCATGTAAGACCGCTGAGGAACAAGAAGATCACCGATGTAAACACAATGACAAGCATCGAGCTCTCGCGTTCAGTGACAAAAACACTGATCGTCTGTCCCAGAAATGCCGTAGCGACAAGCATCGGAAAGATATAGAGAAACATCTCGCGGAAATCACCGATATGGGGAAGGCTGAACAACATCGGCACGACATCGAGCACATAGACGCAGACCGGCAGATAGAGCGTCAGATAACAGAGTGTCTTGCCCCAGATCGTGGTCATCGGACCGGCCGGAACAGTTTCAGGATCGATCCCGCCGAAACGGCGGCGACGCTCCTTGATCCCTGCCGCAAGCATCGTGACGCCAAGAAGCATGCTCTGCTGCAGAATCAGCACAAGCACTCCCGGCATGATGAACGACGCAAAACCCTGTGTCGGGTCTCCGAGCAGAAACGCCTCGTTTTCCACCGGCAGACCGCCCATTCCATCAGAAGCAAGACCAAGCCGGCTGATGTTCTCCTGCCGGATATCCGCTCCGGCTGCCAGCTGAACATCAGTCAGAGCCGAAAGAAACGTGCGGTAGCGGAGCAGAAGTGACATGTCCGAATAAAACACGACGACTCCCTGCTCGCCGCGACCGAGGCGACGGTCATAATCACCCGGAATCTCAAGAATCCCGTAGACCTTATGTTCATTCTCCATTATGCGGGCCTCATGCAGGTTCGAAGCATAATCATAGACCTCGATTCCCTCCGTCGCGTCAATCATACGTGTCAGCTCACGGCTCGAAACCGTGCGCGAATTGTCGACCACCGCGATCGGAATATCCTTGATCACCTCCTGATTGTAGATAATTGTGTAGATGACCGGATAGGCCAGCGTCAGGAAGAAAAAGAAAAGCAAGACACCCAGGTCATGGAAGACGAGATAAAACTCCCGCCGCCACACCCTTAACAGAGTTGTCGCCGTTGCCGATATGCCTGAGAAGATTCGTTTCATGATTGTGAGTGTTCGGGTTGTTGCCACACTGTCAGATCCCCGTCGGATCAGGGCAGATAGACCATCTGCTTCATTCTCCGTTTAAGACGCCAGAGCAGACCTAACGGAACGAGCGGGAAAATGGCGAGAGCGATATAATACATGCGGGAATAGTAAAGCGGAATCCCGTTAAGCGCCTGATCGATATAGATCAGGAAATAATAGCAAACCGGAAGAATGTAGCTGAACGCCGCAACCGGCGGATACATGCTGGTGACCGGAAACGAGAAAGCAGCCAGAGAAAACGCGAGAATCCCCGTCAGAGCGCAGAGACTGACCGACAGACGCAGATTTGTGATCAGGCAGCAGATCGTGACTGCGAAAGCCTGCGACGCTATGACCATCATGACCATCGCAAGCACCATGTGCCAGACCGGACAGTTCAGCGGAAAATGATAGAATCCGAACATGATCCCCTGACAGGCAAGACCCACACAGATTTCAATGACCGTCTGCGGGAAAAGCTTGCCCGCAAGAGCAACTACAATCGAATCGCCCGCACGGCTGAGCCACCTGCGCGAATTGCGGCGCTTGATCTCATCGCAGATCGTATAGGCCGTCACCAGTGCGACCATCAGTGCGACCATTCCCGGTATAAAGGAATTCGTCAGATAATAGTTATAGTTCATCCAGGGATTACCGATCGCCTGGGTCTGAACCGTCATCGGCTGGATCATCGTCGACACCACAGCCTCAGGCATTCCGGCCGAGACAAGCGTTGTCTGCACGATTCCCCCGGCCGTCGTAACGGCAATCGTCTTGAAGCCCTTGAACATGAGCGAACCCGGAACGAAGTAGGTCAGGTTGCAGTAGTAGCTGATTGTCGGCGTGCGGCCGCTGACAGCGTCCTTCTGGAAGTCTTCCGGAATCCTGAAAAAGCCATAGACCTTTCCCGATCGAACCTGCTCCATTGCCGCATGATAGGATTCCGCCTTCTCATTTATGTCCGTCAGCTCCGAGGCCTGCAGCGACCGCGTCACCTGTCGCGACAGCGGCGACTGGTCCAGATCGACGATCGCCGACGGAACCCTCAGCGGCAATCCCTCATCCATCATGTCAATGAAAAAGAGAGTTGTCAGAATCGGGACGACAATCAGGCATATCAGATAGACACGCCGGGAAACCAGAGTTCTGACGCCATCCGAAAGAGATTGTTTTAAATATCTGAGTGACACTGATAAGCAGAATTTAATAACCTAACGATAATCATTTTTCATTCGACCGTGTCTACGGACGGTAGACAACCGTCATGCCCGGACGAAGATCCTTGAGCTGTTCGGTCGGACGGGCCTTGACCTGGAATGTGCGGCTGTCCCATTGGCCGGTGCTCTTCGTGGCGCGCCACGTTGCGTAGCTACCCATATCGCGGACATAGTAGACCTCGACATCGACCTCTTTCTTGTCAAGCGCCGGAATCATGACCTTGACCTTGTCGCCAAGCTTGAAATCATTGAGCACTTCTTCGCGGACATTGAAAGTGACCCATTTGTCATCGATTTTCAGAACCGTCATGAGCGGAGTGCCGAGCGAGACAAGTTCGCCTGGCTCCGGATAGATCTGATCGATCTGACCGTCGCACGGAGCGAGCAGATACTGATCCTCGAGAACAGCATCGACCTCCTTGATACCTCCCTGAGCCACTCCGACCATAGCGGCGGCGCTCTCCTTGTCCTCGTTCTGAGCACCCGCCATAGCCAGACTCAGCTGACTCTGGGCTGCCTTCTCTCCGGCTACTGCCGCATCATAGGCAGCCTTTGCCTCATCGCGTTTCTGTGCCGACATAACACCCTCGTTATAGAGATTCTGCATGCGGTCATAAGTCTTCTGGGCAATCTCGCGGGCGGCAGCTGCCTGTGCCACCAGATCACGTGCACCCTGCACGATCTGAGAGCGCGTTCCGGCATCGACCTTACGGTTCTGGGCCGCAGCTGCCTTCTTCATCTCGGTGGCCTGCATCAGCTTGGCTTCGGCAAACGACGAATGGATATGGATCAGCGTATCGCCCTTCTTAACCATGTCGCCCTCCTTCACATAGATTTCGGTCACTCTTCCAGGCAGCTTGCCGGACACTCTGACCGATGTGGCTTCAGCCTGACCTTCAATGATCTCGGCCGGCGGCTTCAGCAGGAACAATCCGATGATCGCTATTGCCGCCGTCGCGATCACGACTAACAGAAGTGAAAACATCAACACCCGCGATTCGCGGCGTTCCGGAGTCGGAGTTTTATCAATTTCAGCCATGATAATGGATTTGTTTTATTTATTGTTTCCTATTTTTCCTTGATTCAGACAAAAAGAGCGTTTCCGACGGTCAATAGCTGGTCGGATAGGGAAGAGTCCCAAGCACCTTCGAGAGGTAGACATCGCAGAGATGGACGTCGATCATCGCGTCGACCTTTTCGGAATTGGCCTTGAGCCATGCAGTCTGGGCCTCCATGACATTATCTGTCGTCATGACACCCTCCCGGAATCCGACGTTAGCCTGACGAAGATTCTCATTGGCCTTGGTCAGATTGCTGACCGTCATCTCGTAGGTTTTCATAGCCTCCTGAGCCTTGAACGCCGACTGACTGACCTGAAGATCGATCATCTCCTTGGCGTTCTCAAGTTCAAGCCGGGCAATTGTCGTCTTGCTTTTGGCCGCACGGTATTTATTGTAATTGCCACCCCAGTGCCAGATAGGGATCGTCACCATCGCGCCTACCGAGAACGCTCCGTTGAAACGGTTCTTGAAACCGTCGAACATATTCGGATTGCTGAATGAATAAGTCCCGACAAGCGCCACTTTCGGAAGCATGTCGGACTTAACGACATCCTCCTGTTTGCTATAGATGTTCACTCCGATCTCAAGAGCCCTCAGATCCTGGCGGCGCGCATAGACATCCTCCATGTTATATGATGTCGCGACAGGCGCCGAGACAGTGGCCACCTCGATATCCTCGTCTTCAAGATGAAGGTCGCTGTTGACCGGAAGACCGCACACCTGTGCAAGCGCCATGCGTGAAAGGACAAGCCCGTTGTCGACTTTCGTCAGATCCACGTTCGCCTGATTGAGCTTGACATCGACCGTCAGCAGATCGCTCCGCGTCGCAACGCCCTGTTCTACCATCTTCTCGACATTATAATGGAGTGTGTCAAGAAGCTGAACATAGCTTCGGGCAAGTTTCTGCTTCGCCTTCAGCGAAACGACCTGCCAGTAGGCTGCGTCGACGGCATAGATTATATTCTCGGCTTCGGAATTGTGCATCGCTCTGGCGAGATCCTCGGCATAGCCTGTTATCTTGTTCATCGCCACAATCTTCCCACCCATGAAAATCGGCTGGGTCAGGGTGATGGCACCGAAAAAGACATTATGGATATCAAATTCCATCGCCTCTTTCGGAATCAGAGCCACCTGCTCCGGTATATACTGGCCTCCAGGACCTTTGATCGGCTCGCCGGTCACGGGATTTTTCACCAGATTATACTGATAGCTCTGAGTCTTAAGGTCGAACGTCTGGACCGGCAGTCGCTGGTCGGAATCAAAGATGGACAGATTCTTCTGGTTGTACATATATCCGCCCGCGAAATCAAGCGCTGGAAGATAGGCCGCAAAAGCTTCATCTTTCTGATAACCGGCCTGACGCACAGCCTCCGCCTTCATCCGGAGATTCTTATTGTTTGACAGAGCCATTGCCCGGCATGAATCAAGCGAAACGGTCATGGCATTGGCGCCGAAAGCGGACGCTGCCATAACTGCAATGGTTAACAATTTACCTGTAAGAGTCATAACTTGAATTGTGGATAGCTTATTTTGAAGTTCAGGAGCGGCACGGAAATTCGAGCGCCAGCCCCTTTTAGTTGAACGGGGTTGCAAATATAACCTTTTTTCCACCTAAAAAGATTTCACGTTAACCCACAAAATCCAAAACTTCCATTATTGAATGAAATTCTACCAATTTTTTTCGTAATTTTGCACAAATTCGGCCATTGGGCCGACTCTACATTATTTTTTTATATGGAAGCTAACGAATTATCCCCGGATATTCTCCTTCAGACCGTGCGCGAACGGGCCCTTCAGGGCATTCCCGCCACCGTAGAAGAAGCACTCGCCCTCGCATCCGTCCACACTCCCGACACCCTCGCCGACGTTGCCGACGAAGTGCGCCAGCGCTGGTGTGGCGACAAAATAGACACCTGTTCGATTGTCAACGCCCGCTCCGGGCGCTGCTCTGAAAACTGCAAATGGTGCGCCCAGTCGGCCAGCCACTCAACGGGCATCAAAGAATATGAATTCATCCCCCTCAGCGAAGCCCTGCAGGCCGCAAAAGCCAATTCCGACCGAAAGGTTGCCCGCTTCTCTCTCGTGACCAGCGGCCGAAAAGTCGCGCCGGCAGACATGGACCGGTTCTGCTCTATTTTCCGCGAGATCGGCCAACGATCCGACATAAGCCTATGCGCCTCGATGGGACTTCTCTCCAAAGACCAGCTGATCAGACTGCGTGAGGCAGGCGTCAGACGCTACCACTGTAACCTCGAGACCTCTGCGGCATTTTTCCCTACCCTATGCACGACCCACTCCCACGCCGACAAACTGCAGACAATTGCCTGGGCGCGCGAAGCGGGAATGGAAGTCTGCTCCGGTGGCATAATCGGCATGGGCGAAACACTCCGCGACCGTCTTGAACTCGCCGAACAGGCCCGCGATGCCGGCGCCTGTTCGATCCCCGTCAATATCCTTCAGCCGATCAAGGGCACGCCCCTCGAATCTGTTCCGCTGATTTCGGAAGAGGAGATTATTCTCAGTGTGGCTCTGATGCGTCTTGTCGCGCCCAAAGTGGCAATGCGTTTTGCCGGAGGACGTTCACGTCTTTCGCCAGAAACGACCCGCCGGCTCCTCAAAGGGGGCATCTCCGGTTCTCTTGTGGGCGACATGCTGACAACTATCGGCAACAAGATCGATGATGACTACGCTCTCTACGACAGTCTCGGACGCACCCATTGATCCCCTCTCATTATTCATCCAGACCTCACTTCATGGACTCTCCTTATGTTCCCTATGCCCTTCCCAACGGCACAGTCATCTTCTCCGGGACTACTCGTTATGTGATTGTCCGCGTGCTCGGCACGGGTGGATTCGGAATCACCTACATGGCCCGGGCATGTGCCATCGCCGGCAGTCACACAGATGAAATCTGCGTGGCCCTCAAGGAATTTTTTCTTGCGGGCGACTGCACCCGTGACCCTGACACGACCGACTCAACCATCGTAGCCACCGTTCCGGCCCGAGAAAGAGTCGCAGCCGCAATGGATGATTTTATCGCAGAGGCCGAACGCCTGAGATCGATCCGCGGACTCAGCCCGAATATCGTCGGTGTCCATGAGGTTTTCAAAGCCAACTCAACGGCCTATTTCGCAATGGACTACCTTGCGGGGCCCTCTCTGCGCGACTACATCGGATCGCGCCATCACCTTTCGGAGGCAGAGACCCTGACGCTCATCCGTCCGCTATGCGATGCGGTCGGCAAGCTTCATGCCCGGCGAATCATGCATCTCGACATAAAGCCGGGCAACATAGTGGTCACAAACGGACCCGGCAACCGGCCGATGCCTGTGCTTATCGACTTCGGCCAGTCGAAACACATTGCCGACAACGGATCGTCAACCCGCACCATCGCCGCCGCAGGATTCACCGAAGGCTACGCCCCGATCGAACAGTATGCCGGCATCTCCTCCTTTTCTCCCCAGACCGATGTCTATGCTCTTGCAGCGACAATGCTCCATGCGCTTTCAGGCAGTCGTCCGCCGAAAGCCACCGAACTGACTCACGACTACATCTGCCGAGCGCTCCCGTCGGAAACGTCGCCGCAGTTGCGCGACGCACTCAGAAAAGCTCTCCAGTTTCAGGCTACCGCTCGTCAGGCCGATGCCATCAGTTTTGCCGGGGATCTGCCGCGCGACCTCCCTGCTGAAAAAGAAAACCGGCCGACACGAGACAGGACACTCACATGGATAATCGCCGGGCTGCTCGCAGCCTGCCTGATCCTACTTATTGCCGTGATGTCACAACGCCACACCTCGTCCCGCCCCTCCGCACCGGTTCTTGTCGATTCCGAGGCAACGGCAACGGAGCGCGACGCGCCGCCGGCTGTCGAAGAAAGCGCCGCGCCGGAGACCGCAGAAGCAGCCGTCGGACCGGCTGAGGCTCCTGCCGAAGATAGCTTCTATGATGTACGCGACGGGACCCCTGGTCCGCTGATGCACACATATAATTTCAACGGATATTTCGCCGATGCGACAGGCCAAAGATGGCCGGTCAGACTGACGGCTAAAACCGACAATGCAGGCCGGTGGGAAAGCTGCGACTACACTAATGTCAGCTACGGAATCAACCTCAAAATGGATGGATCCGGCCTCAACGACAGATTTATCTTCCACACCAACGACAAAAACTCCGACCTGACGATCTCCATCTCCTATGATGGAGACGGGATCTGGACAGGCACAGCTATTTCAGGGTCGAAAAAACTCGACGTCGTTCTCTACGAGTAAGCCCCCCGGTTCCCAGCATCAACAAATATCGGGAAACGGGATCCAATCAGCAGTCCGGTTCAATTCCGGCCGCAATCATCGCCTCGCGGCGTTCGACGCAGGTCCCGCAGCGGCCGCAATGAGTCTCGCCACCCTTATAGCAGGAATAGGTCAGGGAATAGTCTACCCCGATTTCTGCCCCGCGACGCGCTATATCCGCTTTGGACATATGCGTATAGGGAGCGCGCAGTTCAATACCGTCATAAGTTCCGGCACCGATCGCCCTCCCCATCGACTCGATAAACTCGGGACGACAGTCGGGATAGATCGCATGATCACCGCCATGATTGGCGATCATGACAGCTTTCAGCCCGCGGCTTTCGGCAATGCCGGCAGCCACCGACAGCATGATTCCGTTGCGGAACGGCACGACTGTCGACCGCATGTTCTCGTCAGCATAATGGCCTTCGGGAATCGCATCGGCCCCGCTCAGCAGTGAACTTTCGAAATAGCGGCCGATAAATTCAAGATCGATCTCAATCAGTTCGATTCCGAGACGACGGCAGTTTTCACGCGCACATTCTGCTTCGCGGTAATTATGATTAGCGCCATAGTTGAAATTGACCGCAACGGCAATCGAATCCGCATAGTCATAGAGCATCGTTGTCGAATCCATACCTCCCGACAACACCATCAGACAATCTTTTTCCATATCTTCAATAAGCAGGTGGGATTAGAAATCGTTGCGGAAAGCGGCAAGCATGCGTGCCTTCACCATATCCTGATGATCCTCGTCGCCATAGTTTGCGAAGGGGTAGATCGAGATTCCGCCCCTTGGTGTGAACAGCCCTATGACCTCAATATAGCGCGGATCCATGAGCTTTACGAGGTCCTTCATTATGATATTGATGCAGTCCTCGTGGAAGTCTCCGTGGTTGCGGAAGCTGAACAGATAGAGCTTGAGGCTCTTGCTCTCGACCATCCGTTCGCGCGGGATATAATTGATTATGATTCTGGCAAAATCAGGCTGTCCGGTTTTCGGACAAAGTGAGGTAAACTCGGGGCATGTGAAGGTTACGAGATATTCGTTTTCGGGATGTTTGTTGACAAACGACTCAAGCACCTCGGGTGCATATTCGGTCGGATATTTTACAGAAGTGTCTCCCAGACGAGTCACCCCTTCGAGTTGGTCTTCTGTTCTCATCTTGATTATTCTATTAATTCTTAGCGTTGAATTCTCTCAATTCAATGAATAGTTTCATTATCGATTTTGCATAGCGGTCGTTGGCGGCCCAGCGTCCGGAGAGTTCCGACCATGTCGGCGCCACACCACGTGCAACAAAGCTGAAACGGGGGTCGATAAGCTCCTCCCCCTTCGGAATCGGATCGCTGCACGCATAGGCATAAAGATGCTGGATCTGCGCAGTCACACCCTGTTCGACCGTTTCGAACGAATGGCCGCGCTGGCCGCGCTTTATGACACCCAGTCCGCAGTAGTTATGCTGATCGGCGGTCACACTCGTTCCGTCGGCAAACCGAAACCAGCCGGTTTCCAGAATGCTCTGACAGAGAGCTACGTCACCCCTGATCCCATAACGGCGGCCTACCTTGATGTAGGCATCGGCGATCTCGATCGGGAAATCGGGATTATGCCGAGCCACAAAGCGCTGAAGCACCTCCGCATCAATTTCCGGCTCACCGGCAATCGGCAAGGCGACCATCATGTCAATCAGGTTTTCGAGCGAAAGGGCCGGTTTCGCATCCGCCTGCGGCAGTTCGCAATAGTCAGGAATCTCTTCAGGCCACGGCACATCTTCTTCATATTCCATATCTTTTCCCGTGGTTGCGGGAATTTCCGATTTACGTTCGGCTTCGGCCTGGAGATCGCCGAAAAACAAAACGGCAAAGACGATAATAGTTGAAATTTTCATTGATAAATTGTTGTACGGGATCCAATCGATTCATTTCTAAGCGGGAGCGTCGGGGTCGACCGCCATCAGTCTTCCGGTACGGGAGTCCATTATATAGCCTCTCACTGCCACTCCCTCCGGAGGCATCAGCGGGTGGCGCGACACAAGATCGACAGTCTCCTGAACCGCCGACGCAGTGTCGTCGAATCCGTGAAGCCAGCTGTCGAGATCGATTCCGCAGTGCTTCATCAGCGAGATGTTTCCGGCAGGCACACCACGCTCCATCATCAGCTTCTGCATCTCTGCAGAATCCATGCCCTGGACGCCGCAGCCCGTGTGGCCGATAATCATTATTTCATTGACGCCAAGCTCATAGACTGCCACCAGCAGGCTACGCATTGCGCTGTCGAACGGATTCGTGATCGTTCCGCCGGCATTCTTTATGATCTTGACATCTCCGTTTCTCAGGCCAAGCGCGGCCGGAAGCAATTCGACAAGCCTTGTGTCCATGCAGGTGACAATAGCTATGCGCTTGTTAGGATATTTGTCGGTCAGAAAACGCTCATAGCCCTTATTCTCGACAAATGATTTGTTAAAACTGATAATTTCGTCAATCATCACTGCGTATTTTTAATATTGTCAGACATTAAATCTCAATTCTTTGCCGCGAACACCTGAAAAAAGCACTCCGAATCGCCAGGCGACTTCGCCGCTAACTATCGTCATGTCGACCTTATTGTTGACTGTCAGCCCATTGAGAGGTGTCCAGCCGCAACGACTCAGAACGTGCGCATCGGTAATCGTGTAAGGGTCACAATCATTGTCGACCAGCACAAGGTCGGCATAATAGCCCGGACGGATGAATCCGCGGCGGTCGATGCCGTAGATTACCGCCGGATTATGGCACATCTTCCGGACAACCTCCGCTACGGTAAACACTCCCTCCTCGGCCATCTGCAACATCAGAGTCAGCGAGAACTGGATCAACGGCATTCCGGAGACAGCCGTCAGAGCTGTTCCGAGCTTCTCTTCGGCGAGATGTGGCGCATGGTCGGTCGCGATTGTATCGATCAGCCCGTTCCGCACACCTTCGCGCAGTGCCTCACGATCTGCCGGACGCTTAATTGCCGGATTGCATTTGATCCGCGAGCCGAGCATCCCGTACTGTTCATCACTGAAAGCAAGATATTGCGGACAGGTTTCGGCTGTCACGAGTTTTCCTTCGGGAGTCCCCGGCTCAAGCAGCGCCAGCTCATCGGCAGTCGACACATGAAGCAGGTGGAGGCGATGGTTCATCCGGCGGGCAGTCGCCACGGCTTTCTGTGAGGCCGTAAAGCAAACACGATGATTGCGGATGACGGGGTGGAACTCCATCTCAAGTTCCTCGCCATAACGCTCCACGACCGCTTTACGGTTGGCGTTGAGGAGAGTCTCGTCCTCGGCGTGTACGGCCATGAGAGCGGGAACCTCAGCCATTATCCGCTCCATCACTTCAAGAGAATCGACAAGCATTCCGCCGGTCGAAGATCCCATGAACAGTTTCACTCCGGCACACCGCGAATAGTCGACGTTCTTCAGTTCTTCAAGATTGTCGGCAGTCGCGCCTATAAAGAACCCATAGTTTGCCAGACTCACTTCCGACGCACGCTTGAGTTTATCCTCGAGCGCGCTCACAGTGACTGTCGGGGGCTTAGTGTTGGGCATGTCGACAAACGATGTCACACCGCCGGCTACAGCCGCACGGCTCTCCGTCTCCATGTCGGCCTTGCGGGTCAGACCGGGATCACGGAAGTGGACGTGGGTGTCAATGACACCGGGCAGAAGCAGACGACCACGTCCATCGATCAGTTCCGCACCGCTCTTCAGCAATTCTTCCGGATCGCCATCGCCAACCGACCGGATGAATTCACCCTCGATTTCGACATAGCCGTGAAAAGATCGTCCTTCGTTGACAACGTAGACATTATGGATAATAGTTCGCTTACTGTTCATGGCGTTTAGGATATTTTCTGAACCAACTTGAGACTTTCAGACGGATAACGCCGAAGAATGCCTCGCCGAAAATACCACCTGACATCTTGCTTGTGCCGAGCACACGGTTGACAAATACAATCGGGACTTCCGCGATACGGAATCCGCATTTTGAAGCGGTAAACTTCATCTCGATCTGGAAAGCGTAGCCCTTGAACCGGATCTTGTCGAGCTCGATAGTGCGGAGCACATCGCGCCTGTAGCATACGAATCCGGCCGTAGTGTCGTGGACATGCATTCCGGTCACCTTTCTGACATAGACAGAGGCATAGTAGGACATTATCACGCGTCCCATCGGCCAGTTGACGACATTCACGCCGGTGACGTAGCGCGACCCGACGGCAACATCCGCACCACCTTCGCTGACTGCCTTGTAGAGTTCGGGAAGAGAGTCGGGATTATGCGAGAAGTCCGCATCCATCTCGAAGATATATTCATATTGGGGTCGTTCGAGAGCCCAACGGAATCCGGCGATGTAGGCAGTTCCGAGTCCCAGCTTGCCCGACCTCTCGACGAGATGCACGCGGCCCGGATGTCCGGCCATTTTCTCGCGGACAATTTCTGCCGTTCCGTCGGGCGAACCATCGTCGATGATCAGCACGTCCATTC
The DNA here is from genome assembly GCA_910586475.1 of uncultured Muribaculaceae bacterium. Lineage (GTDB taxonomy): Bacteria > Bacteroidota > Bacteroidia > Bacteroidales > Muribaculaceae > Paramuribaculum. The sequence continues at coordinate 45,326 of CAJUHM010000005.1, read as the reverse complement.
TGACAGGCTGACGCAGGACGGCATCGATGATTGCCGCGACATTCTCGCGTTCATTATAGGTCGGAATGATAACGACGCTATCCGATTCCTTCGCTTCCCACGTCAATGATGTTGATTCATTCATCTTCGGTTAGAATTTATAGCTTGCCCCGATTAGTCCGGCAACGCCTTGCGACGGGAGCAGGCTGACAAGTGCATAATGATGATTGAGGATATTTTCAACGCTACACCAGAGCGTCCATCGCGGCGTCAGACGGTAGTTGGCACCCAGCGACAGATTATTAACGCTTCCGAGCGACATCATGTTCTGTTCCATTGACAAAGTCCCAAAGCTCCGGACCATCGCCTTTCGCGATCCGCGGAATTCCCATCCGAGGGTGACGTCGAGCGGTTCGATCGGTGTCACACGGATATGTGCGTCGGCAACCACACGGGCGCGGTCACGCCAAAGATAGTAGCCTCTGTTCTCCTTCTGAGGAGCCAGCTCCACGTTGCCCTGAACCTCAAACAGGCTCCGGTAGCGGTAGCCGAGGCCGAGATGGAATTTGTAGCCTTTCATATTGACCTTTTCGAAAACCGACTGATAGAAGTCGAGGCTAAGCGGCATCAGCCAGTCATTGGCCACAGCGTAGCCGGCCGAGATCTGCGAATAGAATCCTTTGAAGAGACCGACTGTTACACCGACCTCTCCGTCGAGAACGACGTGGGAGTCGCGATAGGCAAGATTTGGCATCGCATAAGGGGAGACATCGAAAAGTGTGGCCAGTGTGTTCTGCCGTTCGCCTCCGTTTGCCTTGACATAAAGAGTCACGAAGTTGCTCGGCTTCCATGAAGCCTGTGCAGAAGGAGAAATATGGAACGCCTTGCCGGCATTGAAGGTCAGGTCGAGGTTCAGTCCGAGATCGAGGACAATATGCTTCCACGAAGTGCGGTAGAACGGGCGGAGCGAGAGCAGACTGTGGCCCCACGAGCCCTGCGGCTCATAGATTCCGACCGGATCATATGGCAGCGCTCTCAGTTCGGAATAATGCGTGTTTCCGACATAAGAGAAGTTCACATCAAGTCCTGCCGCTTCGGCACCCAGCACTTTAGCGGAAGCAAACGCATTAACGGACAGGCGGTTTTCCCTGACCGGATCAAAAGCAGACGCCAGGTCGAAGACGTCAGGCAGAGGCTGCTGCGGGTTCACTGACTGCGGTCCGATTATGTGATTGCCATAGGCGAAATGACCATATCTGAGACCGATTCCGGTGTCCCACTTTCCGTGGGTCATTGTCCATAGCGACTGAAGATTGAGCCGGTGGACATTCTGGTTCTTCATTGCGGGGACAAGAACCGAGGTCTCTTCTTCAGTCTTATAGGAGGGGGTGTTGTAGGCTGCGAAAGTGTAGTCCAGCGCCACGTCGATAAACGATTCCCGTCCGACCGCACTGTGCAGAGCGGCCCCGACAGTGGCGACGTTTTTGCGCATTCTCACACTTGAGAACGGGGCTCCGTTTCCGGCAAACGGCATGTCTGCGCGGTAGCTTTGTCCGTCATACTGCATCCATCCGCTCAGTCGCACTCGGTCGTTGTCGATGAATTTATAGCCGGCCGACGCCCCTAAGTTAAACGCGGGTAAATAGCCCAGCCCGGCGTAGCCCCTGTAGGGAGAACGGTAGATCGTATCAGCATAAGCCGCCGGGGCAAGCGACGCGATCGATGACGGCACATCGACCCTGACCTGCCGGCTACCATAGGTCAGCGCCTGACTTTTCATAGCCGGCATAGAGACCGACGGTATTACATTGAGTCTGACCGCATCGGTCGGCCGCACCTCTTCATGGTGGGCCACTGTTATTTCCTGGTTGAGATTCTCCTGGGCGGAGACTGCTCCGCAGGCAGTCAGCAGCATGGCTAAGGCGGCATAACGGCGCAAATATGTCATGATTTTATTCCTTGGGGTTGACATTGTTTTGAGAGCATTGGTGGATTAACTGTTCAGACGTTCTGAAATCATAAGGAATATATCCTCGTCGTCGTCAGGATAGTTGGCCTTCAGACTCTTCAGATACTCGTTGGCTTCGAAGACCTTGTTCTGGGCGCGAAGCGCGTCGGAAAGAACGATGAACGCACGCGCGAGCCAATAGTTGTGGGGAGTGCCGGCATTGATCAGAGCGTCAGCTGTCTTGCGTGCGGCCTCGCTGTCGCCATGCTGTAGCTGGGACTGAGCCAGATAGACGGCACTCTTTGCCCCGTAGACATCGCTCGGTGTTTCGGCCAGCTCGTTCCAGATCTCATAGGCTTCGTCGCGTCTTCCCTTCGCATCAAGAGCCTCGGCGCGGCTGAAACGCACCTCTTCGAGGTCGGCCGTGCCAGGAGCGGAGGTTGAGATTATCTTTTCGGAAGTGGCAATCACATCATCGTAGCGGCGCAGGTCGAGGCTCGAACGAAGCACACCGGTGCGAGCCTCGTTGAGGATTCGCGGTGAGGAAGCCCTGCGTTCCAGTTCGCGGTATGTGTTGAGGGCCACTTCGGCCTTGCCCTGATTGAGTTCGTTGTCGGCCTTGAGAAGCAATGCATCTTCGGCCACATCGGAATCGGGATAATCGGTCAGAATCGTCGTTATATAGTCGAGAGCCGAGGAGCTGTCGCCTTCGTTTGAAGCGGATTCGGCGAGATAGTACATTGCCTGCGGACGATATGTCCCCTGGGGATAATCGGAAATATAGTCTGTCATCTTGCCGATGCGCTGGGTGTCGATATATTCCATTTCGGCAGCCTGGAATGCCGCTTCATCAAGAGTCGACGGGTCGAGCTGAGGCGCATTCGGCACAGACGTCACGAACTCTGCGAAATCGGCCAGATTTCCGTCGGCGGCATAGATCTGACGAAGGTCGTCGATCGCCGTGTGTGCCTCTTCGCTCGTCGGGAAGTTTCTGACGACCTCCTTATAGGCTGCGATGGCTTCGCTGCGGTTGCCAGCGTTGAGATATGTGACAGCAAGCTGCAGCGCGGCGTTTCGTCCCTGTGAAGAATTTGGATAGGCCTTTGCAAGAGAGCTGTATGTCTGGATTGCATCGACGGTCTGATCCATTGCCACAAATGCCTGGGCCTGTTCGAGCATCGCCGCAGGTACAAGCGGCGAGTTGGGGAAGCGGGTCATCATGTTGTCCATCGCGTCGATAAGACCGACATTATCTCCCTGACGGCCCTTCATCAGCGCCGCACGGTAAAGGGCATAGTCGCCAGACTCGGGATTTGCCTCATAGGCCTGTGTGTAGACTGTGGCAGCCTCTCCGGGACGCTCTTTATAGTAGAGACAGTCAGCCAGACGGTTGAGAGCGTCGGCTTTCATTTTCTTTGTGGCACCCGAGGCGTCGGCAACCCTTCGGAAATCTTTGACCGCATCGTCCCAGCGGCTCTGACGGAAACGTGTGTAACCGAGATTATAGTATGCGAGCGGACGGTTGACGTCATCTGCCGGTGCGAGCTGGAGATAGTCGAGATAGCTTTCGGCAGCTTCATCGAGCTGTCCGGCATCAAGACATGCATTCCCGAGCCAGAGCAGACTCTGACTGCGCAAAGAGCTGTCGCCGTTCTTGATATCAGCAACCCGGTTCAGATAGTCGATGGCCTGGGAGATACGTCCCGACTGATAGTCGCGGGTGCCCATCATGAACAGCACGCGCTGTCTGGCTGCAGTCATGCGGGCCGAAGGCGACGGAGTCGAATCGATGATCCTCAGGGCGCTTTCATAGTCGTTGTCGCTCATATAGCCTGTCACCAGGTTCTGACGGATGTCGTCGGCATAGCGCGATCGCGGATATTTCTTCAGAAATTCTTCCATCATGCTGACCGACTTTCCGAATGGAACACGTCCGCCGTCGACACGCGCAACAATATAATTGTAGAAGGCTTCCTCGGCCACACGGTCATCGTAGTTGTCGCGGCAGGCGTTTTCAAAAGCCATCAGAGCACCGTCGCGGTTGCCGGTCATGACATAGCAGCGGCCAAGGTAGAGATATGCGCTCTGCCCCATTGCGTCGGGCATATCTGTGGCCTGACGGAGCATTTCGGCCGCATTTTCATATTTTTTCTCTTTGAAGTCGCTGAGTCCGAGAATATAGCACGCACTCGGCCGCACGTCGGCCGATTCGCTGACATAGGCTCTCAGATAGGAGAGTGCCCCCTGCTCGTCGCCCAGATTATAAAGCGATTCTCCGGCAACACGGTTCATCTCGGGACGGAACTGGGCCACACAGTCGGGACTGTCAAGCACTCTTTTCGCAAGTTTCAGTGCCTGTGCATAGTCTTTGTCGACAAAGCAGATCTGGCTGATGTAGTAATCGGCTGCGGTTCCGGGGTCACGCGAAGTGTCGACCTTGCGGAAATAGGCCATCGCCTTGTCATAGTTGCCTGACAGATACGACAGATAGGCGAGATAGAATGTAGCGGCGTTGCCATATTCCTGCGAGACAGTCAGCTCCTCGAAGATCGAGCGGGCCTGGTCGTTGTCGCTCAGAAGCATCAGCGAATATGCTTTGCGGTAGAGCATCTCCTCTCTACGGTCATCTGCCAGCGATTCGGGGCTTACCTTCTGATAGGCCTCGAGAGCTTCGGCATATGATCCGCGTGTGAAGTAGTAGTCGCCAGTCGCGACGACCACATCGCAGTAGCGCGGACTCTGCGGATAACGACGCAGGAAGTTCCGGAGAAGGTCAATCGCTTCGTCATCGCCGCAATAGAGCGTCGCCATCGAAATGTAGTAAAGAGCCTCTTCCTGCTGCGCTGTGACCGGATCAAGGTTTCTTACCTGAAGAAGCTGATCCAGACATCCCTCATAATTCTTGTCGTTATACATGGCAATTCCGCGCGCCATATAGCCGGCTGCAGAAGCGCTGTTGATCTGTGCGCCCAAAGGCTGAGCTCCCAGAATTGAAGCCGCCACCATAGCACTTATTACAAATCTTTTTTTCATCTTGTGATCCAGGAATGAATACTTAGAGGTTGTTAATGTCATACATACTTTCCAAGTCTCTTTTAGAGGTTGAAAAATGTTTTTTCGCATCCATTTTCTTGAGGAGGATTTCACATTCGTCGTTAAACAACCTCTTACTTTTCAGACTCCGGAAGGGGTCCCGTCACATCCCGAGGGGCACCGTTGGAAGTTCATCCTGCCTGAGAGACTCGCTCCCGCCGGAATCTGCTACAAATTTAAGCAGAATTATATTCCCGAACGCAATAACATGCCGGTTTTTTTCACGCACGCGCTCCTTTTTCTCCCCGCGCTCCCATCAACTCCTTACTGACGGCGAAAAGAGCAGGTCCGGACATCAAATAAATAACTAAAAAATTCCATAATTCACCCATAAGCCCTAACTTTGCAGTAAGGCTTCGTATTGTCCGGACCAGACGTCCGGCCGGGTCTCTCAAACTGTCCAATTCCTATATCGATTGATGAATATTCAGAATCTGACATATCTCCGCTGGCCGCTGGCCGCCATTCTGGCCGCCGTCGTTGTTGCCTGCGCAAGCATGGGGCGTCCAGAGGGTGGCCCTATCGACGAAGATCCGCCGGTCTTTGTCAAAAGCAATCCTGCTCCGGGACAGCTCAATGTCTCCTCCGACCGCATCATAATCGAATTTAACGAAAATATCCAGGTCGACGATCCGCTGAACAAAGTTGTCATTTCGCCGGCCCAGAAAACGCCCGCAAAAGTGACCGGTGTCGGCCACCGTGTGACGGTGATGCTTCAGGATTCCCTACGCAAAAACACGACCTATACGCTCGACTTCACCGACGCAATCAAAGACCTCAATGAAGGCAACCAGCTCGACGGTTTTGCCCTCGACTTTTCGACCGGCGCCGTCCTCGACTCTCTTTCGATCTCCGGCATGGTCTTCGCAGCGGAGAATCTCGAGCCGGCCCAGTCGATGCTTGTCGGCGTTCACTCCAACCTCGCCGATTCGGCTCTGACCACTCTTCCGTTCGACCGAATAACGCGCACAAACCAGTTCGGCCAGTTCACCATCCGAAACCTCAAGCCGGGCGACTACAACATCTTCGCAATCAACGATGTGAACCGCGACAACAAGTGGGACCGATCGGAAGACATAGCCTTCTATCCGGTCACAGTCTCGCCAAGCGCGTCGCGCGTGCAGGTCAGCGACACCCTCAAGACAGCCGACGGATCGGCGGATTCGATCGTCATGCGCGAAATGACCGCTTTCGCGCCCAACGACATCCTTCTGACATGGTTCAACGAGAACTATAAATCGCAGTATATGAGCAAAAACGAACGTCGTCAGCGCCACATTCTGAATTTCGAGATGGGGGCCCCGTCTGACACGCTCCCCTCACTGCGTTTCGTGGGCGGTCCGTTCGACGGAGAGGATTTCACACTCCGCGCAGTTCTTGAGGCATCGGCGACACGCGACACCCTGAGCTACTGGATAGCAGACTCCGCCGTCATTGCTCTGGACTCGCTTCATGTAGCCGTTACCTACCTGCGGACCGACACCCTCGACCAGCTCTCCTGGAGCACTGACACGCTCAACTTCTCACTCCGTCCGGCGAAAAAGAAAGACGCAAAGAAGAAAAAAGAGGAGACAAAGGAAGAAGGACCCGACTCGACAGAAGTAGCTCCGAAAATCGAGCTGCTCAGCATAAAGTCGTCCATAAGCTCACAGGCCGAAGTCTATTCTCCGATAATACTCGAAGCCAACGAACCGATCCGGTCCGTCAGGCCCGACGCGTTCCATCTGGCCATAAAAGAGGGTAAAGACACCGTCTGGACCGACATCACCCCTCCGGCATTCACTCCGGCAGGCCCATATGATCCCCGACGCCTCAAGGCGACCTACACGTGGAAACCGGGCGCACGCTACCGGCTCACTGCCGACACCCTCTCGATCGTCGGAATCTATGACCACCACATCGGCAATCTCGACTTCGAATTCTCGGTCCGCCCGATCGAAGAATACGGCAACATAACGTTCAACATCACTGGCCTCGACACGATTCCGGCATTCGCGCAGCTGCTCAACTCACAGGATGCAGCCGTCTACACTGTCCCTGTGGTCAGCGGCAAAGCCGATTTTGTCCATGTCCTTCCCGCCACCTACTTCGCCCGTCTGGTCATTGACCGGAACAACAACCGCAAATGGGATACCGGGTCCGTCGCCGACTCAATACAGCCGGAGGATGTCTTCTATTATCCGAAGAAAATCAATCTGAAAAAAAACTGGGACATCGCGCAGAGCTGGAATCTTTATGAGACACCAGTCGATCTGCAGAAGCCAAACGACATAAAGAAAAACAAGCCTAAATCGAAGAAAGGCGAGTCCGACAGAAGTGACGAAGAAGATGAAGACCAGTACTACGATGAGTTCGGAAATCCGGCCGTCGACCCCGACGATCCATTCGGAAAACGAAAAAAAAGCAACTATAACCGCACGACGAACTCCAACGTCTCACGCAACGGACTCGGATCACTGAGATAACCACCTCCCCACAACAGCAGAAAAGAAAAATACCACTGATGACTACTGAAACCAACCCGGCCCCGAAAATCGATGCCGATGCTGCCAGAGCCCTCCCCTCGGGGCCGACCCTGAGGCGGCTCCCTTGGTATCTGGCGTGCGTCAGCCTCTTGCGGTCGAAAGGAATAAAGAATGTCTCCTCGACCGCCATAGCCCGCGAAATCGACGTCGACCCCTCTCAGACAGCCAAAGACCTGTCAGTGCTGAGACTCAAGGGAAAAACCCGAATCGGCTATGACGTCATAGCCCTCGAATCGGCCATCAAGGACTTCCTCGGATTCACATCTTCGCATGTTGCCGTGATCATGGGCGTCGGATCGCTTGGAGCCGCACTCCTTGCCGACCGCGGCCTGCATCGGTTCGGTCTTGACATTGTTGCGGGATTCGACGTCGACCCGTCGATCATCGGAAACACAATCAAGGGTGTGCCCGTTTTCCCGACTTCCGAACTCGCCGAAAGGCGCAAGGCCTATAACGCTGAAATCGGGATCATCGCCGTTCCGGTCGAGCAGGCCCAGGAAGCTGCCGACCTGCTTGTCGAATCGGGAATCAAGGCTCTCTGGAACTTCACTCCGTTCCGGATCAGAGTCAAGCCCGGAATCGTGATCGAAAACACTTCAATCTACGCCGACCTCGCTCTCATCTACAGCCGGCTTTCGTCAAACGCATCGAAAAAATGAAAATAATAACCGTCAATTCCGCGACCGACAGTTTCGGTCTGATCGCTGATTCGGCCATCAACCTCCCGGGTCGCCCGGTTTTCCTTCCCGACATTCCGGAAGTTCCGGCATGGAGCGCAACGTTCTATCTGGCCGTCAGAATCTCACGCCTTGGCAAAACAATCAGGGAAAAATTCGCTCCGCGCTATTTCGACCGCATGTCGCTGGCCATGCGCCTTCTGCCCGTCGATACCGATGGAAAGGCGATCGAAGCGATCGCAGCAGTTTCGGACTTTGCCCTGACTCTCGGAGAATGGACCGATATTCCGGCGGAAGACTTTTCAGTTACTGCTAACGGCCACACTCTGGAAGTCGCCGGTGCCGGTGCTCTTATCTGCCGATCCATCGAACGGCTCAGCCGCATTGCGACCCTCAAGATCGGCGACATTCTTCTTCTCCCTCTTGAGATTCCTGCCGGAGAGGTCTCGATCGGCAACAGCTTCGAGGGATCTGTCGGCGGAGAGCCGCTGCTCAACTGCCGTATACGATAAAAAAACGCCGGTTCAGCAACCGGCGATGTTTCTGACAATCATCCATCCCGCCAGCAGCGCGACCAAAGCCATAACAAACCCTGTTGAGGTCAGAAAAGCATTGAGGCGGGGATGACGTCCGGCGCGATATTCCGACCACAGCATAAGCACGATGACCGGAACGACGAGAAGAAGCATAGCGTTCTGATTCCACGCTCCGCGCAGATCGCCGTGGAGAAGTGCGTGGACGGCCCGCTGCGCGCCACAGCCGGGACATTTCAGACCTGTCACCACATAGAACGGACACCGCGGAAACAGATTGGCCGCAGGATCAAACAGCCAGTAAACGGCCACTGCGGCAACCAGACAGGCCGCCACAATGGCCGTTATCTTGATGTTTCTATTCATGTTACCGGAATCAGAACATTGCCATCAGGAACTGGAACGGCAACGCTACAATCCCGACCGTTATCGACACAATCAGCCAGATCTCAGCCTTTTCAGATGCGCGGCGGGCCTCCTCATAGCGCCCCATGTCGTAGAGAGGCGTGACTTTGGCCGCGTAGATGACAGCAACGATCCCAGTCAGGAGACAACAGCAGATGATCGATGCGATGCTCCATCCAAGATAGGTCGGAGGCTTTGCCGGAGGTGCGGGACGACCGCCATAGCGGACGCTTCTGAATTCATTGGGTCTGAGAGGAGGTGGTGGAGGGAATGCGGCCGGACGGCTTTCTTCCTGAGAATCGCCGTTTGCAACTGCCTCATCATTATCCTCCGCAACCTCTTCGGCCAACGGAGCGTCAGAAGCCACCAACGCTTCAACATCGTCAGTTGCGGAGGGGACAAACAGATCGGCAAGCTCTTCAAGTTCGCCGGCCTTTACCCACGCCGGAAGGCCGCGGTGCCACACATAGGAATTTTTATCAAGCGGCAGTCTGCGCAGATCCTCCAGACTGAGCGGTCCCATTTTCCGACGGTCTATGACTACCCAGTAGTTCATTCCGATCAGAAAAACTTGGTTTCAGTTCCGAGAATATCCGAAAGAAGATTATTGGCCAGACGGCTTGCTCCAAGACGGAAATAATCGTGATCGAGCCATTTTTCGCCCAGAACTTCCTTCACAATAGTGTAATAAGCGACAGCATGGTCGGTTGTCGACACACCGCCTGCAGGCTTGAATCCGACCATGCGTCCGGTTGCCTCATAGTATTCCTTGATGCACTGACACATCACGTAGGCAGCCTCAAGAGAAGCGCCGGGATATTCCTTGCCTGTCGAAGTCTTGATGAAGTCAGCTCCGGAATACATTGCGAGGATCGAGGCCGCACGAATATTTTCGGCAGTTTTCAACGCTCCAGTCTCGAGAATCACTTTCAGATGGGCGTCGCGGCAGACTTCTTTCAGCTCAGAGATCTCATCGCAGACCTCTTCCCAATCACCATCGAGGAAGTTTCCGAGATTCATCACGATGTCGATTTCGTCGGCACCGCCGTCGAGAGCAAGCGCTGTCTCGGCGACTTTCACTTCGGGATAGGTCTGCGAAGTAGGGAATCCGCCGGAGACACAGGCAATGTTGACTTCGCTCACATCGAGAACCGTACGGACAACGGGCGAGAAGTTCGGATAAACACAGATTGCCGCAACCGGCTTGAGTTCGGGATATGCCTCCTCGAAGTCATTGACGCGTTCAGTGAAACGGGCAACAGACTGTGGCGAGTCAGTCGCGTTAAGCGTTGTCAGGTCGATGCAGGTGAAGAGAAACTTAAGGACATCCGCGGTCTTGTTTTCCTCTTTCTTTTCGGAGAGAATGCGCTCAACCTCAGCCTTCACAAAGGCGTCATCGGTAGTTACTTGGCTTTTCGCCACTTGGTCATGATACTTGTCGCTCATAGCTTTATTTGGATTTGTTCAGTTTTGGATTATTCTTATGACGCATCTTGTCACGTCGGGTCTTCTTATCAACATTTTTCCTGATAGCTTCGTTCAGATCAATGCCTGTCTGATTGGCTATCGCAGCGACTACCCAGACGACATCAGCAAGCTCGTCGCCAAGATCGCCGCGGTCCGCACCTTCGCGCCACGACTGCTCTCCATAGTCACGGGCCATCACCCTCGCAACCTCTCCGACCTCTTCGGCCAGTACGGCCATGTTGGTCAGCGGCGCGAAATAGCCGTTGCCGATTCCACAGATCCAGTCGTCGACAGTCTGTTGCAGCCCATTTATTGTCAGATCATTCTCAGCCATAGAGATTCAATTTTGCGGTTCATTCCCTCAGTCTGGAATCGATTATTATCGTCACAGGGCCGTCGTTGACGAGCCCGACCTTCATGTCGGCACCAAAAACGCCCATTCTGACCGGACAGCCCGAACGTTCGCCAACCATCCGCGAATAGGCCTCGTAGAGACGGATTGCCTCTTCATGAACCGCCGCACGGATATAGCTCGGACGGTTACCCTTGCGCGTCGAGGCGGTCAGGGTAAACTGACTGACGGAAAGCACTTCGCCTCCGACATCTTTCAAAGACCGGTTCATGACCCCGTTTTCGTCGGGGAATATGCGCAGAGCCGACGTTTTGTCGGCCAGCCAGCGCGCATCGTCGTCCGTATCGCCGTTTTCGACACCGACAAGAACCATCAGCCCTGCGCCGATAGCGCTGACCTGACATCCGTCGACTTCCACACTGGCCTGTCTGACTCGCTGAATGACTATCCGCATTGTTTCTCTAATCGCTTTTGATTGATTCGATCTGTTTGGCAAAAGTAATCAATTCCCTGCCAAATTCCAACTTTTTACATCCAAGGAATATATGAAATATAGTAGTTGTTCGATAACCTCATAAATTGCCTCGCGGCGGAGCTTGAATGTCAGATTATTTTTTCGTAATTTTGTAGAATCTGAAAATTTTAAACTTCAACGACTTAATCATCCATGACAACCCGCTTCTTCGCCGGAGCGGCCCTTGCATTAGCATCGGTCGCCGCCAATTGCGCCGAAATCAAGCCCTATGTCGAACCGGCCGACACTGCAACCGTTGACAAATCGGGATGGACACAGATCTCCGCTCCGCTGACTTTCTCCTGGGCCTCAAAGGACATTGCCTACCGACAGCTCGCCTCACCGCCCCGCATCAATCTCTCCGACACCACCGTTTCAGCATGGCGAGGCGAACGTATCGGACTCGAGGCCCTTATCATTGCCAACACTCCGGCCGAGGGGCTGCGTCTCCGCATGTCAGAACTTCGCGATTCGCGCGGTAAAAAAGTAGCATCCGCGCAGGCCTCGGCTTCATTCATGCGCTACGTCATCGTCACAGCCCACAATGCCTGCGGCTATCCCGATCCGAATCTCCCGACCTATACTCTACCCGACATGATTGATCTTCCCGAAGCCTCAGTCGACATGCAGGCGCAGACAGTGCGTCCGGTGTGGTGTTCGGTCGAGATTCCGCGCGACATCAAGCCCGGTCCCTACACAGCCACCATCGAACTCCTTCCCTCTTCGGGCAAGAAGCCGCTTGCAACCCTCTCGCTGTCGATCAACGTCTCCGACCGTACGCTCCCCGCGCCGGCCGATTATGCATTCTATCTCGACCTATGGCAGCAACCCTACGCCATTTCACGCTACTACGGAGTCGAACCCTGGAGCAACGAACATCTGCGCCTGCTTGAGCCTTATGCGAAAATGCTCGCCCGCGCCGGCCAGAAAACTATCTCGACAATTCTCTTCTATGAGCCCTGGGGCGAACAAAGCAACGACAAGTTCGAGCCTATGGTCGAAACCATCCGCAAAGCCGACGGATCGTGGAAATATGACTACACAATCTTCGACCGCTATGTCGACTTCATGGCCAAAAACGGAGTCGACGCAAACATCGAGTGTTTCACGATGGTTCCCTGGGAAATGAAGTTCCGCTACCTCGACGAGGTAACCGGAGAATACCGCTTCCTCGACGCTCCCTCCGATTCGCCTGAATATGCCGATCTCTGGACCTCATTCCTCCATGCCTTCACAAAACACCTCAAAGAAAAAGGATGGTTTGAAAAGACTCTCATTGTCATGGATGAGCGCGGTCTGCCCCAGATGCTCGACGCACGCCGGGTGGCAAAAAACGCCGTGCCCGACATCAAGATGTCGCTTGCCGGGTCATATCATCCCGAACTTGTAGACTCTCTCGAGAGCTACACACTGATCAAAGGCGACTTTTTCCCGGATGACGTCATGAAACGCCGCCGCGAAAAAGGCTACACAACGCTGATGTACACATGCTGCGCCACTCCGGCGCCGAGCCAGTTTGCCAATTCCGCTCCGGCCGACGGCGCCTATCTCCCGGTCTATGCCACTGCCACAGGCCATGACGGCTACCTCCACTGGTCGTTCACAAACTGGACCGACGATCCGCTGACCGACACGCGCTTCCATATGTTTGCTCCCGGTGACACATATTTCGTATATCCCGACAGACGCTCCTCGATCCGCTACGAACGGATGCTCGAGGGCATTCAGCTCAGCGAAAAGATCCGTCTACTTCGCGAGGAATTCGAAAAGTCCGGAAACTATGAAGCTCTCCTGATGCTCGAAGAGGCCCTGCGTCCCATACGCTCGGGTGCAATGAACCAGTGGTATTCCACCGGCAGAGTAGTCAACGACCTGACCCGCGCTATCGAAGCCATCTCGGCACGCTGATCTTCATTCTCTTAACCAAAAGAGCGCTGTGTCAAAATCCAGGATTTTGACACAGCGCCTGATATTTTCTGCCGAATGGAGAGGGTGCGGCTGTTATGACTGAGACTGCCTCTTATCTGACGAGGATCTTCTCTGTCTGCGCGCCGAGACGCCTGATATAAAATCCCGGCGACATATTCGAGACGTCAACGCGGCGTCCCTGAAGATCAAAATATTCCTCGACAGCAGTGTTGTCGCCGTCGGCCATGACCGAACCGATCGCGGCTACATCGTGGAGATCCATCCATTCATCGAGTTTCGGGAAACGTCCCTGAAGATATGACTTGAGATTCCCGACCTCTCCGGCATAGGAACCGTAGACCTTCTGATTCTTCTGCACCGACTGGTTGAGAATCGGCCAGCGCACAAAATTGAGCGTCTGCGATTCATCAAGCACGCTGGCACAGCTGTCGATCAGTCTGTCGAAATATTCATCGTTGAGATTTCCGTTGTGGCGAAGCTGACTCCACATCTCGCTGAGCTGCCCGCGGGCGCCGGCGTCCTCCTTGACGATCCGGCTGACAAACTGTTCCATCCCATTGGCTTTCGAGGCCTCCTTGTGGGTGTAGAGATAATCGGTCATGCTGTTGACCGGATATGGAGTGCCGCAATTCTGGAAACCGAGATCTATATCCCACACCGGACCGATCCGGAACTTTTCGTCGCCGCGGTCTTTCCACATGTAGACACTCCAGAACGAGTCCTGATTGCCGTCGAGCTCGCAGACAATAAAATAGCGCAGAAAGCTTTCGAGATCAAGATATTTGCGATAGCCCTTCTCTTCGTCAGTGAAATCAACAGAATAGAGTGCCGCCTCCATTCTGTTGAAATAATCGCGTATATAGGCCGACTGCGCACCAACGATATCGTCATCGGCGGGCGATTTGATTGTCACCGGCGTTCCCTTTGCTGAAGTGAACCACGAAATCTCCTGGTCGGCATAGGCATCGATCTCGATGAAGTAGCCACCGCTCAGCGCCTCGCCGGCCACATCCTCGGGAGACATTTCCGTCATTTCGACACGGCCTGAGCTGACTTCGACCTGATCACACAACTGATAGGCCCCTTCATAGGATCCGTTATAGACAACGTCTACAAACGTGCAGTAGGGCGTGTAGGCCATCCCGACTTCACGGCTGATCTCGAAAGCGACCTTGTTTCTCATCAGGGTGCGATCGCCATAGTTGTTGATCAGAGTCCATTTTTTCGCTTTTGCCGGAGCGTCGAGAGGCTGCTGCTTCTTATTGAACTTTATCTGAAAAGGCTTCTTTGGAAAGGTCCACGAACCATTGCCGCGCCCTTTCATCTGAGCTGACGTGTCCTCGAGAATCTTTGTTCCGTCGTCAGAGACAATCGCCACATAGGATCCGGGATGCTTGTCATCCTTCGACTTGATTTCTGCCTGGCCGGGAGTGTTGAATGTCACTGTCGGCAGATTGGTGATCTGAAAAAATTTAGAGCTGTCGCCTTCACCCGGCTCTCCCTCAAACTCAATTTCAGCAAAGCAGCCCTGCGTTCCCGAGGCGACGACCCGGACATAACGGAATCCGCGCGAAGTCTCGACGTCGAGATATGTCATTTCTCTTTCCGAGGGAGCTTCCTTGAAAATCTGGATAGTGACGGCGTCCGTAAAATCACTTGAATTAGCTCCCTGCACCACTGCAAGACGTGCCGACTTTGACATCTGAGCCGCGGCCCTCAATCCGATCCGGCTGATAACATGAGGCTGTCCGAGATCCAGTCCGGCCCAGTTGCGAACATAGTAGTTGTTGTAGCTGTAATAGCCTCTGAAATAAGTCGACGCATTGCCGTCGAAACATTTTGCAGCTTCGTTAAGGTCCGACCCTATCGTCGTGCCCGTCAGCACTGCTGCTTCCGAAGCAAAGGACGACATCAGCGCTCCCAAAGCGACAAATGCCGTTGAAAGAATTCGTTTTTTCATGGAATTGACTGGTTTTTTTATTCTTTAATAGTTGTTTTCCTCTATCAGGATGTCCCGGAATCTTTTCGACCCGCACCGGCAAGCATTCCGCAGGCAGCCATAATGTCTTCGCCGCGTGAAGCTCTGATCGTAGCCGTCAGCCCAAGCTCATTGAGCCTGTCGCGGAAAGCCACCATGCGCGCTTCATCGGTTGTCAGCAGGTCGCTGTCGGGAATGGCGTGGAAACGGATCAGATTGACCCGGCAATGGAGACCGCGCAGCAGACGGGCAAGAGCGTCGGCATGGCGCATGTCGTCGTTGAGTCCCCGCCACATTATATATTCGACCGACAGCCGGCGCTGATGCGCCCAGTCGTAATCGCGCAGCATCCCGAGGACATCCGTCAGGGCGTAAGCCTTTTCAACAGGCATCAGAGAGGCGCGCTCGTCACCATAGGGTGAATGGACACTGATTGCTACATGGACCTTCGTACGCTCTATCAGCTCTCTCAGCTCCCGGATCTTACCGATCGAGGAGACTGTGATCCGCTTCGGACTCCAGGCGAGGCCCCAGTCAGAGGTCATGATTTCAATAGCAGCGACAACCTCTTCGAAGTTGTCCATCGGCTCACCCATGCCCATGAATACGGCATTGGTCAGCCGTTCGCTCTCCTCGACCGAGAGAACCTGGTTGATGATCTGCGCTCGTGTCAGCTGCCCGTGGAAGCCCTGTCGTCCCGTCATGCAGAACCGGCATCCCATCCGGCAACCTGCCTGCGAGCTGATACAGAGTGTAGCCCTGTCGCCGTCGGGAATCATGACCGACTCGACATCGCGACTCTTCGCTCCGCGAAAAAGATACTTGGCTGTTCCGTCGATAGATACGACACGTGCGAGCGGCTCTTCACGCCCTACACAATAACGTTCTTTCAGCGTTTCCCGCGCCGATTTCGACAGATCTGTCATTTCATCAATCGAACGCACGCGCTTCTGATAGAGCCAACGCGCCATCTGGCCTCCTGCAAAACGCCGCAGCCCCGCTTCAAGAGCGACAGACTGCAACTGTGTCAACGACAAGCCGATCAACGGCTTCAGATCCTCATCCATTTGCTGTTAAATGTTATTTCATTCGCAAAGATACATTTTTTTATCCTTACGCGCAACTATGCTCCGACCGCCGGATGCTTCAGCGACAGACCGGCAGGAAGAGCCGAATTGTTAAAATCCGCATTTAGACTTTTTAAAATCTTTTTACAGACTTCTTATTGTGGTTCAACATTTTATGGCTAACTTTGCATTACCGGAACGGAATGAGAAACGACTTCCTGTCCATCCCCCTGCCAGAACCTTTACAGCACAGTAAAAAACAACGGCGGAACTACTGATTCAGTTTCCGCGAACACCTCGGCAACAATTGAGGACCGGTCTCCAGATTCCGGTTTGATTACCTTTTCCCGACATACATTCCACGTCATCCCCCGCATTGCTACGGCGACCGTCAACTCCGGCCGTTACTGTCTCTGCCTCCGTTGCCCCCGTTTTCAGCTGCGCACTGGTCCGACTCTCATTCCATCCGGCCATATACCTGACGATCCAATGTTTGTTAGACAATATATACTTGAATTTTGGTTATGAGGGAGGTGCGCTGCTGTGAAGTAGTGCATCTCATTTTTATACCCCCCCTCAGCATCCGGCATAAAAACTATCAGGCGCAGCGTCAGAATTCTGACACAGCGCCTGATATCACATTATATCCTACGGGCTAATCGGGCAGTGACGATCCGACAAACTGCCGGAATTCATCGGCCGACATTGCTCCAAGCCTGATAATCGGCTCGGCTCCGTCGCGCAGGACCACCACATAGGGGATTGATTTCACGCCGAATTTTCTGGCAAGCGAGGGACAATTGTCAATGTCCACCGAAACAAAGACTGCTTTATCAGCAAATTCGCCGGCGACACGTTCGAAGGCTGGTCTGAACATGCGGCAGGGCATGCACCATGTCGCATTGAAGTCGACGATGACCGCCTTGCTGACTGTCGGCACAGGCAGTTTCTCACCGGACTTCAGTTCGATGACTCCAGATGAACCGGCGCGCCCAAGCAGGACGGCCAGAAGCATAAACAGCGAGAAAGCAATTCGTTTCATGTCGGATCAGATTATTGCCGCGCTTTCAGATTATTCATGATTGATCTCAAGGAGTTCGACATCGAAGATCAGTGTCGCGCCGGGAAGAATCTTGTCGCCCGCACCCGTATCTCCGTAGCCGAGTTCAGCCGGGAGGAAGAAACGGTATATGGAACCGGGAGTCATCATGCGCAATCCTTCGGAAAAGCCTTTTATGACGGCGTTGACGCCAAATGTGACCGGTCCGTGTTCATCGGACGAATCAAACACTGTCCCGTCGATGAGTTTGCCGGTATATTTTAGCTTCACACGGTCAGAGGCTGTCGGCAAAGCGCCTTTTCCTCCCTTGAGTACCTTATAGGAGAGACCTGATTCGGTCGTCTTGATCTTTTTGTCCTTCTTTTTCAGGGCGTCGACATAGGCGGCGCCTGCTTCTTCGTTCACAGCAGCCTTTTGACGGAGCTCGGCTTCTTTGCGCGCCTTGACTTCATTGGCCGCACGGGTGACAAGCTGCTGGGTGAAGTTTGCATCATTTCGGACTTCGTCCATTGTCTTTGCCGACGAATGGAGAGCATTGCGATAGCCCGTCAGGAAGAGTTCGGGGCTGACATCAAGGCCCTGTGAATGCATGTCGTCCAGCATCAGCCGCATTTCCAGCGCACGTTTCAGGCCGTTCAGATAGTCCGCATCCTGCGGAAGAGAAAAGATGTATTCAGTGGCTTTTTCCAGCGTAGGGATCTGGCTGGCGACCGCGTCTTCCCCTTTTGCTGTCGCAGAAGCGAGCGAGTAGGAGGCCTCGGTCGATCCGATGTTGTATGAAATTGAGTCTCCGAGCGTTTTCAGTTCCGGGACAGACGGAGATGTCTGGGCGGAAACTGACATGGCGGCGGCTCCGGAGAGGAATAATGCGGATAGTAAAGTTTTCATGTCTTGATTATTGTTTGTTAGGTAAGTATATTCAGAAGAGTCTCCAATCCTTCGGTAGCCGTCTGCCGGATAACCGTGATGTTGTCCGCGACCGGAGCTGGATTCGGGTCGATATAATAGACCGGTATTCCCCTCCGGGCAAAGCCTACGAGCCCGGCAGCGGGATAGACTGCCATCGACGTTCCGATTATGACAAGCACATCGGCGCGCCCGACAATCTCTATGGCCGGTTCGATATTCGGAACGGCTTCCTGGAAAAACACAATATGGGGACGCACCGGATCGCCATGCGGATCTCTGGTCTCGACCGAGGTTTCGAGATTGTCGTGAGTCAGAGTGTAGATACGTTCGGGGTGTTTCATCGAACGGATCTTCATCAGCTCTCCATGAAGATGCAGCACCGAAGCGGAACCAGCTCTCTCATGGAGGTCATCGACGTTCTGAGTGATGACCTCGACATCGTAGAGCTTTTCAAGCTCAACCAGAGCGCGATGGCCGTCGTTGGGCCGGGCGCCGACAAGCTCGCGGCGGCGTTTGTTGTAGAACTCATGGACGAGCGACGGATTCCGGACAAATCCGTCGTGGCTTGCGACATCCATAACGGGGTATTTGTCCCAGAGTCCTCCACTGTCGCGGAAGGTTGCGATTCCGCTTTCGGCGCTCATTCCGGCGCCCGTCAGCACAACAAGCAGTGGCTTTTTCATAATAATTGTAGCTTCTGAAGGAAAGATTCGTAAGCTGTTAAAAACAGTCACCGCCGGGTGCGAGACCTCAGAGCAGACCTCACGCCAAGACGGTGACCGAAAGTTTTTATGTCTGTGAAGAACGAACTAATTATTTTCCGTTGGGAAGCACAGAAACCATTTCGATCTCAAAGACGAGGGTTTCACCCGGTTTGATATCGCCGGCTCCTGAGAGACCGTAGGCCTTGTCATAAGGAAGATATGCGATATATTTTGCGCCGGGAGCCATCATCTGGAGCACTTCGGAGAAACCGGGAACAACGCCATCAACCCGGAATTCACGGGGTTCGCCCTTGGAAGAGTCGAATTCAGTTCCGTCGATGTGCTTACCGGTGTAGTTCACTTTAACGCGGTCTTTGCGTTCGGGCTTATTTCCTGAACCTTCTTTAACGACCTTGTAGCTTACGCCCGATTCAGTTGTCTTGATCGAGGGATCGGCTTTCTTCTGGGCTTCGATAAATTCCTTACCGGCTTTGATTGCGGGTTCGGCATCAGCCTGCTTAGCGGCCATTGCAGCCTGCTGATCGGCCTGCTGTTTTTTCATGATGAGTTCGTTGGCCTCGTTCATGTAGACACGGAGCGCTTCATTAGCGGCCATAACGTTAGCCTGGTCAACAGAGTCTTTCTTGAAGGATTCTGCAAAGTGGGAGATGAAGACGTCTTTGTTGAATTTCACACCTGCGTCCTGCATCTGAGCGATATTACCGGCCAACTGAAGAGCTGTGCTCATACCCATGATGTAAGCCTGGTCTTCTTTCGGATCGCGGCTGATGACAGCCTTGAAACCTTCGATAAATTTATCCTTGCTGAGTTTGGCTTTCATAGTGTCGGGAATCTGATCCCACATCTGAAGATAACTTGCACCCTGCACGTCACCGAGAAGGATTGACAGAGAATCGCTTTGTGAGCCGCTACCGGCAGTCGAGCCTTCGTTGTTACAGCTCGAGAATCCAAGAGCCACGGCGGCAACGCCTAAGGCTACGATGATTTTTTTCATGATTGTTTATTACTGTTGTTTGATTAGAATGTTCAATTAATTTGTCTTTGGAGGATTGTTGAAGTCGAGCAGCTCGACAGTGAAGACTGTCGCCGCATCAGGAGGGATGACCCCCATGACGCCTGCCGACCCGTAGCCTATCTCAGCGGGAATCACCAGGCGGTATCTGCCTTTACGTTTCATCTTCATCGCACCCTCTCGGAATCCGGGAATCAGTTCGGAAACGCTGAAGACTTTTCCTTCGCCGGCTTCATTGAAGACCTTCCCGTCGACGAAAGCTCCGGTGTATCGTATCAGAAGCTTGGCTTCAGATCCCGGGGTCTCGTCGCCTTCGCCCTCTTCAAGAACTTCAAAGAGGAGCCCTGACGACATTTTTTCCACTCCCTTGCGTGCGGCTTCGGAGGCGAGATAGCGTTTGTCGGCTTCCAGACGCTGGGTTTCGGCAGCGATTCTCGTCATCAGACCGTTCATGAAGTCCTCGGCCGTAGATGGAGAGTAGCCGGAACGCTTACCCTCAGACGCCCGAAGGAGATAGTAGGCAAAACGCTCGCGACTGACATCGAATCCGCCCATCTTTTCGACCTGTCCGATTCGGGAGTCAATGAGAACAGCCTGTTTCAGCCCTTCGAGATAGGCGTCATTGTTGCCTATAAGTTTCAGCGCGTCTTCGATTCCGCGCAGATATTCTTTGGCTTTTTCAGGGTCCTCGCCGGCAATTTTTTTCTTTATCTGGCTACCCCAGATTGTGCCCATTGCCGCGCAGACCGAATCGGCTTCCTGGCGGTTAAGTTCAAATGCAGATGCTGACGGGACTCCGACTATCAGGGCGCCCATCAGAATCGCAAACGATAGGAGCAAAGACTTCTTCATTCCAGGACCGGTCAGTTTTCGATCTTGAGAAGTTCAACGTCGAAAATCAGGGTTGAGTTCGGGCCGATAACGCCACCGGCGCCGTTGGGGCCATAGGCAAGTGCCGACGGAATGAACAGACGCCATTTAGCTCCGACTTTCATCATCTGGAGAGCTTCAACCCATCCGGGAATGACCTGAGTCACGCCGAAAGTAGCAGGTTCGCCGCGTTCAACAGATGAGTCAAACACTGTTCCGTCGATGAGCTTACCGGTGTAGTGGACTGTCACGCGGTCTCCCTTTGTGGGAGATTCGCCGGCGCCTTCCTCGATAATTTCATACTGCAGACCGCTTTCGGTTGTCCTGACGCCTTCGCGCTGTGCGTTTTTGCTGAGGAATTCCTCACCTGCCTTGGCATTGATCTCGCCTTTCTTTGCGGCTTCTGCCTGCTGGCGTTCCTCCATAGCGGTGAAGAATTTGCGGATTTCTTCTTTAGCTTCTTCGTAGGACATTCTGGGCTGCGCGCCGTCGAAAACAGCCGCAACGCCGTCAGCGAAGTCCTTTACGTCGATTTTCTCGATTCCGCTGCTGCGGAAATTGTTGCCCATGCTCAGTCCGAGAGCATAGCTGATTCTGTCAAGTTCTTTATTTTCCATTTATGTCTGTTATTTTCGGTTATTGAGTTTGACGGTAGTTCAATCCGTCGGTTTTCAACTCGTATTTATCTACAACATTATTTACAATAAGATCTTTGCAAAGTTAGACTAATTCTCGGGGTCTGCCACACAAAAATATTAAAAAATCATTAATTCCCCTCAAATCAGCCGGAATCGCTGTTTCAGGACTTCGGCGACGTCGCCCGCATGAAAAAGCTGAGAAACAGAGCTCCGGCAAGAAAAAGCGACACAGAGAAGGAGAGTACAATCCCGTAGAGCCCCATCGAGCAGGTGATGCCGAGGAAATAGGTCGACGGCACTCCGACGATCCCGTAGGAAAAAAGCGAGATCCAGAGCATCGGCATGACGTGTGACGTTCCTCTCAGTGCATTGGCAAAGGCTATCTGAGTGGCGTCGCCGAGCTGATAGAGCACGAGGGGCAGAATGAGGGTGAGGCTTAGCGCGATAACGGCTTCGTCAGAGGTGAAAAGGCTGAGAATCGGGCGGGCGCAGAAAAGAAAGATCAGCGACGAACATGCGGCCAGAACGAGAATAATACGGTAGCCGGCATAAGTCGTGCGGCGCATGAGCCGGCGGTCGCCCTGTCCGGCAGCATTGGAGACCATGATGGATGTCGCCGACCCCATGCTGTAATAGACGCAGAAACCGAGTGTTCCGAGAATGACCGTGACCTGGTAGGAGGCGAGCTCGAGCGCTCCGAGCCATCCGGCAATGACTGCGGCGAAAGTAAACGATCCTGACTCGAACCCCATCTGCAGCGCCACTGGCCATGACGTCAGATTGATCCGTAGGATCTCGCCGAATGAGATGCGGCCCGAAGCGAGTCCACGCCGGCAAGGAGCATAGCCGGGATGAAGCATAAACACTCCGAGGATCGACAACGCGCAGAATATCCTTGCAGCCAGCGTTGAGATCCCGGCCCCGTTGAGACCCATTTCGGGGAAGCCGCAATGGCCGTAGATCAGCATATAGTTGCCAATGATATTCAGACAGTTGGAGATCAGGATTATCCACATCGGCATCTTTGTCCGGTTGATCGCATAGGCCCACTGGGCAAAGCTGTTGAAAATCGCGAGCGGAAGCAGTCCGCCGAGATAGATCAGGAAATAGGGACGGATCAGCGGAAGCAGCTCCTGAGGCTGACCGAGCCGCGACAGATTGAAATAGAATCCGAGCATCACCGCCGACACAAGAATCCCGAAAAGAATATTGACCAGAAGCGCCGACTTCATGAGCACACCGGTGTCCTCGATGCGCCCCTTTCCGAAAAGCGCACCCGCAAGGGGTGTGATTCCGTAAGAGAATCCGAGCATCGTGAAGATCGCCACGTTGAACAGGTTGTTGACAAACGAGGCCGACGCCAGTTCAGGCGTCCCGTGGTGGCCGATCATTGCGGTGTCGGCAAAGCCTACAACAATCGTCCCGAGTTGTCCGATGAGGATCGGAAACCCGAGACGAAGAATTTTATAGTCGAGCGTCAGACGTCCTCCCTTCATCAATAACATTCGCGATCGGAGGGGAAGGTGACATTTTTCACTTCGCTGACATAGGAACCGACAGCAGCGGTGACCGCCTGACCGATCTGTCCGAAATGACGCATGAATTTAGGCTTGAACCCTTCGTTCATTCCGAGCATGTCCTGAACGACGAGGATCTGACCGTCGGTGCCTGAGCCGGCTCCGATTCCGATCGTGGGGATCGACAGACGGGCTGTCACCTCGTTGGCAAGAGCAGCCGGAATCTTCTCGAGCACGACGGCAAAACATCCCAGGTCCTGAAGCAACTCGGCGTTTTCAATAAGCTTGCGGGCCTCGCTGTCGCCCTTGGCGCGGACACCATAGCCTCCGAACTGGTTGACAGACTGAGGAGTCAGTCCGAGATGGGCGCAGACGGGGATTCCGGCGGCCAGGATTCGCTCGACAGACTCACGAATTTCAGCACCTCCTTCTAGCTTGACAGCCGAGGCTCCGGTTTCCTTCATGATTCTGACAGCCGACTCAAGGGCCTTGTCGGGACATCCCTGATAGTAGCCGAACGGAAGGTCAACGACAACCAGAGCACGCTCGACACCACGCACGACGCCGCGGGCAAACGTTATCATATCGTCGAGTGAGATCGGCAATGTTGTCTCATAGCCCATCATGACATTGGCGGCTGAATCGCCGACAAGGATAAAATCAACACCGGCGGCATCGACCAGCCGGGCCATAGTGAAATCATAGGCCGTCAGACATGCAATTTTCTCTCCGGCCGCTTTCATTTCGCGGATTCGCGTCGTGGTCACTTTACGGCGCGATTGTTCTGTGTAAGTTGACATGTTTAATTTCTGTAATTCAACAATTTTGATTTCTCTTTACGGCGGCGGCTGTCTGCTGCGGCCGGTCGGGAAATGCCTACAGAACCATTCCCCGGCGTGCAAAGTTACGTCAAAATCCTGAGATACCCTAAATTTACAGTCGCAGCGCCCGAAATCCCTTTCGGCCGGATGACTTTCCGGAGGGCGTTTGCGATGTTTTTTTCCGGCAGCATGAAAAAAGGTTCCGGTTTGGTTTGTTTTTTTGAAATGAATCTTGTAATTTAGCCACATTGAAAAGCACATTTTCCAGCCCGATCGGCCTGACGCTTTTCACCAAAAGTCAAATCCTCCAGAAGATAATATGATAGACCCTCATAGATATTGCGTGATAATGTGTGGCGGCATCGGTAGCCGTTTCTGGCCCTACAGCCGTGCGAACATGCCCAAACAGTTCCTCGACCTTTTCGGAACCGGGCGTTCGCTCCTGCAGATGACCTATGACAGGATTCTTCCGCTGATCAGACCCGAAAACATCATCGTCGTCACCAATCGCCAGTATGTCGACCTGATCTGCGAACAGTTGCCGGAAATAGACCGCTCACGGATTCTCCTCGAACCGGACCGTCGCAATACAGCCCCCTGCATCGCCTGGGCAGCCTATCATATCGGAGCGATCGATCCCCAGGCCTCGATGATCGTCACCCCAAGCGACCACCTGATCACCCGCGAATCGATCTTTGAAAACTGTGTGGCCCGAGGGTTTGATTTCATCGAACGCCACGACGCCCTACTGACTCTCGGAATCAACCCGACACGTCCGGAAACCGGCTACGGATACATCCAGATCGGCCGCGAGATAGAACCAGGCCTCCTGAAAGTCAAGACCTTCACCGAAAAACCCAACAAAGAACTCGCACAGGTCTTCATCGACACCGGAGAATTTTTCTGGAACGCAGGCATCTTCCTCTGGACCGTCAAATCGATCAAAGACGCGCTCCATCACTACGCCCCCGACCTCGCGGCGGTTTTCGACGCGGGGACCAACAGATTCGCCACTGAAGGAGAAGACGAATTCATCGAGCAGAACTTTTCCGGATGTCCATCTATTTCGATCGACTTCGCCGTAATGGAAAAGGCCGACAACGTCTATGTCGAATGTGTCAACTTCGGCTGGAGCGACCTCGGGACCTGGGGCTCTCTCTATGACAACTCCCGACGCGACGACAACGGCAATGTCACTGTCACCGACAACATAATGACATACAATTCGACCGGCAACATCTTCATGGCCCCGGAAAACAAGCTCGTGGTCGCAAGCGGAATCCACGACTGCATTGTGGCCGATGCCGGCGATGTGCTGCTTATCTGTCCGAAAAGCGACGAACAGCAGATCAAGGTGATGCTCACAGATGTGAGAATCCGCCACGACAACAAATATCTCTGAAATCCCGAAACTCCCACAATCCCGACAAAACGATACACACAGACAAATCTATCATTATCCACACACATTTCCACGAATCCTTAAAACAGAACTATAACCATGGCAATTATCGATCTTGTCAGATGGCAGCCCCAGGACGGGCCGACCATCTATGCATACCGATTCCCACAGACGAATCTGTCGACCTACACACAATTACTCGTTTCCGAATCGCAGGAAGCACTGCTCTTCTCAAAGGGACGCCTGATGGGCAAATTCGGCCCGGGCAAACACACTCTCGACACGGAGAACCTCCCGATACTCCGCCATCTCTACGGCCTTCCGTTCGGCGGCAAGAATCCGTTTACGGCCGAAGTCTGGTTTGTCAACAAAATTCAGGTGTTCAATATAGACTGGCGCATCTCCCGTCTGCCGATGCACGACGCCGACTACAACACCCAGATTCCCCTTTACGCCGCCGGCCAGTACGGGCTTAAGATCATTGACTCCGAAAAGTTTCTCATCAACTTCGTCGGCACACGTGCAGTCTTCTCCGAGAGCGACATGACCGAACAGTCACGCGGCGAGTTCACATCCAAAGCCAAGTCGGCGATCCTGCAGTTCATGATGCAGAACCACATCGGATTCAAACAGATCGGAGCTTTTCTCGACTCGATGTCGACATATCTGCGCGACTCAATAGCCCCGTTCTGGAGCGATCTCGGGCTGGAACTGACCAAATTTTATATCAACGAGATCGACATCGACGACTCATCGCCCGACGGACGCCAGATCCGTGAAGCAATCGCTCAGCAAAGCACGATGTC
Organism: uncultured Muribaculaceae bacterium; assembly: GCA_910586475.1. Taxonomy (GTDB): domain Bacteria; phylum Bacteroidota; class Bacteroidia; order Bacteroidales; family Muribaculaceae; genus Paramuribaculum. The sequence goes on along the minus strand of CAJUHM010000005.1, from coordinate 19,099 downwards.
AATCACCGGCCGCACATGGCAACAGGAACAGATGTTCGAAACGGCCAATTCGGCTATCAGCAACATCTCAGGCGCTATGGGATCAGGCGGTAGCGGTGGCCTTCTCGGCGGCATAATGGCGATCAACATGATGAACGGAATGATGGGTGGCGAAGCCGCCGGCGGAGGTGTCGCATCCGATATGATGCGCCCGCAATACAACCAGCCGACATTCGGTCCGTCGTCGCCCCAGCAGCCGGCAGCAGGCGGAAACGCCTTACCGGGTCAGCCGCAACAGAAGAGCCCTCAGATGGTCTACTGTTCAAACTGCGGCAAGAAATATCCGTCGACCTCAAGTTTCTGTCCGAACTGCGGCAACCAGTACAATCCATGTCCGCAATGCGGAACTGACAACAATCCCCATTCACGCCGCTGCGTCAGCTGCGGAACCACGCTCGGCGGCAATGCCGGAGGAGTCCACTGTCCGAACTGCAACTCGCCGCTCCAGCCGGGAAGCGTGTTCTGCGGCAACTGCGGCCAGCGAGTGGTCTCATCCGACACCTGCACCCGCTGCGGCTCAACGCTCCCGCCTAACGTCAAATTCTGCCCCAAGTGCGGCAACCGGCGTTCATGACGTCCTCAACCAGTCATATCATCCAACCATTCTATTAATCTACTATGAAACAGCTTTCTTTTGTCCAGTGGGCAATCTTCGGAATAGGGCTTGGAGTCCTTATCCTCTGTTTTTTCATGTATGGGACGTCGCTGCCGGAAAACGTATTCTGGCTTGACCTGACCGTTTCGGCAATAGCCTACACGGTCCTTGCCTACCGTGCGCTACGCCCGATGCTCAACCTCAATGATCCCGCCGGCCGTGAAGTCGGCTTTCTCGGCGCGAGCTATCTGCTCGCAGGTCTGTATGCGCTTTTTGCGGTCCTTGCAATGGTCGGACTTCATCACGAAGAAGTCGATTTCAGATCTCAGCTTATTGTCCAGATCATCCTGATTTTCCTTCTGATTCTGGGTATGATGACCGGGTCTGAAGTCAGTGCAAAAAGCGTCGAAGTCTACAACAAAGAGGTCAGGCTGACCAACCATCTCGAAGCTCTCCAGCGCGAGTTCAGACAACTCAACCGCACGATCACCCTTTCAGAAGGCATCCCACAGCCAGTGGCCCGGTCCGTTGCCGGACTGAAAGAAAAGATCCGCTACCTGTCCCCGTCGAATTCGCGCGAAGCCGCCGACCTCGAACAGGAGATGATTCAGAAAACAGCCCGTCTCAATAGCCTCTGCTCCGACTATGAAAGCAATTCCCAGGCTATCGAACGCGCTATCAAGGAACTCGACCACATTATAGCGGAACGCAAATCGATCTATTCGAACTAACCGGCATAAAACAATTCCCATTATCACACACTCACCTTTTTTCACAACCATGGAAGGTAAAATTTTCCCAACATCAAGTAATATCTATCAGGATCAGGCGCGCATCCTGTTCAATTACTATAAAATGGCCGCTGAAAGAATTGTCAGCGAAGAAGAGCGCATCGAAGAAGAAATTGAGGGCCTGAAAGCACAGCGTTCAGACTATGAGACAGAATTGTCGAAGACCTGGTACTGGTATCTGACCATTATCCTCTTCTTTATGGCATTCGTCAAAAAGAAACAGATCACCCGGAAGATCGAGGAAACCGACGCCGAAATCGCCCGTCTTCAGGAAGAACACAAAAACATCTTCCGCGACTACAGAATCTCCCGCCTCGGAATCGCCTATGTCCCGGTCGCCGATCAGGTCAAATATGACGACAAGAGCTTTATGGTCGATTTCACGGGCGATGTCCCCGACAGCGAAGTCTCGCTGAGACTCCCGCGTCAGAACGAGCTGCTTGCACGAACGATCAACCGGATCGAGGAACTGTCAGTCGAAGCACCCCTCATTGAATCGTCGGAAGACACCGAACCTCTCGAAACTGCCGACTACTCGACATCGATCCAGGAGGTGCAGGAACATGACTATCTGGGCGCGCTCGAACGCTCACTGCGGACCGTTTCGTTCTGCATGGAGGATGTCGACACGGTTTCCGTCTCACTGCCCCTCGTGCCCCGCGACAGCAAATATCTCGATTTCATTGATGAATTCGCCACCGACTCTGTTCCTGAGGGATCGCCGGTGCTCAACGTTTTCAACGCCGAACAATATGCCGGACGCATCGACCGTTTCCGCGAGCTCAACAGCCTTAAGGACGCCCTTTCAAGCGAGACACGCCACTTCGAGGATGTCATCAAGGGACTCATGTCGACAATGGCGATTTCCGTCCAGGCGATTTCCGCCCTTAAGGTCGCGTCGGTCGATAAAGTCGTGTTCGAGTCCAACCGACTCCTTTATAAGATTCTCAAAGCCCCCTACAACCACTATTCGCCGATTCTCGAATATGACGAGATCGACCGCATCCGAAACGAAAAGTTCGACTACTCGCAGGACATCGAGGATTATGAACCTTTCAATCTGCGGCCAAGCTCAAGAATGAAATTCAATCTCCTTTCGGGAATGTGGACGTCGGAAGACGGAAATGTCAGCTCTATGCCATTCGGAATCCATCAGATCATCGAGGAGATCATGGCTCCGGTTGTCCAGAACCTTATGGCCGAAAACCGCATCGAACGCCTCAAGATCTATAATGGCATCAAAGACCAGAAAATCTCTTATCTCAACAAATGGCATCAGGACACCGACGCGTTCTATCGTTCGAACCGTGCCGAAAGTTCCGAAATCATCAACCTGATGCAGGGCAGCCTGAGAGAATATGTGGCCGCCTACAACACCCTCGCCTCGCTGCAGCGCACCGAAAACTCTATGGCCGAGGGCTCGCAGAATCTCGACGACACGGTGGTCACCGCAGTGGAAAACACCGAAGAAAATATTGCCGCATTCGAATTGCAGTCACAGGAGTTCCAGCGCGCGCAGATCGAATTCGAGGAATATATCGAACGTCTGAAAGAGGACATCGATCGCAGAGCCGAATCGTTCGGCCATGTGGAATACTATGACGCCAAACTGCGCGACGGCCACTCCAACGAAGCGGCTGTCGCTGCCGGAGAAATCAACAGTCTCGATGCGCGCCGCCAGCCTCTGGCAACAGTCAACCCCCTCTTCGCCAAATCATCGGTCATTCCTCCCGAACCCAGCGTGGAGGATCTCGCACACGAACACATGTCGCTTAATCTGCCGGCAATCGCACGCGAAGCCCTCGCCTCACTCTGCGAGCAGGAACCTCAGGTCCAGCCGGACGACACTACCCAGCAACCCTCTAACAATGACTGACCTATGGCTATTATAGATTGTGTTATCGACACCAAGCCCATGGCCAAAAGCATTGACCGTGTGGCCAATCATATCGACGGAACGACAACAGCCGTCGTCGCTATGCAGACTGCCGTCATCAAAGCCCAGTCGGATGCGGCCGACGATGTCTGCCGAAATGTCAACCGTGGGTTCTACTCTCTCATCCACTCCCAGATTTCCCAGAAAATCGCGAAATGGAAAAGCGAGGTCGACTCTCTGCTGCTCCAGCTCAACCAGCAGCGCCGGCAGCTTAACTCGATTCGCGACCGAATGGAACACGACTACGGAATGCTTGCCGCACGCTATACCAAACTGTTCGGCTCGCTCAACCGCGCACTCCAGCGCCGTGTCTATGAACTTGACAAAGCCGCCTTCAGATTTGCAATCACTGAAATCGACACGATCAACAACCGCGGCAAACAGCTGACGGCCACTGTCCCCATCGGACAGACCGAGTCGATCTCCGTGGCCCAGAAACTGATGGCTTCGAGCATCAAACATAAAGCGTCGGGGCTTATCGAGATCATGCGCTCGTTTCTTCTCGACCTCAATGAGCAGAAAGCACTGACGGCCCGGGTGCTTCTCGCGCGGGGAATCGATGAGGCTGTCAGACCGGCCTTCGTTCCCGTAGCCGTATGGCATGGCGTGGCCGGCGCCGTCGAGGGATCACTCATCCATGTGACTCCTCCCGCACAGGGTCTGACCGACCGTTCGCGTAATGCGATCATAAATGCGGCGACCGACGTCGAACACACCCTCCCGTGGAAAGCTCCCGAACCCGTGAGCCAGCGCGTGCGCGACGAATTCAACATGATTATGGCCGATTTCAACGCGACGCCCCGCATAAAGGAGACCATGACAAAGCTTCTTTCAGCAACAGAGTTCCAAACCCTGAAAATCTCCTGAGGCCATGAGTTATACCAGATCATTCCAGAAACTCATCCGCATTCCCTACAGCGGAACTGTCTCAAACGGACAGACCACCCTAAGATATAATGGAACGGCGGAGGAATATGTCCGTGTCAACGTCCTCGTCGACACGGACGATTTCGATTCGTCGGCCGCAGCATGCGGCAATCACGTCAACGCCCTGACGGCCTCAGTGGTCGCCACCGAAGCGATGCAGACGGAATCGATCCACGAAAACAACCGGAAAATCTCGCAGACAATCATCGGAGGTTTCTTTAAGACAGTGCGCTCGGAACTCGGACAGCAGATAGCAGCGCTGAAGAGTCAGGTCGACGCGACCCTTCTCCACCTCAACGCCCTCTCCTCACGTTGCCGCGACAAACGACAACAGATGGAAGCCGACTACGGACGCAGCACCGAGCGCTACTCTAAAATCTTTTCCGACCTCAACAAGGAATTGCAGAACAGAGTTTTCGAACTCGACAAAGCTGCTTTCAGACTCCGGGAATCGACCGGCGAATGCGCAGCCCGCGCCCTCGGGTCGGATCTTGTCGGAATCGCAGCGGTGACAGCCTCTGAAAACGCCCGTGTCCAAAGTTCGCTCCTTGCCTCGGTTGCAAAAAAACGCGCATTCGACGCCATCCATGCCGCCAATGCCTATCTGACATGCCAGAACCGTGACCGCGAAACGATTGACCGCGTGCTCCTTCCGACCGACAACGCCCGACGCCTCTTCGTGCCGGTCTGCCTTTCGGAAGAAACCGATGACGAGAATCCACAGGTCAGCCGGTCGGTGCTCCATAAGCCCGACGTCGTTCCCAACAGCCTGCGCCGCAGAATGACTTCCGAACTCAAGAAAGCCCAGTGGAAATCGCCTGACGCCACACAGTCGGAAAGAATCAAACAGGACTATTCGCGACAGGTCGCCCGTGAATTCCCGACAGACTCGGCCCACGACCGCCGAATCAGAAACTATCTCACCCAATTTATCAATAACCCAATCCTCTCACTCTGATACCACTCCACATGAAAGAACTCAAAGAAATAAGAGTCAACGGCACCGATCTCCTTCTGGAAGACAATCTGGTGCGTAGCTCCATATTGCCCGAACGCACTTCGGAACTCAACCGCAACATAATCTTCAAAGGCGACACGATTGTCGAAGGTCCGATCTATGGCCACCGCATCGAAGTGCGGCGCGGCAGCGCTACGATCCAGGGCGCGGCTTTTGCCCAGAATGAGCTCTATGTCGCCAACGACGCGACAGGCGAAATCGTGTTCCAGAAATCAGTCGGCGCCGTCAATTCAGTCATTTCGCGCGGCTCATCGGCCACGCTATCGTTTCTGGCCGACATCAACGCAAAATCCGTCGAACTTACCAACGCCTTCGTTGCCGGAAGCATCTATGCCGACGAAGTCGTGCTCATCAACAGTGTTGTCGTGGGCGGCGTTTTCGCAACTCAGGAAATCGACATGCGCTCGTCGATGGTCGGAACGTTCAACGCCCCCTCCGTGCGTCTGAGCGACATCAACTATCTTCTCCTTCCGAGCGCATTCTCGATCGAACCGCTCATCCACACCCCCGAGACCCATCTCTTCAACCTCAGCCTCGCCGACCTCGGCGACCTCTTCAAAGGACTGCCCCAGTCGCCCGATTCCGGCAAAATCGAGATCGACCTCTCGAGCGACGAACTGCGATCATCGCTCTCCGACGGAGAGATGACCAAAACGCTCCGAAGCTACAGCGTGATCGGCAAAGTCCTTGCCGCCGACCTTCTCGACACAGACAAGTTCCAGAACCACTTCCTGCTGACAGCCGCGGCTCTCGGCCCGCAGCTGCTCAAAACCTACGACCTCGGTCCCGGAGCCGACGGAGAGCCGTCGCAGCTCACCGTCGAACGCATACGCCAATTCCTCTTCTCAATTCTGCAAGGACGAACTGAAGTCAACACCCTCTCTGGAAAATTCAACATTTCAGACATAACCAACCGTTGACACCTATGGAGCAGGAATCTCAGAAATGCGTTTGTCTTGATGCGGAATTCGTCGAGGGAGATGAACTGATCGAGCTGTCAGTCTACGGACTGGACCGAAAAGAAATCTACCATCAACGTTTCTGCCCGGTCCACTATTCGAAGTGGGATTCGTCGATCCACCACATCACGCCCGAAATGGTTGCCGGCGCACCGGCCTTTTCCGAATGTCTGCCCGAAATCCAGGAAATAATCGACCGGGCAGATGCCTTGATCGGATTTGCCATAGAAAACGACATTTTCCATCTCGAGCGTCAGGGTGTCGAACGCCTGCAACAGAAAAAAATCCTCGAACTCCGCGACTGGTTCTGGATCAATCATGGGAAAGAGAACGGCCTTGATCTGTTTCAGGGCGTCAGCCTCGAAAAAGTCACCGCACAGCTGGACGTCAGTTTCGGAACCGACGGAATGCACAGCGCAAGCGGCGACACCCTCGCTACTCTCGACTGCTTTCTGAAACTGCTCGACTCATTCTGTCAGCGCAATGCAATTGCGTCCGACGACATTGCAACCGCAACGGACCGCTTCGCGGAAGTGTTTGCGGTAGAAAAGGAGGACTACGACCGCGCCCATGCCGAAGGCTATGCCGTATTGCTGCGCATCGGCGACAACGGCTATACTCTTCGTGTGAGGCGCGAGGAACCGCAGCAATCGCCGCGCGTCGCAGCCATCGTCCGCGTTGCCGACCGCAAACGTGCCGCTGTCGAGCTCCACAACATGATGGCCCGGCGTCCGATGCTCGGAAAGGGGGTCTATCGGCTCAACAACAAAGACATCGAACGCTTCAAAGCCTACACTAACGGCTTCGACTCTGAAGAGCACGCCCTTTTCAAGAAGCTCGAAAAACTCTCGTCGCACTTCTCCGTCTCGTCGCTCAAACGCTGACAGCAGACTCCCGAAAGAACTCATAAGAGCCGGACCGCCACCCGCAGTCCGGCTCTTATAGAACTGACGCTCCATGCAATCTGCAATATCTGACAGTTTTAAGATAAAGAGAGAAAAACATGTGTGAAAATTTGCATAATTTCAAAAAACAGCTTAACTTTGCCACACGAACCTTATAACTGGGGTATTAGCTCATCTGGCTAGAGCGCGACACTGGCAGTGTCGAGGTGAGCGGTTCGAGTCCGCTATACTCCACTGATTATCATCGCTGACCTCTTTTTAAGAGGTCAGTTTTTTATTTAGACCCCTGTTGCAGAAAGAGACTGGCGGCTTTTGAGAGAATGGACCCGACAGATCAGATACTTGAACAAATGTATCCGAATGAGACATGGCGGAATTTCACTTGCAGAATCCCTGGATTCTGACGATATTTGCCATGCGGGAGACATGTGGCAGCATCTGTCTAAGAAACTTTCAGGAAATCCCCCCACAGCACTGAACAATATGTCCTCAAAAAGAACAGAATCCAATCGACAAACCAATTAATACTATGACCTCTACATTTTTTTTCAGAACCGTCGGTCTTCCGACAATGTGTCTTCTGTCCGCTCTGACCGGTTGCGGCGGACGCGCAGCCTCCACTCCGGAACAGAGTCCGGCTGATTCGGCAGCCATGCCCGACACGGCAGTGAATCTCGTTGTCAGCGACACCGTCACCCTCTCGTTCGCTTTCATGGGCGACATAATGATGGGCACAACCTATCCGGACTCTATCCACGGCTCCACACTCCCGGCCAACGACGGCTCTAATCTCTTTGACGATGCCCGCACGGTCACCGAACGGGTCGACATTGCCGGCGGAAACCTCGAAGGCAGTTTTCTTGACGGCCCCGGACGGCGCCGTCCGATGCGCAACCCGAAAACATATTTCGTGTTCCGCATGCCGACCAAATATGTCAGCAATCTCACCGACGCAGGATTCGATTTCGTCGGCATAGCCAACAACCATATCAACGACTTCGGACATCCGGGACGCACCTCGACAATGCACACTCTGCGCGACGCCAACCTTCCCGTTGTCGGACTCAAAGGCATCTGCGAGACCGCAATAATCGAGCGCAAAGGTCTGAAAATAGGCGTAACCCAGTTCGGTCATGGCGGCAACAACCTCGATGTCAACAATCTTGCCGAGCTCAAACGTGTGATCGAAGATCTGCGCTCACGTGCCGATCTGGTAGTCGTCTCGTTTCATGGCGGAGCGGAGGGCACAGCCTATCTCCACGTTCCCCACAAGGCAGAGACCTATCTCGGCGAAAACCGCGGCAATGTCGAACGCTTCGCCCACACTGCTATCGACCTCGGCGCAGACATTGTCTTCGGCCACGGCCCGCACGTTCCGCGCGCCGCCGAGCTCTACAAAGACCGCATAATCTTCTACTCGCTCGGAAACTTCTGCACCCCCTACCGCATGGGGATCGCCGGCGCGACAGGCTATGCACCGATTGCCGAAGTCGTCGTCGGCAGCAACGGCGAGTTTCTCAGCGGCAAGATCCACTCCCTGATCCAGCACCGCGGCATCGGCCCGCGATTCGACAAAAACAATTCCGCGGCCAGACTGATCAGAAAACTCTCGGAAGAAGATTTTCCAGGCTCTCCGCTGAAAATCGCCGACGACGGAACACTGTCACGCTAAGAGATCTGCGCCAACTTGCATAATCGGCGATAATTGCTTAATTTTGCAATGCAAAATGACGCCGTCGCTGCCTCCTTCGGGAAGGACAGCCGGCGTTGTCGCGCATCATCATCCCCCATCATTCTCCATAGCCTCTACGTAATGAACCTACGCGAATCAATGCAAGCCATTCTGGCCACTGAAAGTAAAGCAATAGCAGAAATACCCTATACCGAAGGATATGACAAAGCAGTCCAACTGATCGTCGAACATGTCGCCGGACGTGGAGGCAAGCTCGTCACATCCGGAATGGGCAAAGCCGGCCAGATCGCTCTGAACATCGCAACCACATTCTCATCGACCGGCATTCCGGCCGTCAATCTCCACCCCTCCGAAGCCCAGCATGGAGACCTCGGTGTGCTTCAGCCCAACGACGTCATGCTTCTCGTGTCCAATTCCGGACGCACCCGCGAAATCATCGACCTCGTCGAACTGGCCCGCAACCTCTATGCCGACATTCCGCTGATCGTCATCTCAGGCAATGCAGAAAGTCCACTCGCGAAACTGGCCGATGCATCACTCGTTACTGCGGCAGCCCCGGAAGTCTGTCCCCTCGGACTGACCCCGACCACGTCGACAACAATGATGACCGTCATCGGCGACATCCTGGTTGTCAACGTAATGAATGAGACAGGCTTCACCCGTGCCGACTACGCAAAGCGCCACCACGGAGGCTATCTCGGAACAAAATCGCGCCGCTGAGCCTCCCCAATCCTGTAAACACTCAGGCTCTATGAATCAACTGTCACTCGACCCAATATTCCTGCCCGCAAGCGACATTGCGGCTGTAAGCCCCGACATTCTGCGCGGCTCAATCAACCCGACTGAACTGCGCCACACCCTCGACGGGCTTTCCTTCAACACGATCTATGACTTCCTGCGCACTGCCGCCTACACCCTTGTGACCGAAGGGCGCACCGACCGCGCAATCGAACTGATCCGGGAATTCGACACCGTTGTCACCCGCATGGGCGAGGAAAGCGAATCGCTTCTTAACATCCACGCGGCCCTGATGCAGATCCTCACAGCGCTGTACATCCACGCCGATCTCACTTCCGACGCCCTCCTGACCGCTGCGACCGCCCTCAACCTATTGTCGCAAAGTCCCAAGCGCAAAGACGAACCGTTTCTGGAGATCCTTGCCGCGCTGCTCTATGACATTTCATTCATCCACAGCTCGCGCGACGAAAACAAACAGGCCGAACGAGAAATCGAGAAATCGATGAAACTCTTCGGACGTCTCGCCCGGCAGAACGCCGACCGCTACGGAGCCGCCCATCTGCTCGCACTAAACGCATCAACCTCGGTCTATAAATCAAGAGTGAAACAGGCCAATACCCTCGCGCAATATCAGGCCGACACGACCACCTACATGCAGATGGTCAACGAAGGAATCGAAGACGCCGGCATACGGCTCATCGAATCGCTCGCAACAGAAGGCCGCACATTAGTCAAAATGAACCGCCAGCGCGAAGCTGTGCAGTATTTTACCCGCGCGCTCAAATACCTGACCAAAATATCACCCGATATGACTCTCATCCAGCTCCAGCTGTCGATCGACCTCGGCCAGGCCCTGCTCTCGCTAAAAAGCACACGCGAAAAAGGAATACATCTCCTCAACACAATGCTCTACAAAGCCTCGAAACTCAACGCCGACGAAGAACACCGCCGCATTGTAGACATACTTGTTGCCGCCAAAAATCCGGCACTCGACATCTTCAACGTCTGGCACAAACTATTTCCACGTTCGTAAAAACCAACACTAAACCCTTTTCGACATATGTCAACAAACGCACCCAGACTGAACCTCCCCAAACTCGACAACATCCGCATAGGAATCGCTGTCGCCTCATGGAATTCAGAAATAACCTACGCCCTGCGCGACGGAGCCCTTGACGTTCTCCACGAACAAGGCCTTACAGACAAAGATATTGATGTTTTCTACGTTCCCGGTGCGGTCGAACTGACATTTGCCGCCTCCCACATGATCGAAGCGTCAGCCTATGATGCTGTGATCGTGTTCGGATGCGTCATCCGCGGCGACACCCCCCACTTCGACTATGTCTGCCAGAGCGTCACTCAGGGAGTGACCGCCCTCAACGCCGACTGCGACACTCCGGTGATATTCGGACTGCTCACCGTTGAAAACGAGCTGCAGGCCATCGAACGCATCGGAGGATGCCACGGCCACAAAGGACGCGAGGCCGCAGAAGCCGCCCTCCACATGATCGACTTCGCCCGCTCAGTCTGACCGTCCATCCATTCTCCGAAGAAAGTTACACCACAAAAAAACAAAAGCGCCCCAAAAGTTTCTTGTCTGACTTTTGAGGCGTTTTTTAAACTGCTTAAGATAAAAAAAACAATAGACGGAGAAATATCGACATTGACCCATCTCCCTATCAGTAATAACTCTATAGTCTAAAGACGAATACCCCATGACAGACTCCAACTTACAGCTAACGCCGCTCCTATGGGACCAGCTGACCACTGCCAGCTGGGACGTAATCTATAAAAACTGTGGCATATCTATCATAGAGGGAAATGCGTCATTTCCTCCACTGACAGGCATCTATGAGATTAAAATGGTGATAATTCTCATTGGCCTGAATGGCAGTCTGACACTGAACACTCCTGATTCCACTTTTGACATCAAATCGGGCGACGGACTGATCTGTATGCCAGGAACTATATTACAGCCCGTAAATGCTTCACCGGATTTTCAGTACAAAGTGCTCTGTCTTTCACCTGATGTAGTGGTCAAACATTCGGCAAGAAAAGGCTATTTCACAAAATTCTCCAATCTGAAGACGCCCTTTGTCAGAATCCGTTTTGACAATCTTATGCTAAGCCTGATCGACGCGTATTGTTCTATTCTGGAACTCAAGACAAAAGAAGACAACATTGCTGATCAGGATGTTATTGTATCCAACATTGTCGGCTGTCTGCTTTTTGATATTCTTAAACGGATTCCGGACACACATTCAGCTGAGGCTATCAGACAGACGCAGGGATACAAATACGTCATATTTCAAGACTTTATCCAATTAGTCACAAAAGATAACGGAATTCTTCGTTCCGTCAAGGAATATGCCCAGAGATTAAACATATCCCCTAAATATCTGTCGGTCGTCTGCCGTGAATCAAGCGGTAAATCCGCAAGCGAATGGATAACCGAAATACTTAACCATGAGATTGAACGAATGTTGCGCTACACAGATCTTTCGATGAAAGAAATCTCTGTCTGTCTGGAATTTTCCAACTGTTCGGTATTCTCAAAATACATCAGACAGCATTTCAATATGAGTGGTGTGGAATACCGCAACCATCTCCGGAATCAGTCGTAAAACGTATAGAGCCAAACATTAACCAGGCACACCGGTCTGCCAAATGAAAGCCTGATTGAGGTTCTTGATGCCTGCAGGCGGGGGGGGGGGAACGTAGCTTCCCGTGGATTGAATCTTTCAGACGATTCAACTGGGATCATGAACAAATTCCGCGCACCGCCAACGCTTTGAAGCCAGACAATGTCTCAGATTCGGGCCGTTGCGGCACGATAATCAACAATATGAATGCGAAGCTGTGCCTTAGCCTCGATAAGACTGCTTCGTGATGTATGCCACTGAGCCTGTGAGTCCAGAAGGTCTGTTATCGTCGCAAGACCGAGCCGATACGATTCTGTGGTCGACGCAAGGGCGGATTCGGCTTGTCTCATAGATGTTTCCGCAGAACGCACAAGCTCCTCTCCGGTACGCACATTGGCAATTGCCTGCTGCACCTGCAAGTCAAGCTGACGGGTCGCCCTGCTGAGATTCAATCTTGCATTATCAACTTCCAGCCGGGCATGCTTAACTTTTTTCAGACCTCTTCCCCAGTTGAATATCGGGACCTGCAATGACACCATAATATTCCAGCCATTAGCGTTTATTCTGTTGGATACCGGAACATAATTCCCACTGGGATCCTGCTGCATCATGTCAAGTTTTATATTGCCCAGTGCGCTCCAGCCGGCCTGTAATCCGACTTGAGGAAGAAACTCGGCTCTTGTCACACACACCTGCTGACGTTTTGCCTCTATGTCGGCGTGAAGCAACTGCATCTCAGGTCTGGAATCAAGGTTATAGCTTTCCAGATCCGAAGCTCTTTCCACAGGAATCTCGGAGTCTTCCACCGTGACAGGTGTGTCAAGGGGTAGTCCAAGCGCGTCGCACAAAGCCATTCGGCAGAGATCGGCGCCATTAGCCACCTGTTCCTGCTGATACCTGACCTGCCCCTGACGGGCCTCAATTCTCAGCAGATCATTTCTGGTCGCCATTCCGGCCTCAAATGACGCCTTCACCTGACTGTAGACCGTATCAATCTGCGCCCGATAGCTGTTCATCATTTCAAGTTTTGACAATACCGCGATATAGCTCCAGTAGGATGCCTCAGCGTTAGCCGTGATTCTTATGCGGACCTGCCTCAACTGTTCTTTTGCAACAGTTTCTCCTATGCGGGCGAACTTATTGGATGCAATGATCTTACCGCCGGCGAAAATTGGCTGAACCAGTGTGATCCCTGCCATATAAACTCCGCGCATACGCAGCGACATGCCCATATCGGTTTCACTATCGGGCAGTCTCCACATTCCGGTCACACTTCCTGAAATACCGGGCAGATAGCCTGTCCTGGCAATCTGCCTGTTCAGGCCTGACTGTTCGACTGCATTTTTTGCCGAGACTAATTCCTCAGAGTTCTCAAGAGCAAGATCGACCGCCTGCGATACATTCAGCGTAATGGCTGACAGACTTTCCGCGACAAGCAAAGTTGCTGCGAAGGTTATAATCCTGAATAATTTCATCCTTTTTTTATCTTGAAGAAAATTGAGTAAAACAGCGGAAGAAGCATAAGAGTTATGATTGTTCCGATAAACAAACCGCCGATAACCGTTACAGCCAAAGAACCATACAACGCATCAGTCAGCAACGGTATCATTCCCAGAATAGTGGTGAACGAAGCCAGCATGACAGGACGCACACGGCTCAATGTAGCCATCACCACAGCATTATAGGGCTCGACATGCTCATCTGTCTGAAGACGATTGATTTCATCAACCAGCACGATCGCATTCTTTACCATCATTCCAATCAGCCCCATACAGCCGATCAGTGCAATAAACGTAAACGGTGTGTCGGTAAGCAACATCAACGGCACTATGCCGCACATCACAAACGGGAAGCAGAGAATTATCACAAAAATCTTTTTCCAGTTATTGAATAGCAACAACAGCACACTGAAAATCATCATAAGAATAATCGGCATTTGCCCGATCAGTTTATCCGACGCTTCGCCGGAGACTTCGTTTTCGCCGACATATCTCATTGAATAACCCGGAGGCAAAGGAATTGACTCAATCTGTCCGGAAATATCCTCAATCACTCTTTTCGGAGTCGCTTCAGGATTAAGCGGATCGGGATCGGCTTCCGCCTGTATTGTGCGCTGCCCATTATATCGGAAGATATATTCATCACGATATTTAAGAGACGCACTGTCCACCACATTGCCCAGTAGCGTCGTATGGACCATACTGCTGACAATTTCATCGGGTGCGGTAGCGCCACTGAGCACGCCCTCCATCTGGGATGGGTCAATGCTGATATTGACGGTCGACCAGACCGGAATGGATGTTAGCGGAGTTGGATTAGAGCCGTCGCTGTTGCGCATTGTAAGCCGTATCGGCAAAATATTGTCGCCGTCATTTATCACACCGATGGCAAATCCGTCAGTGGCAGCCTGCAGGGCATTGCCGACATCACTCCGGTTTACACCGGCACGCTGCGCGTCTGCCTGAGAAAATGCAAACTGAATGCCGGGAGAAGATGCATTCCAGTTGTTCTGAACCGAATATGCGTCGACATACTTGCTGCCGCGCATTATATTCTCGGCCTTCTGTGACAGCTCCTTCAGCACCTGTATGTCAGGTCCGGAAAACTCAACCTCAACCGTATGTGACGACGAGATAGAAAAGTTGTACTTACGAGTCCTTATATACGCGTCAGGTGCGATTGCACGCAGTTTTTCCCTTACCTTGTGGTTCATCTCCTGCATTGTCCTGTAGTCCTTGCAGTCGACAATGAGTTCCGCATAATTATCGCCCGCTGTCGGCATCGGCCTTACGAAACAATATCGCGCAGGCGCACCCCCGGTGCTCACAATCACCCGATCAATTTTATCCATTCGGCCCACAGTGTCTGCAAGTTGCCGGATTCGTTGATCAACCTGATCCGCATCGTCTGTCGCTGGGAAATAACATTCAACAACAAACTGTTTGTAGTCAAAGTCCGGGAAAAACACAGACCTGACTTTAGACATTCCAACAAAAGAGATCACTAAAATTGCTATTGCACACCCGATAGACACTATTCTGTGTCCGATTATGAATTGCAGAATCGAACGTATGGTGCGGTAGAGTGCGTTTCCATAGAGTTCAGTATTCTTTTCGCTTTTCTTCTTCGGTCCCAGCCAGAATTTAGAGCAGAAAGGAACCTGAATCAGAGCAAGAATCCAGCTGGCCAGCAGACTGACACTAATCACGACAAACAGGTCGCCCGCAAACTCTCCGGTTGACCCGGGAGTTATGTAAATCGGCAAAAAAGTACAGGCAGCTATAATGGTTGCACCAAGCAAGGGCATCGCCGTATTATTCCCGATCCTGTACAGATACTTATTCTGGGGCAATCCTTTTGCCCTGTCGCTCAGAATACCGTCCATAATAACAACCGAGTTGTCGACAAGCATACCCATCGCCACTATAAACGCTCCGAGAGAGATGCGCTGCAGTGTGGTTCCGGCTACCGACAGTACAGGAAACGACAGAGCCACCGTCAGCACAAGTCCGAATCCAATAATAACACCGGATCGCCATCCCATCGTAAACATCAGCAACACCACCACAATCAGCACCGACTCAAGCAGATTCAGCATAAAGCCTGCCATTGCGTCATCGACCTTATCCGGCTGAAAGAAAATTTTGTCAGTCTCCATTCCGACAGGAAAACGCTTCATGACCTCAGCCAGCTTCGCATCGACAGCTTTTCCCACATCAGGAACGACAGCCGTGTTTTCCAGAGTTATGGCTATTGTCAGCGCCGACTGATTGTTGACATAGACCGAATTAGTCCGCGGCGTTGCATACTCACGTGTCACTTTCGCAACATCACCGACTCTGACTCTCTTGCCGTCAGGAGTGCTTAACAACAGATTCTTTATATCTTCAATATCCCTGATGCCTTCCGTGACTTCCATTGTCAGCCGTCTGGAGCCAGAACGAACCCGGCCGGCGTCGACCGCACCGGTCGCACTTTGCAGGCCCAACATCAGCTGAGTAGGAATCAACCCGTTGGATTTGAGAAACTCGGGTGTAAACTCGATATTGATCACCTCACTCTGGGTTCCTCCGATGTTTATACGCTTGACCCCCGGAACTGTCAGCAACTCGCGTCGCAATAGCTTTGCATATTTCTCAAGTTCCTTCGACGAATACCCTTCTCCATAGAAAGCATAAAACAACCCATAGACATCCATCATGTCATCAACAACAACTGGATCCATCGCACCCTGCGGCAACTTCATGGAGACATCCGCTACTTTCCGTCGAACCAGATCGAAATGCTGTTCGATTTCAGACATCGGAAGTTCTTTTACAAACTCCACACCGATAATGGCTCGCCCGGTGGTTACATCCGATTTTATTTTATCGACATTCGGCAGAGTGCGAAGAGCATCTTCAATAGGCACCGCAACATCAAGTTCAACCGATGTAGCTTCAGCACCCGGATAAAGAGTAATCACGCTGACCTGTTTGATCGGGACAGCGGGATCCTCAAGTTTAGGCATCTGAAGATAACTGAACACTCCACAGAGAATGACACCGATCATAAGCGACCAGAAAAGAGTCGGTCGCCTGACAAAAAACTGAGCTAACTTTTCCATTACAGCAGATTCCCGGGATTTGTGTCGGATTCAGACTGAAGCATATTCACCTTTTCGCCATTCACAAGATGACGCACTCCAGTACGTACAATAAGATCATTTGCCGTGATCCCCGAGACGACATTGATAACACCGTTTTCACCAGTGCCGTCTGTCGCTATTTCAGTGGCCTTAATTGTTGAGTCGGAGGGATTCACAACCCACACATACCGACGTCCGCCATTTTCAAACACAGAACTCAACGGAATCCCGACTCCCCGTTCATTACTGTCCTGACTGAGTATGCGGACCTTAATATTCATGCCGGGAGTAAAACCGGAATTTCCCGGAACCCCTAAACGCAACCGATATAACTGAGTGTTGTCGGCTCTCGGTGTCAGACTCAGCATACTGAGAGAAACTGTTTTATCAGGAGACACAGTCGATTCTCCGACGAATCCGACGAAATTCTTACGCTCCGCATAGAACCGGACAGGAAGATCCACTATAGCCTCCAGACTGTTATTGTCCATAAGCTCTATGACAGGCGTTCCGGCATCAACCATCTCGGAATTCTCAAAGTTTACTTTTGTGACTATGCCTGAAGCCGGTGACGCAAGACGACAATAACTCAGTCTGTTCTCTTCTATCTTCAGCTGAATTCCCAACTGGCGCAATCCGGAGATAGCCTTCTCATAATCATTGTCACTCAAATTGCCGGAACCATGAAGTTTGGTCAGCCGCTCAGTTTCCGATTTGAGATTCTCATATTTCTCGCGCAGCGATGACACCCCGAGGGCATAATCTTCCGAATCAAGAATTGCTATGACCTGCCCGGCCTTGACATGATCTCCCTCATTTACATAAATTTTCTCTATCTGGCCACCAGTCTTAAATCCGACCGAGATACTCCGGCCTTCCTCAACCGTAGCCGGTAAAGTAACAACTGATTCTATTCCCACCGGGCTTGGATAGACAGTGAACACATTATGTGCGACAGGAGACTCCTGAGTCTGTTCCTTTTCCCCTCCTGCGCAGGACGACAGCAGCGCAATCACCACTGCTATTGATAAAAATTTGCTGTATATCATCACGTTATCTATATTACTCATTTCGATTCAGAACGCATATTAAATCATCTTACATCATTCTGCAAAATTAGCAAGTTTACAGGTTATGATGATTTATCAAGGTGTGATCTTCAATAAATCATCCCGAAATGACAATAACCAGGCTCAAGCCGAAATTGCGGTGCATCTACGATGACATGGAGTGTATGTCACTCGCATCTGGCAAAGTTCAGACAAAATTTTGGCGAAAGCAAACTAACCTAAACGGGCTGACTCCTGCAAAAATGGAGTCAGCCCTAATTTTCAGATGCTCATAAAATATGAGCGGACGGGAATCTATTTATTTAAAATACCTGAAGAGTTTAATTAGTTGTCTACGGCGCGCATTAGGGTCAGAGCATCGACGTAACTAGCGATTCCAGCGGCTACGGCGCGAGCGTCCTGCATGGCGTGGACCACGGTGGCCTGGTTGCCTGTGACGTCTCCGCCGGCGAAAACGCCCTTTCGAGTGGTCATCCCGTAGGGCTTCTCGCGGGTGAGCACATAACCTTTGTCGTCGACTTCGATTCCGGTAGTGGTCGAGACGATGCGGCTTGCGGGACGGCTGCCTACGGCGAGAATCAGTTTGTCGGCGGCTATGGCCGAGGTCTTGCCATCGGTTTCGATGTCAATATAGGTGATGTGCTGGGTGTCGCCTTTGATTTTGGTGACTGAGCTATTCCATAAAAATTTCACGCCCTCGGCCACGGCGTCGTTGTATTCAGCCCTAAGTGCACTCATACGCTCGATGTCGCGGTGATATACTATAGTCACTTCCGAGGCCCCGAGGCAGAGGGCAGTGCGGGCCGCGTCGATGGCTGTATTGCCGCAGCCGACAACAAACACCTTGTCGCCTTCTTTAACGGGAACTTCCTGGCGGCTTATCAGTCCTGCGTTGTAGAGACCCACGCGGCGCAGGAAGTAGATGGCCTGCCGCACGCTATCGTTCTCGATTCCGGGTATCGTCAGTCGGCGGGGCTTTCCGGTGCCTGTGCCCATAAAAATGGCGTCGAAGCCTTGGTCGAAGAGCTGGTCAATGTTGATATCCGGGCCGACTGTCACTCCGCAGTTGATGCGAACGCCGAGCTGACTGATCTTGTCGATTTCGCAGGGCAGACGCATCTTAAATAAACTTAACGGCAGTTTACCAATATAAATAGTC